>CANDJR010000020.1 GCA_947385105.1 uncultured Eubacterium sp.
AATAAAAATTATCATTATATGGAAGAGGTCGTTAAGATGAAAAATCAATCATTAGCTGCTAATGTTATGAAAATTTCAATAGAAGATTCAATACATAAAGTTATGGACATTATAGAAAAAGAAGATGGAAGAACCTTTGAAGAAAAAAAGAAAGAAGCAATCAATTTTCTTAAGGATAAAGAGAATACGTTGCTGGCAGAACGTTTAATTGATATTGCTACAAATGATGAAATGGGGAAAAAGATTTATAAAAAGTTCTGGGCAATGGGAGAGTGTATTATTACAGAAAATGAAATTATATTACGAAAAGTACAGGATTCGGATAAACACATATTTATTGAATTGCAAAAGGAAAATAATATCGTTAAGTCAATGATGAAAGAGGAAACCTATCGTAATATGTTATGGAATGAACATATAGAGTATAAAGCATTAATGTTTCGGTAGGAAAGACACAGATGGCAAGGCAGCTTGAAGCTTTGACACAATTAGAGTAAAGGGGCGAAGCTATGACACGAACATCATATAAAAATCAGCAAATCAAAGAGCATTACGACAGAATAAACCTTGTTATTCCCAAAAGGCATCTTATTCCTTGTGCCTCTCAAATCCAGTGATTATAAAAAAGAACAGGCCGTTTTGTCGGCATCGGACACATGCATTCTTGCGATATTACAACGGTATTCTCCGGCTTGCTTTGCTTCGACAGCGGTCATGTTCTTAATCTTCTTCATCGGAATTTATTTTTGAATTTATCCGGGAGATATGCTATATCCCGAGTTTGCCACTTATAAAGTCCAAGGGGCTGTCGCGCTAAGAAAAACATATACAAGATTTAGTTGGATTTAATTCCAAAACAATACTATATCTTGTATACTCAATCCTTATTGCGACAGCCCCTTTACTGTAACTATGCAGATTTTCCAGTGTTTATGCGGTTTGTGAGATTTTGAGAAAATGTACCTACATTTATGACCTACATGAAAATCTTTATTCCTTTTAAGAATAAATTTTTTATGGAGAACTCCTGCTATATAAGTGGAGAATTTTAATTTCAGAGGGAGCGTTAGCTCTTTTATTTTTCGCTATAAGAAAAATGAAAGGAGATACCTTCTTTTGTGGCTGGCTATGAAAACATTTATATCAGAACCTCATTGACAAGATGAAATGATATCTATATAATTAAACTGAGAGTTTAATTATTGCAACGAGGAGAGGGAGAACATGGGACGGAGAAAGAAAGAGCCTAGAAGCGTACACCGGGAAAACATAGTGTCTGCAGCGTCTGAGCTGTTCATGGAAAAAGGAATCACTACAACTTCTATGGACGACATAGCAAAAGTCGCTGGATACAGCAAGGCAACACTATATGTATATTTTAAAAATAAAGAGGAGATAGTCAGTATTTTAGTATGGAACAGTATGAAAAAACTTTATGACTATATTTCATCTGCGCTGGCACAGCACGAAAGTACAGAAGCAAGATATCGTTGTATTTGTCGTGGATTGGTACAGTACCAGGAAGAATTTCCGTTTTATTTCAGAATGGTATTGGATAAAATCAACATTGATTTTGAGAATTATGACTATTTACCGGAAGAAAAGGAAACCTATCAAATCGGGGAAGAAATAAATGAAAAACTAAAACACTTTTTATTATCTGGTGTGGAAAAAGGCGATTTAAGGGGAGATTTGAAAATTATACCAGCTATATTTAATTTTTGGGGTATGCTTTCCGGAATCATTCAGCTTGCCGCAAACAAAGAAGAATATATTAAAAAGTCAATGGGTTTATCAAAAAGTGAGTTTTTGGAATATGGTTTCTCTCTTATTTATCATTCGATTGCGATGAAAGAATAATTATGAGCAGACATGAAACTCATAGGAAAAGTAGTTTGTGCATATGCAAAAAAGATCAGAGAACTGCTTAAACAGACTATGAAAAAGATTGCGAGGTGTTTGAGATGAAATTATCCCGGAAAAAAATCCTATTGTTCCTGATAATTCTTATTTGCCTGATTGGGTTGTTTTTTATGGTAATTTATCTAAAAAGTGTGGCAGACTATCAAAGGGCGGTAAAGGAAACAACGGTTAATAACTTAGATATTTCCGATGTCCCTGACGGAGTTTATGTTGGAGAATATAATGTGGATTTTATTTATGCAAAAGTGGAAGTAACCGTTCAGAATGGAGTGATCATAAAGATTGATCTTTTAGAACATAAAAATGGGCGCGGAACCCCTGCAGAAATTGTTGTAGACAGAATCATGAAAGAACAGAAAATAGATGTTGACACAGTATCAGGAGCAACAAATTCAAGCACTGTGATAAAGAAAGCAATTGAAATAGCTCTAACCGAGAACTAGACGTGTTACTGTTTCAACCAGGGTTTTGCATCAGGCAAACTTCCAATAGGCTGCATTCAGGTACTGTGAGCACCGAAGGTTGGAACAGTAACTTAGACGTATTAAGTAGCAGATCTTGCACAAGAGATCCGCTTGCATTCTTCCAAAAAAAGAAATATAATAGGGCGGATTAAGAGAATAGATGACAGGCTGCTTAGCTGCTGTCAAAGACAGCAGGAAAGTGAAAAAAATAGCAAAAGCAAGAAGGTAATAAAAATGAGAATTTTAGTGATAGAAGATGATCTGGCATTAAGTGCTGGATTGTGTTTTGAGCTTGACAATAGCGGCTACCTTACTGTTGCTGCTTATAATTGCAGGAAAGCAGAGAAACTAATGAATGAAGATCATTTTGATTTGGTTTTGCTGGATGTGAATCTGCCGGACGGAAATGGCTTTGACCTATGCCGTACAATAAAGCGGGTTCGGCCAGAACTGCCAGTGATTTTTTTAACAGCAAATGATTTAGAACAAGATGTGCTGGAAGGCTTTGATTTAGGCGCAGAGGACTATGTGACAAAACCTTTTCATATGCAGATATTGCTGCGCCGCGTGGAAGTTGTATTGCGCAGAGCCAGTAAGACTGCGATGGAGACAACGGCGCAACAATGGAGCGATGGCTTTTTAGTACTGGATTTTTCCGCATTGACTGCTTGGCGTGGAAAAGAAAAATTGTCAATAACGCCAAATGAGTATAAGCTGTTGCGTGTATTGACAGAGAATACAGGATACATACTCACAAGACAGGTTCTATTGGAAAAATTGTGGGACAGCGAGGGAAATTTTATAGATGATCATACACTCACTGTAACGATGAATCGCCTGCGCGCTAAAATCGAGGATTATACACATTCCTATATTCAGACAGTTCGTGGAATGGGATATATTTGGAAAGGGGCGCAGCGATGAAAAGCAAACAGTCTGCAATACTCTATTGGTTACTGGTATTAGCATCTGCTGGTCTAATGGCAACGTTATTCTGGATGTTGTGGTCCTATGTTCCATGGCCATCTGTGCGAGTTGGCTTAGTGTCGGTGTGTATCGGTATGTTTCTGCTTGCTGGTTTGACGGCAGCTTTGCAGCGGTATCAGATTGGGCAGTTTGCAGATGAAGTTTGTGAAACATTAGATGCTGCGATTGCAGGCCGCCAACCAGAGAATTTTCATCCGTATGAAGATTCTTTGACAGCAAAGGTGCAGGGAAAGCTGATGCAGTATTATGACATTATGCACGAGGGCCGGCTGCAGAGCCAGCGCGATAAACAGACCTTACAAAGTCTGGTTAGCGACATCTCGCACCAGGTAAAAACACCGATTGCGAATCTGAAGCTTTATACTGGAATTTTACAGCGCCCGGATGTTCCAAAAGAAAAACAAGAACAGTTTCTGAATACAATGGACGCACAAATCAGTAAGTTGGATTTTCTGATGCAGTCTCTTATTAAAATGTCGCGGCTGGAAACCGGTACATTTACCCTTAATCCGGTTGAAGCCCGTCTTAACGATACCATTGTACAGGCGATCAATACGGTATGGGCAAAAGCGGGACAAAAAAATATAGAGCTGTCTGCTGCATGCGATGAAGAAATCAAAGTGCAGCATGATCAGAAGTGGACAGCAGAAGCTATTGCCAATATCCTAGATAATGCAGTTAAGTACACACCCGCTGGAGGCAAAATCTCAATTACGGTACGTCCCTGGCAGTTTTATACCCGTATTGATATCTCAGATACTGGGATAGGAATCAAGAAAGAACATTACCATGATTTGTTTCAGCGGTTCTACCGGGCAGAAGAAGTTGCTGCAGAAGAAGGTGTGGGCCTTGGCTTATACCTGGCCAATGGAATTGTCACCAGGCAAAAGGGATACATTAGCGTAAAATCCAAAATAGGTGAAGGGACGACTTTTTCTGTATATTTAATAAATTAGGAATTAAATTATGGGTTAAAGATAGGTTTTGGATACAGGCTTCTATCATTTAAAGTTTAGAAATAAAGGGCCTCGGTCATCCAGAAAGAATCGATCACAGAGGAGTTAAACTATGGACATCGTAACAGTACAACATCTGCATAAAACCTTCGGCAAAGGAGAAAGCGCAGTACATGCTTTGAATGGCCTTGATCTTTCTATTGAGAAGGGAAAGTTTACGGCAATCATCGGTGCATCTGGCTCAGGGAAGACTACGCTGCTTAACATGATTGGCGGGCTGGATACGCCTGATGAAGGAGAAGTTGTGGTGGACGGCGTCCAGTTATCCGGTCTGAAAGAAAAGGAACTGGCAGTGTTTCGGCGCAGTAAGGTTGGGTTTATTTACCAAAGCTTTCACCTGGTTCCCACGCTTACAGTCAAAGAAAATATTTTGTTTCCGTTAAGCCTTGCAGGGACAACAGCAGATCAAGTGTTTTTTTCTGAAATTATCGAACTTTTACAATTAAAGGATAGACTGCAATCTTATCCGCAACAGCTTTCCGGCGGCGGACAACAGCGGGTAGCGATTGCGAGGGCGCTGATTGCAAAGCCTTCGATTCTTTTAGCAGATGAGCCTACTGGAAATTTGGATTCCAAGAGCGGTCAAAATGTGCTGGGGCTGCTGAAGCTGTCTGTGGATACCTATCATCAGACGCTTGTTATGATTACACATAACCTTGAGATCGCGCAAATGGCAGATAGGGTGATCCGTATGGAAGATGGTCGCATCTATGGATAGGGGGAGTCGTGATGCTTGCAAATAATAATCTGAAGATCTGTCGTATACTGCTAAAGCGCGACTTTAAATTTCATCGCAGTAAAAATGCGATTCTGATATTGGCAGTGATGTTAGTTACAGCGCTGTATACTTTTGTATTGCTGCTGGGAAGTTCTGTTGAGGGGGCTTTTTTGCTGAACTATCAATATTCTTATGGATCGACTAGCCATATACGCTATACCGGACTAACCAATCAGCAGGCAGATACTATTGTAGGAAATGCAAATATAAAAAATACTGTGCGCATAAGTACAATCGGGCAGCTTACAGATCCCATGCTTGGACAGCGGCTGGTTACACTGGCTGTTACGGACAAGGCTTATGCAAAAACTGTGCTGTCTATTCCTACAAAAGGAAATTTACCAAATAACCTTGATGCGTCGGCAAAAGAAAATTCTACAATAAAAAAACCTGAAATTGCGTTGGATGAGTTTACAATGGATTCTTTAGGTATTCCCCATGAATTAGGAACGCCAGTAGATTTAATTTGGACGGATCAAGATGGAAATATACATACGTCAGAATTTACCCTGTGCGGCTGGTGGGCCAGCTCTACGGTTTTTACAGAAGCCTGTGCGTGGATCTCTGCGGACACTGCGCAGAAACTAGTTCCCGGTTATCAGGATCAAGACAGCCAGAACATTACTTTGGGGGTTCATCTGTACCAACCGAAAAATCTGGATGAACAGGCTGCTTCTATTTTGGAAGAACAGGGCGTTGCACAGGTGAGTTTTACAACAAATCCTGCCTATCAAGAAGCGCAAAAAGAGCTGGCATCCGAGCAGGCGATGCCGTTTTATGCGCCCATTCTACTGGTGCTTGTATGTGGATACTTGATGATTTACAGCATTGTGCATGTGGCAGTACAAAAGGATACGTTGTATTATGCAGGACTAAAGGCGCTGGGAATGACACCACGACAGATTTGCCGCTTGTTGTTGGAGAAGGGCTTTGCAGTTTCTTTTCTTAGTTTTCTTCCTGGATGGATGTTGGGATTTGGCCTGCATTTTTTTATAACCAGACGGGTAATTGCAGGTATGGAAGAAAATCCTGCCTTGCATTTTCTCTCTTGGACACCTTTTGCGTTTGCAGCACTCTGCACCTTGCTTACAACACTGGTCGCCTGCTTGATTCCTACAATCCGTCTGTCTCGTATGACGCCGGTACAGACGGCTGATTTTGCTACGGGCCGTCTGCCCAGACATAGACACAGGCCGGATGGACATATGACACTTGCGGGCATGGCGCTGCGTACAACCTTTGCCTGGAACCGATGGCGTACTGTCTGGTCAGCGTTAACTTTGCTGCTTGCCATGGTGCTGCTTAGTTCCGTTTGGATACAGTATGTGAGCTTTCGGGAAGATATTTACTTATCTGTGACTTCTCCATGGGATTATCATCTTACGGATGGATCAGCATACCTCCCTGTACAGCAGTATAATGAGAACAATTGCAGCATTACAGAGGAAACCGTTAGGGAATTACAGGCACGTCCAGAGGTTACTTCTGTGAGTACTTTAAAAAGCCATGAAACGAGACTTACTGCACAAAAAAAACTGCGCCAGCGTATTGTAGACTACTATAACCAGCCCTATGATGAAACGATGACGCTGAGAGAATCCCAGGAACCTTATCCTAACTGGTGCGACGGTCTGGATCAGCTGGAGCAAACTGGTGAATATATTGGCCTGATGATAGGACTGGATGGAGCTTATTTACAATATGTGCTGGATCATTGTCCTTTTACAAGCGGCCAGTTTGATGCAGAAGCATTTGATTCCGGGGACTACGTTCTGGCTGCAGGTGCATACAAGGAAGGCATTTCTACTCCGGCGGCGGGTGAAACCGTAGAACTTATGGGACGCACCTACACAGTACTGGGCTCGGTAATGCATGATGACGCTTATCTAAAAGGTGCAAACAGTGCGCAAGCTGCTTTCCATATTGCGTATCTTTTGCCAATGGAGCAATTTCATACACTGTTTCCAAAACAAGGCTACCGCCAGCTGGCCGTGGACATTGATCCAGCACAGCAGGACAGCTTTGAGGCTTACTTGGATCACTACGAGCAGGGTCTTAATAAGGGGATAGGTATTACGCGCCGCAGTGAGTACCATGCAAACTTTGAAGCAGCCAGGATGAATATGGTACTGCCAAAACTGGTCGTTGCTTTGGTGATGCTTGGAATTGCGCTCATAAACTTTGTAAATATGCTGGTAGCCAAGACAGTCAGCCGCAAATCAGAGTTTGCAGTTTATGAAAGCTTAGGAATGACAGTCGCACAACTACGCTGCCTGCTGCTTTTGGAGGGATGTTTTCATGCTGTGTTGATGATCGTATTGCTTATACCTGCAGCGGTATTCTTTTCAGCCATTGTAATGCCTGCTGCCATAGAGGCTATAGGATCTTGGTGCTCTGTCTATCGGTTTTCCCTGCTGCCTCTATGGCTGCTGCTGCCGCTGATCCTGCTTTTGGCGGAAACAGTTCCGTTAATTTGTCTGCGATTTCTTACAAAAGGCAGCCTGACGGAGCGTATGCGCTGGAAAGAATAATTATGAAAGAATAATTTATGAAAGAATAATTTTGAAAGAATAATTATGAAATAGTAATTATGAAAAAATAATTATGAAATAGTAATTATGAAAGAATGATTTTGAAAGTATAATAAAAATAAACTTGCTAAGTTACAAAAATGTACCTTTCTTGTACCTGAAATGAGACGTTCGCCTGGTAGACTAAACATATCAAAAGAAGCCCTGCTTCAAAATGAGACGTTTAACTGGTAGACGAAACGTATCAAAAGAAGCCCTGCTTCAAAGCGTACAAGGAGGAATGACTTATGGAAAGCATTTTAAAGGCTACTGGCCTCACAAAATATTATGGAAAAGGTGAAACATTAGTAAAGGCGCTGGATGGCGTAGATTTAGAAATCGAGCGGGGAACGTTTACCGCGATAATCGGCACTTCCGGCTCTGGAAAATCGACCATGCTGCATATGCTGGGAGGACTGGATACCCCAAGCGCAGGAAGTATCATGGTTGGCGACACAGAGCTTAGCAAGTTAAACAATGAGCAGGCTACTATTTTCCGGCGGAAACAGATCGGCTTTATCTTTCAGAATTATAATCTGGTACCTGTTTTAAATGTTTGGGAAAACATCATTTTTCCGATTACATTAGATGGCCGTAAGCCTGACAAGACATTTATCATGCAGGTGGTGCGGCTGCTTGGTTTGGAGAAAAAGCTAGATAGCCTGCCTAACAACCTTTCTGGCGGTCAGCAGCAGCGTGTAGCAATTGCGCGTGCCCTGGCCAGCAAACCTTCTATTATTCTGGCTGACGAGCCGACAGGCAACCTGGATACAAAGACCAGTGATAATGTGGTTGGACTATTAAAAATGTCCAGCAAGGAGTTTCATCAGACGATTGTGATGATCACCCATAATCCGGAAATTGCACAGATGGCAGACCGTATCATTCGGATTGAAGACGGACGCATTGCAGTGCAGTAAGGAGGGCAGTATCATGATTAGAAGCAAAAAAAAGCAAAATTTTTACCCGCTCAAAGCAATCAGCCAGCGGACACTTCGCAAAAATAAAACACGTAATTTGGTAGCTGTTCTGGCGATTCTAATGACAACACTGATGTTTTCAACACTGTTTACCTTGGCACAGAGCATGCGCGAGAACTTGATTGAAATGACATTCCGACAGACTGGCTATGACGCACAGGTTAGCTGCAAGGATATTACTCCTGAGCAGGCGGAAAAGTTAGCCGCCCACCCGGATGTAAAAGAGCTTGGTCAAAGTATTGTACTTGGTCTGGCAGAAAACCGCAACCTGGCTGGGCGTCAAGTCGAGATCCGCTGGGCGGATGACAGTTATGCGGCTCACAATTTTGCCGCTCCGACAACTGGCAGGATGCCGCAGTCTGTGAATGACATAGCGTTAGATACCATTGCACTAGACCGCCTGGGTATCCCACACGAAATAGGCCAGACGGTTACTTTGGAATGGAGTAAGGATATCACGGATCAAAACGCACAGCAAATACGCACAGAGTTTACACTCTGTGGATTTTGGGAGAGTAACGAATCTAGCTATGCCAGCATGGCATGGGTGAGCCAGGAATATGCAAAACAGATGATCGATAGCCAACCTATTGCAAAGAATGGGATATTCGGCTTGTACATGGTGCAGATCAATTTATACAGTGACAGACAAATCGAAGCAGAAATGGATCAGATCTTGGCAGATACCGGACTGGATGATCTATCGTACAGCGTCAATCTGGCCTACTCACCGGAGATGGGTGCTACAGCACTGCAGGAAGTGCTGCCGATGTACCTTTGTATGGTACTCGTATTTATGGCAGGCTATTTGATTATTTACAACATCTTTCAAATCAGTGTTACAGCAGATGTACAGTTTTACGGAAAATTAAAAACACTTGGCACGACAAACCGGCAAATCAAGAAAGTGATTCATAGGCAGGCGAGATATTTATGCATGTTTGGTATTCCGATTGGCCTTGTATTGGGCTGGCTGCTTGGTATGGTGCTGGTTCCAACTTTTACCGGAACATTGGAAGAAGGCGGCACAGTGTCTGCGAATCCGCTGATCTTTTTAGGTTCTGCGGTTTTTGCCTGGCTGACAGTCATGATTTCGTGTCTTCGTCCTGCACGCCTTGCCGGAAAAGTATCTCCAGTAGAGGCTTTGCGGATGAATGATGCTGTTACACATAGCAAGAAAAAGAAAAAATCCAGTCAATCTGGCAGTTCTCTTGTGGGGATGGCATGGGCGAACCTTGGACGCAATAAGCAGCGTACTGCGATTGTGATCTGTTCACTGACTTTGGGCCTTGTACTTCTTTGCTGTTTTTACGCAAAGAATGCAGCATTTGATATGGAGAAGTATTTGGCGGACTTAACGATTACTGACTTTGAGATAGCAGACGTTACCAGCGAGGATTATATTGGCGGGTACGATCCAAAAGGCACTACATTAAATGCAGACTTAATATCTAAGCTAGAGGCGCAGGAGGGTGTGGAGGATACAGGACACTTGTACTCTGCATGGATGGATTGGCAGTTAGATAATAAAACTGCTGCAAATATCGGCAGCTTTTACACGGAGGATATGCTGGCGGACTGGGCTTCTTATGATGCCAAAGGCGCACAGCAGGTCATACAGGCACTAGAGGATCATAGGGCAGGTGCCAATGTGTATGGGATGGATGGTATTGCACTGGATACGATTTCCAAGGAGCAATACTTGATACAAGGAACATTTGACGCTGCTGATTTTGCCACTGGCCGCTATGTGCTGGTCGAAGGCCCTGATGTAGGAACAGAAAAACAGCAGGATCTTCTTCCTGTACCAGACGTAGGCAGCACAGTCACACTTGCCGGGAAGGAATATACCGTCATGGCAGCAGTTCGTCCCGTAACGCCTATATTTGAGGGCGCAGTGCAGCAGGGCGCAGCAGACGTACTGACGCTTTCTTTTATCCTGCCTGCAAACGCCTTTCAAAAAAATTGGCCGGACAATACAATGCGGAAACTGTTTTTAAGTGTAGACAGTGCACATATCGATACAATGCAAAACTGGCTGGATAATTATACAGCTACAGTGGATGCCAGCCTGCCTGTGACCTCACGGGAATCTATGGTACAGCAGTATGACACGGAAACCCGCGCTTCTGCTATTATGGGAAACGTCATTAGTGTGGTCATTGCCTTAGTTGGTGTATTGAACTTTATAAATTCTATGATTACAGCAATTGTATCCCGCAAACGAGAGTTTGCGATGATTCAGAGTATAGGCATGACCAAAAAGCAGCTTTGTAAGATGCTGATGTATGAAGGACTGATGTATGCTGCCATCACACTGGCTGCATCCTACCTTGTCAGCACGCTGGCTGTTGGCGTAATCATCCGCAGTATGGTGGCAGGAGGCTTTACTACTTTCCGGTTCACGCTACTTCCGCTGCATCTTTGCACGCCGATTGTGCTGCTATTTGCAGTGCTGCTCCCTTATTTGTGTTTTAAGAACTTGGAAAAGCAAAGTATTGTAGAAAGACTGCGCATGGATGTATGAAAAAAATCCCCAATCGTATACTAATGGGTTTTTTCGCAGGAATAAGTGTGCTATACTGATAGCAGACTAGCAGAGGAGATATGAGGCAATGACTTTTATATTTTTGCTGTTGCTATTGGTTGCTGTGGTGGGATTAAGGGCAGCAGATGGGGGCACAAGAGACTATATGTCATTAAAAATGACAAACAGTATCAAAGGATTTTTTCTGTGTATGGTATTTTTGGCACATGTGCAGGGATACGCAGATTTTTCACACCCATATCTGGATGAACCGTACCAGTTTGTAAGAAGAATTATGGGGCAGTGCATTGTCGCAATGTTTCTCTTTTACTCTGGATATGGGGTCATGGAATCCATAAAAAGAAAAGGGGAGACTTATGTGCAAAAGATCCCAATCCAAAGAATTCTTAAAGTTTTACTGCAGTTTGACAGCGCGATTATGCTGTTTTGGCTGTATCGGCGTTTGACGGGCAAACATTTCAGCATATCGAAAATATTGCTTTCATTGATTGGATGGGAAAGTATTGGCAATAGCAACTGGTATATTTTTTGCGTTTTATGCCTCTATCTATTTACGTATGCTGCGATGCGGGTCTTTAAGAGCAATTATTTAAAAGCGGTCGTTGGGATCTTTTGCTTATGTTTGTATTATATCGCGATTGTATGCTGGGCTGGCAAAGATTACTGGTGGTATGATACGATACTCTGTTATATATGGGGGATGCTTTTTTCACTGTTTCGAAGTAAAATAGAATCTTCATTAAATGAAAGCTTTGCATCATGGATGTTTTATGAATTCGTGTTTTCCATGGGATTTTGCGTTTGCTATCTTTATCGGGGAGCTAGTTTTGTCATATATCAATGTTGGATCGTTTGCTTTGTTGCGGCAATCGTTACGTTTACGATGCGGTTTGTAATTGACAGTATACCTTTACAGTGGATGGGTGCATTTTTGTTTGAATTATATATATTGCAGCGGCTGCCAATGAAGATATTAAAACCTTATTTATTAAAGGGAGAAGTTTCGTTAGCTGGAAAATATACGTATGTAGCAGCCTGCTTTGCAGCTACGATTGTCATTTCCATTATATATCGGGCAACTATCGGCAAAGCCATAAAAAGTGTACTGGACAAATAAAAGAAAGGAGAGCAAAAATGGCGAGTAAACCAGAATTTGTACAATATATTGCAGACCAGTTAGAAGAAGCGGGAGTAATTACCTACCGCAAAATGTTTGGTGAATATGGAATGTACTGTGATGGCAAAATCTTTGCATTGATTTGTAATGACCAGCTTTTCATTAAAATCACAGAAGCAGGGAAACAGCAAAGGCCGGATTTGGAAATGGTGCCACCTTATGAAGGGGCAAAGCCTTATTTTCTCATCGAAGAAATTGAAAACCGCGATTTTTTGGTTGAATTTGTGACAGCGACATGCAAAGAGCTGCCCCTGCCAAAAAAGAAAAAAAGCACTGGCAAGAAAAAAAGCGAAACATAATGTACAAAAGAGCAAAAGCCCGTCAATGCACACAAATGCTGCGTTTACGGGCTGATTGCTTCTTAAAATCCTGACATCATAAGCCCCATAAGCTGATCTCTGCGGACAGCTTCTTCGTCTCCTTTGATTTTGGAAACCGTGCTGTTCAGCTCCATTTTGCTGACAGCGCTGCGGCGCAGTTTTTCTTGAAATTCACTTTTTTCGCGCTGCACATCATCTGCCCTTCGCTGCGCTCTGGCACGGCTTTGCATTTTTATAGTTTGTTCCATAGAATCAATAAGTTGTGTTATATTTGCTGCATGCATAGCTAATATCTCCTTTCTTCTTTTTCCCTATATCGTTACTGTACACTTCGTTCTCAGTAACATGCAAAAATTCATCTAAAACTGCCTTCGGCAATAGAATTTTTGCACTCCTGAATCATTTTCTTACGGACTTTGCAGTAAATGTAAAGTCCTGTGTGAACTATAAACCCTATATCGTTACTGTACACTCCGTTCTCAGTAACATGCAAAAAATGATCTAAAACTGCCTTCGGCAATGGAATTTTTGCACTCCTGAATCATTTTCTTACGGACTTTGCAGTAAATGCAAAGTCCTGTGTGAACAGTAACTATATCGGCTGTTTTCTAAAAAAAATGATAGATGACTCTTGACCCTTCATGACAAGTTCGCTAAAATCTATGTCAGAAAACAAGAAGTTAAGAGTAAAGTGTAAATCAGAAAGGAATGTGAATCATGAGTATTCGGATTGGAATTTTAGGATATGGAAACCTTGGACGAGGTGTAGAATGTGCAATTAGGCAAAATGATGATATGGAACTGGCAGCAGTGTTTACACGCAGAGATCCAGCAAGTGTGCATATATTGACAGAACATGTGCCTGTTTATGATGTGAGCAAATTGGAAAGCTATCAGGACAAGATTGATGTGCTGCTGCTTTGCGGCGGAAGTGCAACCGACTTGCCAGTACAGACACCAGAATATGTAAAATATTTTAATGTTGTGGACAGCTTTGATACACACGCTAAGATACCGCAGCATTTTGCAAATGTTGACAAAGCGGCAAAAGAGTCTGGAAAAATCGGCATGATTTCAGTAGGATGGGATCCAGGCATGTTTTCTTTAAACCGCGTTTATGCAGATGCTGTCCTGCCGGAAGGGGCGACGTATACATTTTGGGGAAAAGGCGTAAGCCAGGGGCATTCAGATGCTATCCGCAGAATTGAAGGGGTAGCGGACGCAAAACAATATACCATCCCAGTACCAAAGGCATTAGACCAGGTACGAAACGGAGAAATGCCGCAGCTGTCTACGAGACAAAAGCATACAAGAGAATGCTTTGTAACTGTGAAAGAAGGGGCAGATTTGGCAAAAATTGAAAAAGAAATTAAAGAAATGCCAAATTATTTCGCAGATTATGATACAACGGTACACTTTATTTCACAGGAAGAATTAAATAAAAACCATAGCGGTATTCCACATGGAGGCGTTGTTTTGCGCAGTGGAAAAACAGGACACCAGCTGGAACATCAGCATGTGATTGAATATAGCCTAAAACTGGATTCCAATCCGGAATTTACAGCAAGCATTTTAGTAGCTTACGCAAGGGCAGCTTACCGCATGAACCAGGAAGGACAGTGCGGCTGCAAGACAGTACTGGATGTGGCACCAGCATACTTGAGCAGACAAAGCGCAGATGCATTGCGCCAAACAATGCTGTAGAGCAGAATTTGTTTAAATTACGAGGATACGAATGAAATTATTTCATATTTCAGATCTCCATCTTGGAAAAAGAATCCACGAATTTTCTATGATAGAGGATCAGGCATATATTTTAAATCAAATCGTGTCATATGCAGATGCTGAGCAGGCAGATGGCGTTATCATTGCAGGAGATATCTATGACAAGCCTGTGCCGTCTGCCGAAGCAGTACAGCTTTTTGACAGTTTTTTGACGCAGCTTGCAGACCATAAGAAAAAAGTCTTCCTGATAAGCGGCAACCATGATTCTGCAGAACGGCTTGCATTTGGGGCACAGCTGATGAGCGGGCGTCAGATTTACAATTCATCAATCTATAACGGAAATACAACAAAAATCACTTTGACAGATCAGTACGGAGAATTATGCATATATTTGCTGCCGTTTGTAAAACCAGTGATTGTGGGCCATGCACTTTCAACAGAAACAGAGACAATTTTGCCGGAAAGCTATCAGGATGCAGTGAAACTGGCCATATCGCGCATGAACGTAGATCCGGCGAAACGGAATATTTTGGTCGCACATCAATTTGTAACAGGAGCAGGACGGTGCGACTCAGAGACAGTTTCTGTGGGCGGACTTGACAATGTGGATGCACAAGTATTTGATGTATTTGATTATGTTGCATTAGGCCATATCCACAGCCCGCAGTGGATTGGGCGCAGGACGGTACGCTATTGCGGGACTCCGTTAAAATATTCTTTTTCAGAAGCAGCACAGCAAAAGTCTGTAACTGTTATAGAATGTAAGAATAAAGGCTTGATCCAGTACCAGATGATACCGCTTGTTCCGTTACGCGATATGCGCAAAATTCGCGGTACCTATCTGGAAGTAACGGCGCGGGCTTTTTATCAGGATATGAACCAAGAGGACTATCTGCAGATTACACTGACGGATGAAGAAGATATCCCAGATGGCATGCAAAAGCTGCGTACGATTTATCCAAACTTGATGCAGCTGGAATATGACAATAGCCGTACCAGACAAAACCGAGAGATAGATGCAGCGGCTGAGATGGAAAAGAAATCGGAAATTGATTTATTTGAGGAGTTTTACGAATTGCAGAACAATCAGCCGATGAATGAGGAACAGACAGCATTTGTGAAAAAGCTGCTGGAAGAACTGACATCATAGCATGTAAAAGAAAGCAAAAAAGCAGGACAAATCATGAAACCAATCAAACTAACGTTAAGTGCTTTTGGCCCGTATGCTGCTCATACAGAGATAGATTTTGAACGTTTGGGCGGACACGGGTTATATGTCATTACAGGCGATACGGGTGCAGGAAAAACGACAATTTTTGACGCGATTACCTTTGCATTATATGGAGAAGCAAGCGGCAATGTACGAAAATCTGAAATGCTGCGCAGTAAATATGCAAAGGAAGATGTACCGACTTATGTAGAGCTTGTCTTTTTCTTTCGAAAGAAACAATATACCATCAAAAGAAATCCAGAATATCTGCGCCCCAAAGGACGGGGAGAAGGCTATACACTGCAAAGAGCACAGGCACAGCTGATTTATCCGGATGAGCGGCCTCCTGTGACAAAAACTAAAGAAGTTACAAAGGCAGTGACTGCATTAATTGGCCTGGATCGCAGACAGTTTTCCCAAATAGCTATGATTGCACAAGGTGATTTCCAGAAGCTTTTACTGGCATCCACAGAGGAGCGCAGTACGATTTTTCGCCAAATATTTAAGACCGGGATTTATCAGCAATTACAGGAGCGGCTGCGGGAAACAGTCAAAATACAGGAAAAAGAGTACAGCGAATTAAAGCGGAGCATCCGTCAGTACATGGACAGTATTTTGTATACGCAAGATACGCCTGCTGGAAAAAGCATGCAGGAGCTTTTTAAAGAAGATTTTGACGGCAGAATCGATGAAGGGGTAGGCTTGCTGGAACAGTTATGCCAGGAAGACAAAGAAGCGTTTCAAAAGCTGGATGAACAAATGAAACAGTTAGATCTGCAAATCAAAAAAGAAGACCAGCGTATCGACACGTTTCACCAGATTCAAGAACAGCTGGAAAAACTGGCAGCATACTACAAGCAGCTGACACAGCATGAGCCAGAATTTGCACGTGCAAAAGCCTGTGCCAAAGAGGCTGATACGCAGGCGGAAGAATTAGGGCAGATTGCACTGCTCATGAAAGAACAGCAAGAACGGTTACTGCTGTTTGATGAATTTGCTAAGGCGCAGGCAGAGCAGCAGGCATGGAAACAGGCAATTTGCGCTGGTGAGGAGAATAGGACAGCATTGTCTCAAAAAAAGACAGAGACAGAGAGCTGCTTAAAAGAAAAAACAAAAGCCTATCAAAGCTTTGCATCGCTTGGGGAAGAAATGCAGCGGTTAGAACATCAAACCGCAGAGCTGGAGCATCAAAAAAACAGCCTGCATCAGCAAATGAACGGATTGACAACAGAAATAGACAGGCTGCAGGCACAGCAAGAACGTATTTGTGAGGTGCAGACAAAAGCGGCTGCATACGAAAATCAGATCGCACAGACGCGTACGCAGATTCATCAATTCATAGACCTGGAACCACAGCTGATACAGGCAGAGCAGCTCAAACAAAGGCTGCAGGCACAGCAGGAGGCTTTGGCACAGGATATCTTAGAGCAGGAGAATATTCAGGACAAAGCGCAGCAGTATGCGCAGGAACTTGAGATTTTAGCGGCACAGGAGCATGATCTACGGACAGAGGAAGAAAGGTATCAAGAGCAGCAAGAACAGGCTGCAAAAACAGCTGGGCAGGAAGTACACTGCCAGCATCAAAAAGACGAAGCAGAGCGCCAATTACAGTCTTTGCTCGAACAGCAAAGCAGTCTGGACGCATATGAGCAGGCGGCAGAACGTGAGAAAGCAGCTTTTGACAAACTGTGTGCACAAGTAGACACGCAGCAAGAACAGCTGCACAAGTGGAAAAGCGAGTGGGAAAGCGTCAAAGATGCATACATGGATTTGATCCGATTAGAACAGCAAAAACAGGAGCTTGCAGAGCAAAAACGAAGCTGTGAGAAATTGCAAAAGCAGGCAGCAGTATGTCTAAGCCGCTGTGAGGAGCTTTTTCATGCACAAGAAGCATACCAGCTTTCCTTTGCAGAAAAAGAACAAATCAGCAGTTCTTACCGCAAGATGGAGAAGCTTTTTTTTGATGCACAGGCAGGGTTACTTGCGTCTGGGTTAAATCCAGGCGACTGCTGTCCGGTTTGCGGCTCGAAACATCATCCAAGCATTGCAAAAGTGCCAAAAGAAGTGCCTAAAAAAGAAAATTTAGATCAGGAAAAACAGCGTCTGACAAAAGCGGAGGCAAACACAGAGCGGCTGAGTGCAAAAGCCGGCCAATTGGCAAAACAGCTGGAAGAAGAAAAGCAGGCAGTGGTACAAGCAGCAGAAGAATTATTTGATGCTGCAAGCATAGATATGAAATCAGAACAAGAAGAAGCAAATGTATGGCTGCTGCACTTACAGGAGGTATTGGCGCAAAAAGAAAGTCAAATTGAGCAAAACGAAACAGATATCATACGCTCTATACAGTCAGCCAGTCAGAAAAACAGCCGCAAGCAAACATTAGATCAATGGATAAAGGAGTCGGAAGAAAAAGGGGAATTACTTCAAAAGCAGTACCAAAAGCAAAACCAGGATTTTGCAGCAGCAAAAGGGCAGCTGGACGAAAAGAGGAAACAGTGGGAGCATATGGTGCAAAGTCTTTGCGCTTTCGTACCGGATAATGTGCCAAAGACACCAAAGGAACTGGAAGTGTATTTCACACAGCGTCTGGAACAATGCAGCAAAGAGTGCATACAGGCCCAAAAGGCTAAACAGCAGGCAGAACAATGTATGCAAAAAGCGAAACAGGCGGGGGAACAAAGACAGAAGCTTTTACAGCAGATAAAAGAAAACCAGGAAAAAATGGCAGAATGCACCGGACAGCGTAAGACGCTGCAAAAACAAGCAGAAAAAGATCTTGCGCAGGCAGCAGAAATCAGCGTACAAATCAAAACTTTCTTCAAAGACAGTATGAATCCAAACCAGGAGATTGGCGCAGCAGAAAACAGCATCCAAAACAAAGACAGCATGAATCCAAATCAGGAGATCGACGCAGCAGAAATCAGTATCCAAAACAAAGACAGCATGAATCCAAATCAGGAGATCGACGCAGCAGAAATCAGTATCCAAAGTAAAGAGGAGGCAGCACAAAATAGGCAGTTATCTGCTATGCAGCATATGCTTCAGGATACGGCTGAAACATTAACGGTATGGATTGCACAGCTTAGAAAAGATATTCAAAAGCGCCAGCAAATGGAACAAACGCTGCAGGAGCTGGAAACTGCCTTTTTACAGACAAAAGAAACAGTTACAGGATGTGAAAAGCAGTTAGAGGTTATCCGCAGCAAGCAGCAGGAAAAGCAGGATTTATTGACAGAAAGTGTCCGTATTTTAAGTGAAAGCCAGCAGACCGCACAGGAAAGCGAGCAACTACAGACCGCACAGGAAAGTATGCCATCACCAGCAGAATTGTTAAACGCAGCAGCCGAAATTGTAAAACAGTTAGACACAAAACTTGCAGAAATGCAGGAGCAGTGGAAGCAAATGCAGGATAAACTTGCAAAAAAACAGCAGCTTGAGCTGCAAATCCCGCAAATCGAACTAACGCTGCAAGCGTTTGTGAAAAAAGTGCAGGAGGCAGAGGTTGCACTTGCCAGGAATCAGGCGGAATACGAGGCTAAGACAGAAAAAACAGATCATTTGCGCAGGCAGCTGGGAGAACAAAAAAAGCAGGAGGCAGAGAAAATCATCCAAACCCTTTGCTGCCGCAGGGATCAGCTGGAAGAACAAAAAAAGCAGGCAGAGCAGCAGTACCAGGCTTGCAAGACAAAACAGGAAAGGATGTTAGCAGCCATCGATACAATAAAAGAAACGCTGCAAAGCCTGTATGGGGCACTCCATGCCTCAGAAGACACGAGTACCCATACAGAAGATACTAGTAACCAAGCACAAGACATTCACACCCATACAGAAGATACTAGTAACCAAGCAGAGGATGCTAGTCATCAGGCAGAAGATATAAGCATACAAGAAGATACTAGTAACCAAGCGAAAGACATTCACACCCAGGTACAAGATATTCGCAAACAGGAGAAAGACGCACAAGAGCGCAAAGCAGATTTATGTCAGGAAAAGCAGGAAATCAGCAAAAAGCGGGACCTAAAATATAATGCATGTGTGACGAACCAGGACATTTTTCAGAAAGTGAAAGCAAAGCAGCAGGATATTGCACGAGTGGAAACAAAATATACCTGGATGCGCGCGCTTGCAGATACGGCAAACGGTACGCTGCGCGGAAAGCAGAAAATAGAACTGGAAACATATATTCAAATGGCATATTTTGACCGTATTTTAAGCCGTGCAAATATTCGGCTTTTGACAATGAGCGGCGGGCAGTATGAAATGGTACGGGAAGAAGACAGTGAGAACTTAAGGGGCAAGGCTGGATTAGAAATCAGTGTCCTTGATCATTACAATGCAACCCAGCGCAGTGTAAAAACATTGTCCGGCGGAGAATCTTTTGAAGCATCCCTGTCTCTGGCACTTGGCCTGTCAGATGAAATTCAGTCCTATGCAGGTGGTATTCAGCTGGAATCCATGTTTGTAGATGAAGGATTCGGCTCCTTAGATGAAGAAGCCCTGCATCAGGCAATGAAAGCGTTAGGAAGGCTTACAGAAGGAAACCGGCTTGTAGGCGTGATTTCCCATGTGCCGCAGTTAAAAGAACAGATAGAACAAAAGATCATTGTTACAAAATGCAGAGACAAAGATGGAGTGACAAGCAGTATTCGAATAGAATCTTAAAAATAGGTTACTATTCATAGCCTAAAGGCTGCTCATAGCAACAATTCGAGGCGATATTTAAAATTTGCTTCGCAAAATCGCCCCTCACTCCTGAATCATGTTCTTACGAAATGCGCAGTTAATGCGCATTTCTGGCTGTAAATTGTAACAAAAATAGAGACTGTCGCATGAAGATAAATGTATCCAATAGGCAGAGCATTTTCCGCTGGAAACTACTTGCTATGGTATGTCATTTTCTTTGTGCGACAGCCTTTTGTTATTTATTTACTGACAATCCGATAGTAGGTCTTTGCAGTCAAAAGATAAATCACTGTATACATAAAAGAGAATATAAGAAAAGAAACAATGGTACATTTGATATAAAGCTGTGTATTCATGCAGTTTAGCAGGGCAAGCAGCTTGGATATGAGCGGGAATGCTGCTGTAACATGGACTCCTGCGATGAATAAAGGCAAAAAGAAAACCGTCAATACTTGGGAACGGATAGCTGCCTTTACTTCATTGTGGTGCATGCCTACTTTTTTCATAATCGAAAACCGTAATCTGTCGTCATATCCTTCGGAAATCTGTTTATAATAAATAATGAGCACAGTAGCCATTACAAATAAAACGGCCAAAAAGATTCCGATAAAAAATAGTCCGCCATAGAGGCCATAAAAATCTTTTCGAGACGCCTCTTTTGCTTCAAATACACTGCGTGAATAATTCTTTTGTATATGCGCAGCTGTTTCCTTGGAAAAATCAGCTTTCGCTGAATCCTGTGCCTGGATGTCGAATCCGTGAAAAAGCGCGATAGAACTGTGCATGTTGCCCAATAGTTCTGTCTGCTTTTCATAAATCCAGTCCATCTGCTCCTGATCAGCTACAATAATGCAAAGCCCCTGTGTAATGTTGGCATCAATACGTCCGTTTTTAATAAAACGATCCAGTGTGCCAGCTACTTGGTATTCCTTTCCAAGCAGATTTAAGACTGGATATTCATATGTGCTGCGATTTCCGCATACAAATATTTCATTGCTGCGCAGTGTTTTTTGTTCCCCTTCCATAGCATTGTAATCAGACAGCGTGAGAACAATGATTTCAGTTAATTCAGACAGTGCATTCAGAGTAGATGAAAAGTTGTCTGGGTCTGTATCAAAGGCAGTTTCTGCCTGATAGGCTGCAAAGGAAAGATATGTGTATTGGGTTTCATTTTTTGCTGTTAGGCCATGTGTATCCAGCAGCTGGTGGACATCATCAACAAGCGCTTCATTTTTCTTCTCATCCATTTCATATGAAAAAACAGCAAAGTCGAACGGATGCCTGGCATTTAGGATATCTTCCAAACCGACCATTAAAGAAGACGTCGAAGAAATCATAATAAGCACCATAGTAGATAAAATACATATATTGGCAAGGCCGACTGCATTTTGCTTCATCCGGTAAATCATCCCAGAGACACTGATAAAGTGCTTTGTCTGGTAATAGTATCTTTTATTTTTGCGCATGAGCTTTAAAAAGGCAATGCTGCCGGCTGTAAAAAGGCAATATGTCCCAAGGACAACGAGTATCACTGCATAGAAAAATGTAAAAAGGGATGATACAGGATTCACTACCGTTATTGCAAGATAGTAGCCCCAGATAAGGAAAACCATACCAACCGCTGCCAGCAGCCATTTTGTCTTTGGCTCTTTTTCACCGGCACTGCTGTCTCGCAAAAGCTCCATTGGCTGAGCAACATGAATCTGGCGGGCTGCGTTTGCTAAAATAAGAAGAAAAACGAAAGCAAACAGCACCGTCGTATCAAAAACAGCAGAAGGTGCAATAAAAAATCCAAGCATAATCTGTGCATCTACAAGTTTGCCGATGAGCAAAAACATCGCTTTATCTAATAAGATACCAAGCGAAAGACCGCCAATTAAACTGATGAGCATAACATAAAGAGTTTCCCATGCAAGCACAGCAGCCAGATGGCGCTTTTCCATGCCAAGGATATTAAAAATGCCAAATTCCTTTTTACGCCGCTTAACAAGAAAACTGTTTGTATAAAATAGAAAAATAACTGCAAATAATGCGATGACATAACACCCAAGATTCAGAATCAAAGTAATGGTATTGCCGCCAAACATTTCTGCCATGCCGGGATTTAGGGACAGAGAATGAATAATATAATACATAGCGACAGTTATAATACAAGTAAGCAAATAAGGGATATATGCCTGTTTGTTCGTCTTCATATTGTTATATGCCATTTTTGGAAAGAAGGATTTTTTCATTTCTGCTCACCACCTGTTGCCAGCAGTGTAAGCGTATCTGATATTTTTTGATACATCTGCTCATTCGTATGATTTCCGCGGTAAAGCTGATGGAAAATCTCACCGTCTTTGATAAACAGCACGCGTCCGGCATGGCTTGCTGCCTTTGTGGAATGCGTGACCATAAGGATGGTCTGTCCACCCGTATTAATATCGCGAAATACTTGCAAAAGTCCGTCAGCTGAGTGAGAATCCAGTGCGCCTGTTGGTTCATCTGCCAGGATAAGTTTTGGATTTGTAATCAGCGCCCGTGCAACAGCAGCCCGCTGCTTTTGTCCGCCAGAGACTTCATATGGGTATTTAGACAGCAGGTTTGTAATTTCCAGTTTTCTTGCAATTGGTTGTAAACGCCTTACCATTTCTGGATAAGCTTTGCCGCTTAATACAAGTGGCAGAAAAATATTGTCCTGTAAAGAAAAGGTATCTAATAAATTAAAATCCTGAAATACAAAACCAAGATTGTCCCGCCGGAATGCGGTTTGCTCATTTTCTTTAATGTTGGATAAATTTTTTCCATCCAACAGTACCTGACCGCTGGTTGGGCGATCTAACGCTGCCAGTATATTTAAAAGCGTTGATTTGCCAGAGCCGGATTCTCCCATGATTGCTACATATTCACCCTGCTCGACAGAAAATGATACATTTGCAAGGGCCTGCACCTGATTCCCGCTAAAACGGGTCGTATAGATTTTTTTTAGGCATTGTGCCTCTAAGATTGCCATCGTTTGAACCTCCTTATTTGTTTGTAGCTAAATCATAACAAAATTGCCCGGCTGCTGACATCGAACTGGGTGACATTGCGCAGGGATGGCGTGACATTTTTGTCATATGGATGTAACAAGGAGGCTATGGCATAGTATTTACGTGGTTTCTATGCAAATCAATGGAAAAAACAGAGCCTGTCCCTACATCAGAGGTTACATGCAGTTTATATGAAAGCTTATAAGCAGCCTGACTGCACAAATACAACCCTAATCCTGTTGATTTCTTATCTGCCCTTCCATTATACCCGGTAAATCCTTTTTCAAAAATCCGTGGGATATCTTCCGGTGCAATACCAATACCTGTATCTGCAATGTTAAGCACTTGCTCGTCTGTTACAGTAATAGTTACCGTGCCGGACGGTGTATATTTAATAGCATTTGACAGCAGCTGTTCTATGATAAAAAGCAGCCATTTTTCATCCGTCAATACAGTAGCATCTGTAGGCGTATAAGATAATCGAATGCGTTTTCGCACAAACTGCGGTGCGTATTTATGGACTGCCTGACGGATGATATGATCCAGACTGTATTCGCGAAATACAAAATCCGAGCTTTGGCTGCCAAGGCGCAGGTAGCTTAAGACCATTTCTACATATTGTTCGATGCGAAACAGCTCGTCAGACAGTTCTCTGTATTCCGCAGTATCTTCTGTCTGAAGTATCATGCGCATGACAGAAATCGGTGTTTTAATCTGGTGTACCCAGGTAGTATAATAATCAATACTTTCCTGATATTTTGTCTCCCATTCCGTCAAAGCGGTATCAGAAGTACGTTTTAGCTGTAAGATCATTTCCTGATAATCAGCTTCTGCTAATGTCTGCGGCGGTGGCAGCTGTTCTGTAGCTAGCTGGATATTTTTTTGCAGTTGTTTCCTATTCTTATGCTTTTTGCAATAATTGGAAAAATGAATCAATAATACCAAGACAGAAAGCACAAGGCAAAGCCCAGCTGCATACCATACAGCCTCCAATTCTAAATTATATAAAGAAAAAACAGAGGCAAAAATACCTGTGAAGGCCAAAAACAGCAATGCAGGATACCGATGTTCCCAAACATAGAATACAAAGATCTGGCTTGGACGCTTATTCAAAACAAACCCTCCTTTTCCCGAAACAGATTACAGTGATACAAAGTATAGCACAACAATATAAAACATAGTACAACGCAACAAGACAAATTACATCGATATAAAAAAAATCACATCGATATGAGACAAATTATTTCTATCATAAAACAAATTACTTCTATATAAAACAAATTACATTGATATAAGACAAATTACATCGATATAAAACAAATCACATCGATATAAGACAAATTACTTCTACCATAAAACAAATTACATCGATATAAAGCAAATAATAGTGAACAATAAATCAAATAACGTGAAATCAAAAAATCATATGTTAATATAATAAATCACAACGGCACAGAACGAATAGAATGTTTTTTATTGCGATAATTGGGATTCTATTAAATATCCGCTGCCGACTTTTGTTGTAATAAAGTTTTTTAAACCAGCCTGCTCCAATTTTCTTCGCAGTCGGTTTACATTTACCGTCAGCGTGTTTTCTTCTACATAAGAATCCATTTGCCAAAGCTTTGTCATTAATGTATCGCGGCTAACGACCTTACCTTTGTGCTCCAGAAGCGTTTGGAGAATACGAAACTCGTTTTTTGTCAAATCAATCCGTTCTTTGTTATAAGTCAGTGACGTATCATTTAGATTTAAGATCGCACCCCTATGTTCTAAAACAGATACTTTTGGTCCCATATCATAAGCACGACGCAGCACAGCCAGCAGCTTTGCTGTCAGTACATTTAAATCAACAGGCTTTGGAATAAAATCATCACCGCCCATATTCATAGCCATCACAATATTCATATTATCCGATGCAGACGAAAGAAATATAACAGGTACGTTTGATATTTCCCGTATTTTTGTACACCAATAATAGCCATTAAAAAATGGCAGCATAATGTCTAATAATACAATATGAGGATCAAAGGATACAAATTCTGGAATGATATTTTGAAAATCTTTTGCACACAAGCCCTCATTTCCCCATGACTCGACCTGCCTTTTCACAGCGTTTGCCATGGCAGAGTCGTCTTCAATGATCATAATTTTGTACATATTCCAGTTTCCTTTCTCTAATTTTTAAATATAAATATAAATTATATCATAAAAGTAGTTTGGTATAGCTATGCCACAAAAAACTAATGAAAAAATATGAGTAAAACGGCTAAAAGCTTATGTTGAGATTATAGCAAACCCAAATCGTACACACAAGACAATCTGGTTTTTTTGTAAATCAGCAAAAAACGGAATGCAGACCATTGGAAGGTTTCCGTTGACAAAGGACTGCATTCACGCTTGGCTGAACATATGCGTTCTTACTGGGGATGCAGTAAATGCAAAACCCTGGTGTGATCAGTAAAAAGTGGGGTTGCCGCACGAAGCAAATGACATACAATATCAAGTAATCCACATTGGAACATACTCTATATATTGTATGCATCTCGCTTTATGCGACAGTCCCACTTTTTGCGCTCTGATTAGCTTCACCCAGTGAACAAGGGGGAACCCTATGTCCACGGAGGGCAGCAGCATATCAGTACAAGATCAATTTATATATAGATCAATTTATATATAGATCAATTTATATATAGATCAA
>CANDJR010000021.1 GCA_947385105.1 uncultured Eubacterium sp.
GGCGGATTGGGGACTTTCACCCGTTAGAACGTGTGCCCACCGGGCACACCATAAAGAAAACCCTTGAAAATACTGGATTTTCAAGGGTTTTACTAATTTCATTATTCTGCTTATAATTATCTCTTGGAGAACTGAGGCGCACGCCGCGCTGCCTTCAAACCATACTTCTTTCTTTCCTTCATTCGCGGATCGCGCGTCAAATATCCAGCACTCTTCAAAGCAGGGCGGTAATCTGTATCTGCTTCTAATAAAGCTCTTGCAATTCCATGACGGATTGCGCCTGCTTGGCCTGTATAACCACCGCCTTGTACATTTACTTGTACATCAAATTTATCAACAGTGCCAGTCGCTACTAACGGCTGACGGACAATAACCTTTAATGTCTCTAAACCAAGATAATTATCTATGTCTCTTTTATTAATTGTAATTTTGCCTGTACCTGGTGTAAGATAAACTCTGGCAACAGAGCTTTTTCTTCTTCCTGTTCCGTAATACCTTGCATTATTAGCCAATGTAATTTACCTCCTTCTCCTGATTAAAATGTTAAAACTTCCGGCTTTTGTGCTGCATGCTTATGATCTGGCCCTGCATAGACAAATAATTTCTTGTACATTTGTCTGCCTAATGGTCCTTTCGGAAGCATACCTTTTACTGCATGTTCCATAACCCTTTCCGGATGTGTCTTTAACATATCTTTTAATGTTGTCTGCTTTACGCCTCCAACATAACCAGAATGTCTGAAGTAAGTCTTTTGATCAAGTTTCTTACCTGTTACTTTGATTTTCTCTGCATTTACTACGATTACATAATCGCCAGTGTCCATATGCGGTGTGAAAATCGGTTTATTTTTACCTCTTAATACTTTCGCAATCTCAGATGATAAACGTCCTAACGTCATGTCCGTTGCATCTACAACATACCATTTTCTTTCAATTGTAGCTGGACTAGCCATAAATGTATTCATTGGTTTCCTCCTTAAAAATTTGGTAAGAATTCCAAAAACGCAGCAATGCCCGGGGAGCTTAGTTTTTTTCCTTCTCCGATAAAATTACTTAAAAAAGCCCCATCGCCTTTTCGGCGATTTCAATCAGGGAATCCTTCCTGCGCCATTTTTTCCTTCGTTAAAGGCCAGTTCAGGCACATGGAGGTTTATAGTCAAAATACACGCCAAGGGAAGTAGCTGTATTTTTTCACTATGTCAGACTTAAACATTATAGTCCCCGTAGCCGTGTGTGTCAAGGATATTTTTCAAAATTTACCTGTTGTTATTCTGCTTTTATTACTGTTCCCATCATTGGTGCTCACAATAACGGAATGCAGCCCAGAAGTTTGCCTGCGGCAAAGGGCTGGATTCATTGATGCATAAGTGTATTTCATGTGATCTGCTAGAAATAGGAAATGCCAACCATTGTCAGTCCATGTGCTGGCGCTGTTGGCCCTGCTGCAGTACGATCACATGCTGCTAAAATCTTTCTCATATCTTTGGGCTGCTTTTCGCCCATTCCAACCTGCATCAAGGTTCCGGCAAGAATGCGAACCATATGATATAAAAATCCATTGCCAGTTACATAGATCTGAATCAGATCCTGTTCCTTTGTAATTGTAATATTTTCAATTGTACGCACAGTGGAATCTACTTGCGCATGTACAGAGCAAAAGCTTTTAAAATCATGCTCTCCTACAACATACTGGGCAGCTTTTTGCATGTTTTCGATATCCATTTTCCGATAAGTGAAATACGTATCATGACGATAAATCGGCATAGGAAATGTACGGTTTAAAATTTTATATACATACGTTTTGCGGCTGGCGCATCGCCTTGGATGAAAATCTATAGGTACTTCGCAAGAACCCTGTACAACGATATCTTCTGGCAGCCGCTGATTTAATGCAAAGGAAATCTTTTCAGCCGGAATCTTTGTATTTGTATCAAACACTGCGACGTTACCAAGCGAATGCACACCGGCATCTGTCCTGCTTGCCCCTGTCACTACGACTGATTCACCTGTTAGCTCTGTAAGGGAATGATTTAGCATCCCTTCAATCGTAACGCCGTTGGGCTGGACTTGCCAGCCATGATAATTCGTTCCATCGTATGCAACAATCAGCTTAACCCGTTTCATCCAAACACTCCTTTCTCTCGCTGTCACCTTTCACTGTTAGTTCTATTGGCGGCAAGATGACAAAGAAAATGATACTGAGCTCGCTTTTTTGCCTATTAAGGAGCATTCACATACCGCAGCACAAAGATGGCGGCAAAAAACACAAACAGTACCAAGTAAGCGATAAAATCCCGTTTTTCGTATTTGAGAGGCTTCATTTTTGTACGTCCTTCGCCTCCACGATAACAGCGCGCTTCCATTGCCATTGCAAGATCATTCGCCCGTCGTAAGGCAGATACAAACAGCGGCACAAGCAGCGGCGTCATTGCTCTCGCCCGTTTCAATAAATTTCCTGTTTCAAAGTCTGCGCCTCGTGCCATCTGCGCACGCATAATTTTATCTGTTTCTTCTATTAATATAGGAATGAACCGCAGCGCTATGGCCATCATCATTGCAATTTCGTGCACAGGGACATGCAGCCTTTGAAATGGCCGCAATGATTTTTCTAAGCCATCTGTTAACTCATTAGGTGTCGTTGCCAAAGTCATAATAGAAGTGCCAAGTACTAAAAATGTCAGGCGTAAAACCATGCGGACAGCAGCTAGGATTCCTCCTTTGGTAATATGCAAAAATCTCCATTCCCAGATGACACCCTGGCCATTTGTCAAAAAGATCTGAAAAACAGCAGTGATTATCATAAATACTGCTATCGCTTTCATCCCCTTTACCATATAAAAAAACGGTATTTTTGAAATATAAATATTAGCTGCCAAAAAAATCGTAAGCAGCGCAAGCCCGCATATGCCCCGGAAGGAAAATACTGCAATAAAAAAAAGCAGTGTCCCGCTTAATTTTACACGCGGATCTAACCGATGAAGCAAGGATCCAGTTGGATAATATTGTCCAATTGTAATATCTCTAATCATAATTTTCTCCGGTTTTACATGTAACCGCTCCTTATCCCATTCTTTTTAGGCATCTTAAGATTTCTGCTTTTGCTTCAGCTACAGTTGTAGCCTGGGTATTGACCGCATAACCCGCAGCTTTCATTTCATTCATAAAATATGTTACCTGCGGTGCTGCCAGTCCAATTTCTTCGAGTTCCTTATAATAGCAAAATACCTTTTTGGGCGTATCATCATAAAGAATCTGTCCCTGACTCATAACAACCATACGGTTTACATATTGCGCCACATCTTCCATACTGTGTGATACGAGGAGCACTGTTAGATTTTGTTCTTCCTGCATTTGTACAATTCGTTCAAATAATTCCTCGCGTCCTTTCGGATCCAATCCAGCTGTTGGCTCATCTAAAATCAGCACTTCTGGCTTCATCGCCAATACACCTGCAAGCGCAACTCTGCGTTTTTGTCCGCCCGAGAGATGAAAGGGAGACTGATCATACAATTCTTCCGGCATCCCTACCATTTTTAATGCCTCAAATGCACGCAGCCCAGCTTCATTTTTTGCAAGCCCTTGGTTCATAGGGCCAAAGCATACGTCATCAAAAATAGTTGCTTCAAACAACTGATGTTCCGGATACTGAAAAACCAATCCTACTTTACTGCGCAGCGCCTTCCTGTCATAATCAGAATCATAGATGTCTGCGCCATTATAATATATGCTGCCGCTAGAAGCTTTTAAGAGTCCATTCAAATGCTGTATCAGCGTTGATTTCCCAGAACCAGTATGGCCAATCAGTCCCAAAAATTCCCCGTCTTCTATTTTCAGGTTAATGTCTTTGAGTGCCTGGACTTCAAAAGCTGTCCCTAAACTATAGGTATAATGTACTTTATCCACTATGATTGACATCTTGATTCCTTTCATTTACAACTAGCGTCTTAATATACACATATCCTGTACTTTCTATTTCATCATACTTCATTGGCATTTACTTAAGCTTTTTTGCATTTCTATTTCATCATGCTTCATTGGTATTTTCATTGGTATTTTCTTAAGCTTTTTTGCATTTCTACTTCATCATGCTTCATTGGCATTTTCTTAAGCTTTTTATACTTAAGCCTGCTGAAAAAGTCCTTTTATGCAAAAATTCATGCTATTTTACATTTTCTGTATTGCTGTCAGCAATTCCTGCCTCGTTAGAATACCAGGCGGTATTGCAAGCCCTTCTTTACGCAGTTCATGTGCCAGCAAGGTAATTTGCGGAACATTCAGACGATGCTTTTTTAATTCCTCCACCTTTGAAAAAATCTGCCGTGGCGTTCCCTGCATGGCGATTTTTCCTTGATCCATAACATAAATGCAGTCTGCTGCTATGGCTTCTTCCATGTCGTGCGTAATCCAAATAATGGTCACGCCTCTTTTTTTATTCAGTTCACAAACCGTCTGGAGCACATCAGCACGCCCCACTGGATCAAGCATCGCAGTCGGTTCATCCAGCACAATACATTTGGGCTGCATAGCGACAATACCCGCAATCGCCACTCGCTGCTTTTGTCCGCCAGACAATTTATTTGGCGAATGTTTCTGGTATTTTAGCATATCAACTGCCCGCAGGCTTTCTGCTACCCTAATCCATATCTCATCCGTTGGTACTCCGATATTTTCCGGCCCAAATCCCACATCTTCTTCCACAATGCTGGCAATCATCTGATTATCAGGATTTTGAAATACCATGCCAGCGCTCTGTCTTACGTCCCATACGTTGTCATGGTCTGCTGCATCCTTTCCATCAACCCATAACGTGCCTTCTGTAGGTGTCAGAATCGCATTCATATGCTTGGCCAGTGTTGATTTTCCAGAGCCGTTATGTCCTATTATGGCAATAAATTCGCCTTCTTTGATATCTAAATCCACCTGATCCAAAGCTGTTTGAATTGCTTCTACATTGCCTTCCTCATCCCTGCGGATATATTCATATACCAGCTTTACTGCATTGATCATTCCCATTATCTGAACCTCTTGCAAGTTCTGTCTGCTGCTGTCAGCAGCGCTTTCATAAAATTTATCTGCTAATCCCAATGCAATCTGTGCAGCTCTCCTTCCAGCTTCATATGCGCAAACTGCTGCTGGCGAAGCGCTTCATACAGTACAATTGCTGCCGCATTCGACAAATTAAGGGAACGTGACGTCCCTACCATCGGAATTCGAATACATTCTTTTGGATGCGCTTTTAAAATTTCTTCCGGAATTCCTCCGCTTTCTTTCCCAAACATGAAAAAACTGCCTGGTTCAAAAGCTGGCTCACTATATATCTGCTGTCCTTTTGTGGTCACGTAATAAATCTTCGCGCCTGGATTTTTCTGCAAAAAATCCTCATAATCGACATAAGTGGAAACATCCAGCTCCTTCCAGTAATCCATTCCAGCTCTTTTTAAAGACTTCTCGTCCAGGCGGAAACCAAGCGGTTCAATTAAATGAAGCCGTGCGCCTGCTGCTACGCACGTTCTGCCAATATTTCCTGTATTTTGCGGAATTTCCGGCTGATGCAGGACAATATTAAATACTGCCATAGGAATCCTTCCCCCTGTCTTTTTTCTAAATCTATAGCCATCGATATACGAGCGTTATTTATTGCGCAATGCAGTAATAAACTTTTCAACTCGTGCTAACGCAACTTTCAGACTGTCAAGCGAATATGCATAGGAAATGCGGATAAAGCCTTCGCCGCTATTTCCAAATGCCGTTCCTGGCACAACCGCAACCTTTTGCGTATGTAAAAGCTGCATTGCAAATTCATCGGAGGTCATCTGGAATTCCTGAATACATGGAAATACATAAAATGCCCCAAACGGCTCAAAGCAAGACAGCCCCATCTCCTGAAAGCGATGAAGCATGTAGCGGCGTCTAGCATTGTACTGTTCCCGCATCATAGCTACATCACTATCGCCGTTTCTCATAGCGTCTACTGCTGCATACTGACTAGTAGTCGGTGCGCACATGATGGCAAATTGATGGATTTTCAGCATCTGTTCCAAAATAATTTTCGGGCCGCATGCATAGCCAAGCCTCCAGCCCGTCATTGCATGAGATTTTGAAAAGCCGTTGATAACAATCGTGCGTTCACGCATACCAGGCATAGAAGCAATTGATACGTGCTCCTTTCCTTCTACATAGGTTAACTCCGCATAAATCTCATCACTTAAGACATACAGATCATGCTCCTCTACAACTTGGGCAACCGCTTCTAAATCCTGCTTTTCCATAACTGCCCCTGTCGGGTTATTTGGATAAGGCAAAACTAATAACTTTGTCTTTGGCGTAATCGCTGCTTCAAGTTGTTCCTTTGTCAAACGAAACTCATGCTCTGCCTGAAGTTCAATAATGACTGGTTTTCCATTTGCCAGAATGCAGCACGGTTCGTAGGATACATAGCTTGGCTGCGGAATTAATACTTCATCTCCTGGATCAAGCATGGCACGCATAGCTATATCAATTGCCTCGCTGCCACCTACTGTAATAATCACTTCACTTTTTGCGTCATAATCCAATTCGAATCTGCGTTTTAAATAGCCTGCAATTTCCTGGCGCAGCTCCATCAGCCCTGAATTTGAAGTATAAAAAGTCCTGCCTTTTTCTAAAGAATAAATTCCCTCATCACGGATATGCCACGGTGTATCAAAATCCGGCTCCCCAACGCCGAGCGATATCACATCCTCCATCTCATTCGCAATATCAAAAAATTTACGGATGCCAGAAGGCTGGATTGTTACAATTTCTTTTGACAATGGATTTCTCATGGTGTCATCAACATCCTTTCATCTTTTGGTGCGGATGCCATAACAGTACCGTGATCTTTATATTTTTTTAGAATAAAATTGGTTTTTGTACTGAGTACGGAATCCAGCGTTGACAGCTTATCTGTAACAAACTGCGAAACCTCCCGCAATGTTTTTCCTTCTAATGTCACCATCAAATCAAACCCGCCAGAGATTAAAAATACTGCATTCACCTCTGGGTAATTATAAATCCGTTCTGCAACTTTATCAAAACCCATTTCCCGCTGTGGTGTCACACGAACTTCGATCATTGCTGTTACCTTTTCCACCCCTGTTTTATCCCAGTCAATTAACGTATGGTAACCGCAGATAATGTGTTCTTCTTCCATATTTTTTAATTCCTGTACAACAGTCGCTTCGTCTACACCTAGCATAATTGCTAATTCTTTTAAATCAATGCGGCTGTTTTTTTCGATAAAAGTCAAAATTTTTTCTCGCATTTTTATTTCCCCTCACCATGTAATGATTTACTGTCTGATTCCTTTTTCTTAGCGGCTGTTCCTTTGTATCATTCATCTGGCTTCGTTTGCCGAAGCAGCCATTACTTTGTATAATTCATCTGACTTTGGAGGCTCTAAAAACCGCTGTTCGTCTTGTACCTTTACAATACGGTCGTTTCCTGAGAGAGCCTTGCCCACCACAGCTGCATGTATTCCCTGCTTTTCCAGTTCCCGGATAATGGTATTGCCGTCCTGTGCTGCCATAAGCATACTGCCGCTGGAAATAAGTTCATATGGGTTAATGCCAAAAAATTCACAAATCTCAACTGTTTCCTGCTTGATTGGAATTTTTTCCAGGTCAATTTCCAGACCAATGCCTGATGCTTCGGCTAATTCCCAAAGTGCACCGAATATACCGCCTTCTGTCACATCATGCATAGCTGCCACCCCGCAGTTTGCCGCAATGACTGCCTCTGGCAGCACAGACAGCCATTGGTCAAATGCCTTGGCCTGATCAATGAATTCCTGCCTAAAATGGGTGCGCAGCTGGTCCTCTTTTTCCTTTGCAAGAATGGAAGTTCCCTCTATACCGACCCATTTTGTAATCAGGATATCCATACCTGGCTGTGCGTCAGCTGTAGATACCAATTTTCCTTTTTTTACTTTTCCAACTCCAACAACTGAAATGACAGGCTGGTTGACTACCTGTGTTACTTCCGTATGTCCGCCCATCACTTGTACGTTTACCTTTTCACAGGCAGCTTCTATCTGCTGCATCATAGTTTGCAGTTTCTGCTCGCGAATCCGTTCCGGGAGAAGGATGGTGAGCATCACGCCAATTGGTTCTGCTCCTGCGCTTGCCAGATCATTGATTGTAATCTGTATTGCCAAATCCCCGATATCTTGTACAGCACCTGTAATGGGATCTGTCGATAAGACAAGCATTTCATCCTCTGCCACTGTGACAGCTGCACAGTCCTCCCCTACCGAAGCGCTCAGCAGCACTTCATTCCTGCGATTGTGAATTTGTTTTAAGACGGAGCGTTTTAACACCTGCTCCGGTACTTTTCCAATCTTCATGTCTACTAGTTTCCTGCTTCTTCCTGCGCTTTATCAGCTTTCTTATTTGCATTCTCCTGCTCTGTTTTTGGAGCAGACTCCTGTTTCTTTGTTTCCTCTTTTTTGTCTGAAGCCGGATCCTTTTTATTGTCTGGTTTTGGATCCTTTTTTGGCTCTTCTTCTTTATCCTTTTTCGGTTTATCCTTTGGATCTTCTGGTTCATTTTCATCCGGATTTTCTTCCGGATCTTCTGGTTCTTCTGGTTCTTCCGGCTCCTGCGGTGTTGCTGCTACCTGCGCTGCATTTGCTGCTGCCGCATAAATTGTACTTTCATCCTGCGATGCTATCGCTGCTTGGATGATTGCACGCGCCTGCTCGTTATCTGTATTCGTACCCACTGTAATAATCCTTGGGGATGCAATATACGTACTGTTGTTAAATTCTTCCCGGCTTTGCTCCTTGCCGTCCACTTTTACAACCTTCCATAATTTTGCAACTTTCCCGGCATGGGTAGATTCCTGTACAGACACATGACCAACATTGTAGCTGGCAGAACCCTGGATTTGTGTTGGTGCACTTGTCTCACTGATAATTTCACTTTCAAAGATGACTTCGCGGCCCGGCTCTCTTGTATCCTCTCCATATAATGTAAATGTAATGATGCCGCCGCTTGTAATTCCTTCAATATAAACCGGCGCATCTGTATTATTTACAAATTTCAAGTCCTTGACAGTCCCTGCAATAGCTGCATCCATCGACGGCTCAACATAAGTTACAATCATCGAATGCTCATAGCGTTCTGTAATATCTAATTCTGCCCGGATGACCGCATTATACAAAGTCGTAGATACCTGGCAGATACCGCCGCCATAAGACTCTACAACCGTTGAATTTTCAAAAGAAGGAGCAAGTGCATAGCCATTTGCATCATCAAAAGGGCTGACTACTTCATAAACAGAAAATTCATCCCCCGGATAGATGACTGTGCCATTAATTTTACTACAGCCGTTTTCTACATTCATAATACGCCCGGCACTGGATGCACTATAATCCGTGGAAAAGGTTGCCAGCACATCTTTTACTTTTGCTAATTCTTCTTTCGAACCGCGCGCCTGCACAAAATCTGCTACCAGATCAATATCTGCCGTTTTGCCCATCTGCCATTCATCTGAAATGTAATCTGTAATCTTTTTTGCAGACTGCATGACATTCAGCGCAATGCCTTCCTCACCGCCTGTAATTGTAAACGCCCCGTTTTCTCGTACCAGTGCGCCATCCTCTGCTTTTTGGTTCACTTTTGCTTCATTTTTTTTCAAAAACTTCTGAATCTGATCTTCATCTGTTTCAAACGTAAGCTCCAGCTTTTTCGGCTCATGCTCCAAGTCTTTTTTATCTTTATACCTGGTAATTAGATTTCCGCTTTTGCCTACAGCTAACGCTTCTTCAATAATGCCGGTATTTTCCCATGTCAAACCAAGCTGCCCGGCTGATGCTGTAATGCTTTTCTCATTTGCATGTAAATGGAAGTCTGTCTCTTTTAGCTCCTCTACATAATCCTCTACAGCACTTGCTGCTTCTTTTGCATTCATCCCGCCTACCGGGATTTCTCCGATATATATATTGTCTAATATTGTGTCATCATGCTTTTCATTTGCAAATGTCTCATTTACAGCAAATCCCGCAGCTGCAACACCTATTACAGCAATTGTGCCAATAATATAATTTCTGATCCGCTTTTTTTTCACTTTTATCTAATCCCTTCTCTTGATATTTCTACGTATAAAATGCATTCAGCTATTGCCTTTCATTTTAGCTCACTTAATGCCAGTTTTTCAAGCAAAATTCCCACAAATATATTTGACAGAAACTTCTATTTTCTGTATATTATACACGATACCGTTTATCCAACATTGTATGAAATGGCTAACAAGCCATTTCATATGCTTACATTAAAGCGGTTAGCAGCAATGGCAAAACCATAGCGATTGCTAATATAATGCAGACAATTGCCGCTGCCGTCCGTTTCCGTTTGGAAGTATAAATTGTTGTTTTCGTTTTGTTATTTTTTGACATATCAACCTCTTTCCCAGCCTTACCACAGGCTGTTATCATTAATATATGAATTTTATGAAGAAACATGAAACATTAGAAAACAAATACATCTAGAAAGGAGTACTGCCATGCCTATCATGATCCTGCCTTTTTTTCTCATCTTGCTTTCTGTTTTTGCCATGCTGCGCAACCGCTCCACCCGTTCCTTTCAGGAAAAACAGGATTCCTTTTGGGAAAAGGAGCGTCAAGCGAATCTCACCAGACGAAAAGATATTAGCAGTCTGGATTATATTCAGATCCCTTTGGACACGTTTCCGATTGGTCAATTCCAGGATGATGAGCTGTCCTATCAGGAAGATGCACTAACAGATTTAAGTAACCGCCAGATACTCAACTTAAGCGGTATTTCCAATACAGATTTAAAGCTTCAGTATGGCGCTGCAAATCTTACCGTCTTGTCAGAATGTGATGCAAATTATATTTTACTTGCCAGAACGATTGCTGCATACGGGAAACGTTTGGCTGAGCTTGACCACTGCAAAGAAGCTATTACGGTATTAGAATTCGGCGTTGCCTGCAAGACAGATGTCAGCACGAATTATACACTGCTGCATGCTTTATACTGTCAAAATGGAGAAATTGACAAAGCAAACCAGCTCGTAGAACTTATCCGCAATTCTGATATGCTTTTAAAAGAATCTATTTTAAAGAAGCTGTCAGAGTAACAGATGCTCCTCCTTTTGGATGACTTCTCCTTCTTCCATTTCTTGTTTTGGCATCCTTCCATATTGCGCAATGATTTTGTCAATCTGCCTGGATGCCTCGTTTTTTGTCAGCGTCTCCCAAGCTATCTGCAAGGTTATCTGATGATAATCCGCCAGCCGCTGCAAGTGCTTTTTCTGCTTATTCGTTGCCGGTGTTTGCTTTTTTGCTTTATAAATAAGCGGAAATGGAACAAACTGCTCCGGGTAAGCTGGCTCGTAAGCCGCCTCCAGGATTTCATACAATTCTCTTGCCGCCTTAGCATCGTCCAAAGCACGGTGTTTATGTTCCCGCACAATTCCATAAGTATCACATAAATCCTGCAGTGTCTTTTTTTTCTCTGGTGCAAGCAGCTTGCGTGCAAGCTTCAACGTATCCAACCCATTACATTCAAATGTAACATCCCGGTTTCTGGCTGCCTGCTTTAAAAATCCATAATCAAAAATAATATTATGCCCTAAAAGCACAAAGTCCTGGCAAAAATCCATGACCTCAGGAAAGACCTCATCTAATTCACGACCTTTTACAGCCATCTCATTTGTAATGCCAGTCAATGCAACAACCTCTGCTGAAAGTTCCATATGCGGATGAATCAGCGCCTGGTATTCTGCCTCTATTTCTTTGTTTTTGACCCGTACAGCACCAATTTCCAGAATGCTGTCACGTTTTGCACACAATCCGGTCATTTCCAGATCAATTGCCACATAATCCTTTACTATCAAATCTTTTTGTCCCCTGCCTTACACACATCCTGCAAGAAGCATTCACTGCACTTCGGGCTTCTTGCAAAACAAAGATTACGCCCAAACGTAATAATTTGCATGTTATATAAAATCCAATGGTCTTTTGGCAGTACCTTCATTAAATCCTGTTCGATCTTTACTGGATCTGACTCTTTTGTAAATCCAAGCCGGTTAGATATACGTTTTACATGTGTATCTACTACTATACTTGGCTCATGGTAGATGTTGCCGCGGATAACATTTGCAGTCTTGCGCCCTACCCCAGCTAAGCTTGTCAGATCTTCTAAAGACGACGGCACTTCCCCGCCAAATTTTGTAACCAAATCACGGCAGCAGGAAATAATGTTTTTGGCTTTGCTATGGTAAAATCCAATAGAATGAATATCCTGTTCCAATTCTGTGATATCTGCCTGTGCAAATTTTTCCAAAGAATCATATTTTTGAAACAAGTCCGCAGTCACAATATTGACTCTGGCATCTGTACACTGTGCACTCAAAATGACTGCAATTAACAGCTGCCAGGCATTCTCATGATTCAAATAGCAAATTGCCTCAGTCCCATACATTTGATCCAGCCGCTCTAAAATTTGTTTTGTCCTTTTTGTCATATACATTCTCCTATATCGGCATTTCTGCTCTCGAAAGAAACCATTATTTTATAATAAAAATATTTTCGATATTTGTCAATTTGCTTGCGGCCGAATTTTTATTGTATTCCGCTGTTTTTTTGTTCAAATTGACAAAAACACAACGATTTTCATGTAAATGCCCTTACTTTCATCAACGAGAGAAAATTTTTGCCTTGCTTGTGCGTTATGTACTGCTTGTACGTTATGTACTGCTTTTGTGTTATGTACTGCTTTTGTGTTATGTACTGCTTTTACTTCAAGTTTTCTTTTATGGGATGACATAAAAATAGGCTCCTGCATGAAGGAATATAAATCCATGATGTAATACTGAATATCAACATACTATCTTGGATCTGCAGTCCTTATTGCAGCAGCCTCTTTCAATTTATTAAATTATTTCTGTAAGCAAAATAGCCAACTTAATATTTGCGTGATGTTCTATTTGCGGCTACTCATTCTCTTTTGTCGTCACAGAATCTGTACGGAAAATAAATTTCGTAGTTGCTTGAACTCCATCCGCTGCACCACAAAATGTCCCATAATCATCGCCAGCCTGTATCACCGCTTTTATCCGTTCTGTCAAATCCTTAATGTCTCCATTATACGCATCTGTAATTTTAGAAATAGCCTGTTTATCAAACTTTCGCAGCCCATTAGACAACTCTTTTGCACCATCATTTAATTTCACTACTCCATCTGTAATTTTTCCTGTCCCATCAGAAAGCTGTATTACGCCATCCTTTAAGGCAGCATTATTGCTTACAAGTTCCTTTGCACCTGTTAACAACTGCCCTATTCCATTTTTTAAACTAGGAAGATTATCTTCCAATTGCTGTGTGCCCTGGCTGAGTGCTTTTGCGCCTGTCACAAGGCTATAGCCACTTGCTGCATCTTTTTGCTCAATCGCTGTTGCAATCTGCTCCTTTGTCGATTGAATGCTTGTAAGCGCTGCGCTTTCTCCTGCCTGCTTTGCCGCTGTTTCACAAGCACTTACAACAGATGTACCGACCGCTGATGCGCCCTGGCTTGCAATCCCGTTTGTAATACCTCCTGCAAGGGCAGAAGATAATCCTCCGTTTAGGACTGCTGATGCAAAATATGCTGCATACGTAGTTTCTGTACCAGGCACCGTAGATTGGCAAACTTCTGGCGCATAAGACTGTCCGCTTGCATCCGTAAAACCATTTGCTTCATAATACTGCGCCAAAGCTGCGATTACTCCATCGCTCGTCAGTCCCTGGGACTGCATCCCAGCCTGTATGCCTGCCTGAACAGACTGTACGGCCGCATCGTTTGTCATTGTGTTTGTAAAGTTTTGCGTAGCAGCCGTATAAATCATCTGATACGCAGCAGAACCTTCCTGAAACTGTGCGTCAATGGCTGCGTCAACCTGCTGCATTGCTGCCTGTTTCTCCTTTTCTGTCATTTGCGTATGCAGCGTATCATCCAGCTTTTGTACGCCATCGCTGATTGTTTTCGCACTGGAATTTAATGTCTGTACACCTGTCTCAAGCGTACCTGAACTATCGTTTAATGTCTGGATACCTTCTGCAAGCTGTGATGCACCGTCTGTATATGCATCCACGCCATCCTTAAGCGAACTGATTCCATCCGTAAATTCACCCATACGATGATGCAGCGTATTCAGTCCGTCTGCAAGTTCTCCGCCCCCGTTTTTTAACTGACCCATCGCATCCTGCAAATCGTCCATCGTTTCGTCTAATTCACTCAAATCCAAGCTGCCTGCAAGATCCATATCTGATAAAAACCCTGTCATGGCAACGGTTACTGTCATTTCCAGTGCAAAGTCTTCTACATCTGCGCTAACCTCTATATAATCTGGAAATGCAATGTCTTCATCAAAATCACTTTCATCCACATCCAGACTAGCCTGCAAACCAGGCATTGCAAAACCAACCACTACCTTTCTGTCTCCATCAGATAAGACCCTGCCATGATTTACTTGGACATTGCGAAAGCTGTCATCAAAAATCATCCCTGACATTATTGTAAACGGTACACAAATTTCTTCTTTTTTCCCATGAATTGTTGTCATTGTTTTCGCATGATTTTCATAGTCAAAACGGATCGTCACATGTCCGCTTTTTCCTGCTAAATCCTGCGGCGCGATTTCATTTCCATTTAAATAGTATGTTACAGCCTCTGTTATTGGTGTTTCTTCTGTCGTAGTACCTTTATAATAAATATCTTCTCCATTCGCCTGCCAGGTAAGCTGGCTGCCGCTTTGTGAAAATGTTTCATCTCCTTTTACATTTTCAATCTCTGATAAGCTCGATTCATCTGCAATCTGTGCGCTTGCTGAGCCATTTTTTAACCAATTACTGACAATTGTCTGTGTTGCCTTTCCATTTGCATCTGCAATGACATAAACTGTCTCTTCTTTACCGTCCAGATTTTCTTGTTCCTTTGTATTTTTATGCAAAGCAGAAAGCAGCTTTCCTGCAAGGCTTTCCTCTTTTAAGCTTTCCTCCTTCAAGCTTTCTTTTTTCGTCTCCTTTCCCTTTTTTACTTCTTTGTCTTCTCCTTGTTTTGCATAATAAGTCTGTTCCTCAGCTTTTGTAACTACTTTTTCTCCCTGCACTTTATATGCACTGACACTGCCGCCAGCTAACACCACACATAAAATACCTGCCACCATACGCATTGTATACTTACTTTTAAATTTATCTTTTAATTCTTGAAACTTCATACTTTATTTTCCTCCTTGCTATCCATATAAAAACATATATCCAAAGCCGCTTATTTTCTTTTGTAACATGATACTTTGATTACATTTCATTTTAATTTACTGCAAAATCTTATCTTTATAGAAAAAGCTGCTGCAAGCATCTTTTTATAAAACAGCTCATTCTCTTATATTTATGGAAAAAACTGCTGCAAGCGTCTTTTTATAAAACAGCTGATTCTGCTTTTACTTTTTTCTCATTCTTTAAAAATCCTGCGCTCGTCCTGCAGATTACTTTGTCAAAAATCATAAACATAGCTGGCAGAATAAATGCGACGACAAGCAAACTGATAATTGCACCTCTGGCAAGCAAAACACATAACGCACTAATCATATCAATACTGGAGTATAAGCCCACGCCAAACGTTGCTGCAAAAAAGCTTAACGCACTTACAAATACAGACTGCAATGAACTGTTTAGTGCTGATGCAATTGCCTGCTGCTTTCCAGCGCCTTGATACCGCGCCTTTTTATATTTATTTGTCATTAAAATTGCATAATCGACGGTTGCGCCTAATTGGATCGTTCCAATTACAATGGATGCGATAAACGGCAGCACAGTACCTGTATAAGACGGAATCCCCATATTAATAAAAATCGCAAACTCAATCACAGCTACCAAGATAACTGGAAGGGAAATGGATTTCAAAACTATCGAAATAATTACGAAAATCAAAACAATGGATACTGTACTGACTGTCTTAAAGTCTTTATCTGTAATCGTAATTAAATCCTGTGTACATGGCGCTTCGCCAATGAGCATTGCTGAGCTGTCATATTTTTTTATAATTTCTTTGATCTGGTTGCACTGCGCATTCACTTCATCTGAAGCTGTTTTATATTCTGACGAAAGAAACATCATCTGATAGTTCCCATTATCCAAAATTTCTTTTATCGAACCTGGCACCATTTCCTGCGGGAACGCCGGCCCTAACACAGAGTCTATTCCTAATACAAGCTTTATCCCTTTCACGTCTTCAATTTCATGCAGCATTGCACGAGCTGTCTTGGAATCCAGCTCGCTGTCTGCAAGAATGATATGCGTCGCACCCATCTGAAACACATCTTCCAGTTCATTATTTGCCATGACGCTTTCCAAATGATCCGGCAATGTGCCTGCTAGATCATAATAAACTTGATTATGTGTATAGCCATAAAGCGCTGGCCCTAAAATAACGAGAAACGCAACTGCAAACAGCACATATTTTTTTGTCACAAAATCGCCAATCCTGCCTAAATCAGGCAGAATCGCCCGATGCCTCGTCTTTTCAATCGCTCTGTCAAACGTCAGTATCATAGATGGCAGGATTGTGACACAGCCAATAACCCCAAATACAACCCCTTTTGCCATGACAATTCCAAGATCCAAACCTAACGTAAAAGTCATAAAGCACATAGCCAAAAACCCTGCTACTGTTGTAATCGAACTCCCCACAACAGAAGCTACTGTATTGGAAATTGCATGTGCCATCGCACGCTTTTTATCTCCAGGAAAGCGTATCTGATTTTCCTGATAACTATGCCATAAAAAGATCGAATAATCCATCGTAACAGCCAACTGCAAAACTGCTGCCAGTGCCTGCGTAATAAATGAAATTTCTCCAGCCACAAAATTTGTGCCCAAATTATAAATGATTGCCATTCCAATACTCAGCAAGAAAAACAACGGAATCAAAAATGAATCCATTGTCAGCGCCAGTACGAATGCTGACAGCCCTGCTGCTATTACAACATACATAATTGCCTCGCTGTTGCAGATTTTTTTGATATCGGTTACAACAGCTGACATGCCGCTCAGCAGGCACTGTTGATCTGTCAGCTGACGGATTTTTTCTACTGCATCCAGCGTTTCATCCGCTGACATGGATGAATCCAGTAAAACCAGCATGAGCGTTGCATTTTTTTCTCTATTTTCAAATGCTTCTTCCACTTTGTTTGGAAGTATTTCCATCGGTATAGAAATATCTGCCAAAGAATCATACCAAAGAACTGATTTTACATGCTCAATCTGTTCAATTTCTTTCTTTAGAGCAACGACGCCCTTATTGTCCATTCCTTGTACAACTGCAACAGAAAACGCACCAGTCTCAAATTCGTCCAATAAAATCTCCTGTCCTTTCATTGTCTCAATATCCTTCGGCAAATATGACAGGATATCATAATTAATCCTTGTATTCACATAGCCGATGATAGATGGAACTAATAAAAGAAGGCTAAGAATTAATATTGGTATTCTAAATTTTACGACTCCTTTTCCAAACATACGCATATTCTCTCCCATCTTTTCCTTATTCTATTTCCTAACCGTCCAGTAAAATGGGCTGTTAGATGTTAAATTTGTTTTGTTCTTATGCCAAATAGTATAAAAAAAAGGATCAGATATGAAAATATCCAATCCTTTGCGTATGTAGATGTTTTGTAACATTTGTTCCAATCTGTAAAAATAGGAATACAAAAACCAAAAATTGTATATGAATTAACTTTGTGTATAATTCAATTTTTCTATGAATCAACTTTTTCTATAAATCAGCTTTTTCTTTGAATCAACTTTTTCTATAAATCAGCTTCTTCTATGAATCAACTTTTTCTATAAATCAGCTTTTTCTTTGAATCAATTTCTTCTATGAATCAGCTTTATTCTATAAGTCGCCCAGTGCATCTTCCAAAGAATGACTCAAAATATATTCATACAGTTCTGTCAAATCCTGTGCAGAAATTGTCATACCGCTTTGTATCCATTGTATAACAATGAAAACCATAGACTGTCCGTAATACTGCGCCAACCGTTCTGGCGTCAGCCATTCATATTTTGGCTGTTTACGGTTGGAGTGTTCCTCAAATACCTCTGCCAGTAAGTTTTGAATGCAGTTTTGCGCAATACTATGAAAGGAATTCTGTCCCTCCAGCTTACTTGCTTTCATATAGAACTCTTTTTCTTTTTCCATATTGATAAGCAAAAACGTCATTGCCTGTACGATTAGCCCGCTATGGATAAACGGCTTGATAGGCTCAATTAAATCATGATTTATGATCCATTCCAGCAATTCATATTTATCTTGAAAATGATTATAAAAAGTAGGGCGGATGACTCCCGCCCGATCTGTAATCTCTTTAATCGTAATTTTTTCAATCGGACGCTGGCATACCAGTTCCCGAAAGCTCTCTGCAAGTACCTGGTCTATAGCCCTCTTACCTTGACTTGTCATAAATTACTTTTATCCTCCAGCTTATTGTTCCATAAGTCTTCCGAAATCGGCATCATCTCGTCTGTCCCTTCCCGCCAGCAAATAAGCTGACGTGTCTGCTCCACTCTGCATACCCAGGTATTATCATAAATGCCGCTTTCTTCCAAATCTTTTTCTCCCATGGTCCAGACTTTCTGTCCCTTTAAGGTTAGTGCATAAACTTTGTCATACATCACCTTTCCTTCCGGACGACCTTCACATCCAAAATCCGGTTCATCTACACGCATAATATACGCCAAAGGTTCTAATTGCATATTATTTAACGTAAATCCATTTTCTAAGCGATACTGCACGTTTAATATATCTAACATCCCATTATCTAAATATGCTGCCATATGTTTCTCTGCTCCTTTTTCTATTCATTTGCATGATCCATCAATATCATTCATTAAATTCAACTGTGACAAAAAAACCTTTTTCTGTGTCCTTTACTTCCACTACTTTTCCTTCTGTAGAACTCAGCCGCTCCCGGAATTTATAATTCGCTGACATTGCATATGCGTCACCAAGCGTATAATAATAAGAATTTGGCAGCCGCCCCTCTGTCACGGGTAGTATATCTCCTTCTTTTAACAATCCTGTGCGTTCCATTTTAAATTCCATCCGCCGCATATGCATCTCCCTATTACAATTTGATACGTAACAGCACTGCCTTTCGTGAAACCGTTACGATATACAGCCCAGATTCTGACTTTTCTTGCCATGAAAGTTCGTTTCGCCAAAGGCTTGATGTTCTCTCTGTCCAATTTCTGCCTTCCTACGAACGTTATCGCACAGGGAAAAGTCCTAGACAAAACAGCAGCTTTTACACATCAATTTCATGAGATTCTACATCAATTGGTTCATAAATTTCTGCTGCATTTTTAACTGCTTTCACAGTATGGTATACAATAATAATATCTGAGATACCGTCATATACCAGTGCGATTCCAAGCACACGTACTGCCACAGAGATTACATCAAAGGAATCACAAATACAAATAATCCCAAATGCACAATTAACAAGCGCCAGTAAAAACATCAATACCCAACGCTCACTTTTGCACCGCTTTGCCTCTGCAGCCATCTGGAAGTCTTTCAGACTGTGCACCAGCATAACTACACCGATGCCAATAGGCACCAGCCTGGCAATAGAACTTGGCCTGGAAAAAATCCATACGCCGAGCAGTACAAACAGCAATCCGCCTGCTACAGAAAGCATATGCTTGCCCTCCATAAAATACCCAAACAAGTACACAGCCCCCATAATGACTAAAAGTACGCCAAATACACGGCAAATAAATCCTGTCACTGCAAGAGGCCATGCGATTAACACAATTCCAGATAAAATGGTCAGCACTGCAGATACATACACTGCCATACGCATACGTTGGAATAAATCTTTCATAAAATCACTTAATCCTTTCGTCTCATTCAGCCATCAAACGGACTGAACGCTTTTCATCCCACATCCATTTTGCTCATTGCCCGTTTTGTTTATTCGGTAAAGGAATAAAACTGACAGCGGCATGGCACACATCTTGTTGAATGTCATTATAGGGTATTTTTACCGAAAAGACAACACTTGCGTAAAGAATTTTTTTATCCTGCATGTACGCTTTTGACACGATAAAACCTTGCAGCTATCAGCATTCACTAATTTCTAGCAGCCCTTTGCGTAATTTTTTTTGTTAAAATCTACAGATTTACATTTTTCGCGATCCATGCTATCTTTTTTGCAACGGCAAGTACAGCATGTATGTACCAACCCACGTACAAACTGATCGTAAAGCTTGCCGATAACTGGTTCGGTGTGTCAGATATCAAATCTCTACCTTGCCGCGTGCATTTTTTCTGCACAGGCTTTCTTATCTTAAAATTACAGCAAATTCAGCCGTTCATGCTGATGACTTGCCTGTAAATATTTCGAATAAATTTCAGGAGGTATCCTATATGACACGCAAATCTATCTATTCTGTGATATCCGTGCTGCTATTAACCATTTTATTTTTATTTGCCCCATTTACCCGGATGACCGTTGATTCTAAAATAGGCAGCGTATTCCCTATTGTTGTACTTACAAAGTACTCAAATACAATGGCTATTGGCGATGAATTTTATCTGACAGCTGTCACCTCTACGGGCAAAAAGCCCTCTTTTAAAAGCAGCAAGTCTTCGATTGCTTCTGTCAATACGTATGGACTTGTAACTGCAAAAAAAGCAGGCACATGCAAAATCACTGCTAAAATCAAAGACGCAGAAGCATCTTGCGTTATTACCGTCAAACCTACCACTATTTCGATCCGGCCATCCAGCCTGTCGCTGTACCGTCAGAGCACCAAACAGCTTTCCGCAGTCGTATCCACTGGTCATACACCTGTATGGAAGTCAAGCAAAAGCAGCGTCGCTACGGTTGATGAAAACGGATGCGTCACTGCTATCAAACATGGGACTGCCAAAATAACTGCCAAGGCAGATGGTGCAACTGCAACTTGTACAATCACAGTCAAACAGCCTACCATACGGCTATCTGCATCTTCATTAAGTATGCTAACAGGCGATACCCAGACATTATCCGCTGTTGTTTCTTCTCACATAAAACCAGAGTGGAGCACCAGCAATATGAACGTAGTATCGGTTGACCAGACTGGCAGGATTACTGCACGACAAAAAGGACGGGCATATATCTATGCCCGCGAGGATGGCGTAAAAGCAAGCTGCATTGTAACCGTCAAAGATCCGCAGCCATAATTTTATTTTCGTTTCATTCGTTCTAGTTTCGTTTTATTCGTTCTAGAGTTTTGTTTCATTCATTCTAGTTTCGTTTTATTTGTTCTAGAGTTTCGTTTCATTCGTTCTAGTTTCATTCATTCTAGTTTCGTTTCATTTATTCTACTTTACTCTAATCAAATTTATATAATTATCATTTATTTATTTGATCTGAGCCAGTCTAACACTGCACACTGAACCAGCTTTTAAATAACCCAATCCCACACACATGCATCTTCTTCTGCATCACTTTGCGGTGTATCTGCCTGAAATACCATCTCTGGTGCTTTTAAAGAAACTTTTGTATAAGCAGGGACCGACTCTGTAATAAATGTATTGCCGCCAATGATAGAGTTTGCCCCAATCACTGTTTCACCGCCTAAAATAGTTGCTCCTGAGTAAATCGTCACATGATTTTCAATCGTAGGATGACGTTTGACATCTGCTAATAGTTGGCCCTTTCGTGTAGATAATGCCCCGAGTGTCACGCCTTGGTATAATTTTACATTATCTCCTATTTTTGTTGTTTCACCAATGACAACCCCGGTCCCATGATCAATAAAAAAATACTCTCCTATCTCTGCGCCTGGATTAATATCAATTCCTGTACGGCTATGTGCATACTCTGTCATAATTCGCGGAATAAATGGAACATTCTTCTGATAAAGTTCATGTGCCATACGATATACAAAGATTGCAAAAACACCTGGATAGGAGGAAATAATTTCCTGTCTGCTTTTTGCTGCCGGATCTCCATCAAACCCTGCCTGAACATCTTTTAGCAACATATTTTGAATATCTGCCAGCCTTCCAATAAAATACCCCGCAATTTCTTCCGCTTGTTTTGGATCTTCAGTTTCATTTGTATAAAGCAGCGCAATCTCTATCTGCTGCTGCAGTTCTTTACGAATACTGTTTAATGTATTCCCGACAAAATACTTTGCATCCGTATATTCAAAATTCTTTTCTTCAAAATAACCCGGAAACATCAATGCGCGCAGGCGCTTAATTAAAATAATAATACTGCTCCTGCTTGGGAGCCTCCGGTTTTCCTTTGTCACAAATACTTCATCTGATATATAATTTTGCGTAATTTTACAGACGACCTGGTCAAAATCTGTCTTTTTTGCAGACGCCATATACATGCCTCCCATTTAAATTAATTTCCTAATTCCCATTTTATGAAACCGCAGCGCCCTTCATGCCCACCAGCATGTATGCATGTGCACTTTCCGTCTGCTTTCCCATTTGTAAGAACTGCTGCCCCCTGTTTTATCTGTGCAGTTTTTTAGATATTTTACCTGTTTGTATTTCCTGCTGACACCTTCTTAGTACCTGCGCAGCTTTTCCAGACATTTTACCTGCTTGTATTTCCTGCTGACACTTTCTTAATACCTGCGCAGCTTTTCCCAAAAATAATGACTTCCTTAGTACCTACATAGCTTTTCCCCAAAATAATGACTTCCTTAGTACCTGCGCAGCTTTTCCCAGAAATAATGGCAAGTGCATACTGCAATACTAAAAAACAGCAAAAAGTAAAAGCTTACCCCTCTGGTTACGCACATCGACGGCACAACAAATTCAGCTGTAAAAATCGTTTGAAACACATGCCGGTACATCAGTTCCGTAATCCCCTGTGCCCCAGGCAGCGGCAGCATATCTACTGCCAAATAGATAGACATCTGAATCAATAATATCGTAAGCGCATCTGTACCAGAAAGCCCGAATCCTAAATATACAATATATGGCAAAATAAATACCAGGCAGCGCTGCACAAAGGTCGCTAATATTACAGCAGCTACTTGCTTTTTATGGCAGCTTAAAAAGTAAACTGCATTCTGGTAGCTGTCTACAAAACGGTTAATTTTTCCAACCCTTGCCTGCGAAGGTTTCATGATTTTTATCCTGACAAACAATTTTTCTGCTGCCAGCAAAAAATATCTTGCAAAGCTTGGGAATCCCATGACAATAAGCAGCACAGCAACCAGCGCTGTATTTAAAAACATGCCCAAATAAAACAAATTCAGGTAACGCCCCAAATGCTCTTTTAAAGTTGAAAAGCGCAGCAATATCATAGCAATCCCCATCAGCACAAGCACAAGCTTATATACAAGCGCTACTGTCATAAGTACAACCGTACTGGCAGAAAGATCATTGCCATCCCGTTTCATATGAAAAAGCTGCATTGGCTGTCCGCCTGTTGCTGACGGGGTAATGCCAGAGTAGAAAAATCCTACAAAAGAATAGCGGATACACGGCCAAAAGCGCGCCGCTCCCTGCACTACCCGCAGCAAATAATAAATCATGACGCCTTCCATCATTGTAAATACAAGCGCAATGATCACTGCAAACAGCAAATACCCCACCTTCATTTTTTTTAAAGAAGCTGCGACCATCCCAAGATCATTGTCCTGAAACACTGTATAAAAAGCAAGTACAGCCAGTAAAATAAAAAACAGATAACTAAACTGGTTCCTAAGCCTCTCTTTCATTTGCACATGGACCTCCCATCTTTCTATACACTAGCACCGAAAGAGCAGATAGTCAATATGCCATTCCTTTTATTTTGTAAACTTCAATTTTCCAATCTCTTTCCAGTCATCTGCATTTTCTCCATTTTCAGCAATCGAAAAAGCAATTGCCCTGCGTTTGTTAACTAAATACAGTGTATCTCCCACATATAAGCTGCGCCATTTCATACCCTGGTATTGAAAATTTGTCGATAATTGACGCTCGATCCTACTTACAAATTTACCTTTTTTGTACGAAAATACACGATAATCCTCGTGATATGGCTGCCAATTACAGGTTGTTAAAGCAATTAAATTTTTCCTCTGGTCAACCAATACGGCTTTATAATCATTCATGCCGTCACACTCATTGGCACCTTCCAAAACTAATTTTGCCTGCTCCGTTACCTTTGTTGGATCTGAAATATCAAACATAGATAATTTAATACCCAGAACTGTGCCATCGTCTGGATTTGTCTCATAGCCGATCCCAAGCAGTTTTTTGTCATCCCAAAAATGCAGGTATTCTGAAAATCCTGTTACTTTCAGTTCTCCAATAATCTTTGGTTTTTTAGGGTTTGAAAAATCTACCGTAAACAATGGATCTGTATTTCGGTACGTTACAAAATAACCAACTGTACCTACAAACCGCGCAGCATAGATCTCCTCACCCTGCGCAATACCTGATAGTTTACCAAGTATACTCATATCCTCACAGTTTAGAACATATACGCGGTTTTCCCAAGGTTCTGTATTCGTTACAGAGGTCAGCACTTGTAAATAGCCTTCTCGTTGATAAATTGCAAAGGTATCCTGTATCCTTCCTTTTAGCGTTGCTGCTGCTTTTGCCTGAATCGTGCCATCTGTATGTAAGGCAAACCGGGCAATCCGCGTTCTGAACGTATCGTTTACATATTCAGAATAGTAAAAATATACAGAATCACGGCTCACATACAGCTGTGTATCATCGCTGATTAACATCTTTGTATCCAGCACGCTGCTGCCGTTTGCAAGGTCAATAGAGGACATGAGAACCCCCTGGTTTCCTTCTTCCGGCAAATAAATACTGTCTGCCTGCACTGCTGTATCATTGACACATGGAATAAAGTCTCCATCAGATAAAGCCTCTTTACGCGAAATTCCACTTTCCAAATGCATCGATTGATCCGTAAATAAATACAATAACTTTCCAATTTTTCGTGACGTTTGATACCAGCCATCCTGTGAGGCTGTATTTAATAAATGCGGAGATGTCGGCTCTGAGATGTCGAAGGTTAATACGGTTGTAACAACCTTATTTTTTACATAATAAATATCATCGTCCATGGTACGATTCGCAGCCTTATCGTCCAAAGAATCCTCATCTTCCAAAGAATCCTCATCTTCCTCTTTTATGAAAACGACTCCTCCAGATTGATCTTCCGTAATAGGCATACCTTCACTTCCCGGACTGACTGTATCACCTAATACATCTACCTCAGATTTTTGCTTAGATTTTTTTTGCATACTGGCTTTTTCCCCTTGTATAATCAGCGTCAGTACTTGATCAGCTACATACATTTCGCAAATTGAGTCCATATTCTGTATATTGTCTGGCTGAATCACGGCTGCAGCTTTTGGTATTTTATTTTGTACATCTAAAATTTGTATCTGTTCATCTTGTACAACATATAGATACTTTCCATCTGTTTTTACAATGTCACTTTCATCAACACCTGCTACTTGGAGGTTTGTTGTTGAATAATCATTTTCGCTTTCTGTTGTCTGCGCGCTGTCCTGACTTATAGAGGCTTGTTTATCTGTATTCTTTGTATTCCCCGAATCCAATACATCCTTTTCCGATGTATGATATCCTATATTTACAATATCTTTGTCTTCATCTACTGCAATACCATCTGTTAGATCGGAAGAGCACACGTCTGAACTCCAGTCACCG
>CANDJR010000022.1 GCA_947385105.1 uncultured Eubacterium sp.
AATCATTTTCTTACGGACTTTGCAGTCAATGCAAAGTCCTGTGTGAACAGTAACATAGAGCAGAAGAAGAGATGTCATAGCATGATAACTTGTTGCAATTTGATGAAAAACAGTATAAGATGAAAAAATGCAAGTTTGTGTTAGAGAAGTTCCAATACTGTCATTGAATAGTAGCGCTGATTTTAAAAGACAATGATATGAAAAGTGACTAATATGAAAATGTAAATGATATGAAAAGTGACTGATATGAAAAAGACAATGATATGAAAAGTGACTAATATGAAAATGTAAATGATATGAAAAGTGACTGATATGAAAAAGACAATGATATGAAAAGTGACTGATATGAAAATGTAAATGATATGAAAAGTGACTGATATGAAAATGTAAATGATATAAAAGTGATTGATATGAAAAAGACAATAATATGAAAAAGACACTGATTTGACAGCAAAAGGTGACACAAACAAGTATTTGCAGATGACTGATCAGGACAGATAGAAAATACAGAAAATACAGAATAGAAAAGAGGATAAAAATATGCGCAGAAGGATGATTGATTATTCAAGAGGCGATAATTTACGCTGGTTTTGGCGTCTTTATCATTGGCAGAAAAAGGCAGGAAACAGGTTCGTGCATGACGGGCTGACATTTTTGTTAAGCCGTTGTGCGCATCGGCATGGGGGATATATTGGACCGGATACTGTTTTTTTAGACAGGCCGAAGCTGCCGCATGGGCTGCATGGGATTTTTATTTCCAGATATGCAAAAATAGGGAAGGACTGCTGGATTTATCAAAATGTAACCATTGGAGAGTCCGGCGGGAAAGCGCCTCAAATAGGGGATCGCTGTCTGATTGGCGCAGGTGCGGTTTTGGTTGGCGATATTAAAATTGGAAATGATGTAAAGATTGGTGCAGGTACAGTTGTTCATACGGATCTGCCAGACGGCTGTACAGTCGTTGCACAGCCGGCACGGATCATAGAAAAAAAGAAAGGAAGTACATGTGAAAATGGAGCTTGCACAGCAGAGCTTTTGGGTACGGATGATAGAGCCTAAGCAGCAAATTCCGGAAGAAAGAAAGCTCTTTTCGAATCAGGGATTAAAAGATTTGATTTATCCTGTGATTGTGGAACAGTTTTTGGCTTTGCTGGTTGGTATTGCTGATACGCTGATGGTAAGTTATGTTGGTGAGGCGGCAGTTTCCAGTGTTTCTTTGGTGAACCAGCTCAATCACGTATTTATTATGATATTTACTGCACTGGCGTCTGGCGGTGCGGTGGTGGCAAGTCAGTATATTGGCCATAAGGACAGAGAGCATGGGACACAGACAGCGAGCCAGATCGTCATGATTACAGGGATGATTTCAATCATTATGATGCTTGTCCTGCTCATTTGGGGGCGTCAGATATTTGGGCTTTTGTTTGGCAAGGTAGAGCAGGATGTATTAGATACCGGACTGGTGTATTTGCGTATCTCAGCCTACTCGTTTCCATTTCTGGCAGTCTATAATGCTTGTGCTGGTGTATTTCGCAGTATGAGAAAGACAAAAACACTGATGATGGTTTCTGTTGTTATGAATGCGATCAATGTAGCGGGCAACGCGGTTGGAATCTTTGTGCTTCATGCAGGTGTAGCGGGTGTCGCGTATCCTTCCTTGTTTTCCAGGATGTTTGCAGCGGCAATGATGCTTGTGCTGGCGGTGCAGCCAAAAAATCCAATTACAGTACAAGTAAAGCAGATTTTTACATGGAAACCACGTATTATTTCCCGCATTTTTTATGTGGCGATTCCAAATAGTATTGAAAGTGGCTTGTTCCAGGTGGCAAAAGTAGCGCTGAGCTCGCTGGTAGCTCTCTTTGGCACGGTGCAGATTGCTGCAAATGGGGTAGCACAGAGCTTTTGGAGTATGTCAGCGCTTTTTTGCCTGGCAATGGGGCCAGTCTTTATCACAGTCATTGGGCAGTATATGGGGGCTGGGGATAAAGAAGGAGCGGAATATTATATGAGAAAGCTGCTGCGCATTACGCGTATCGGCGGGTTTGCCTGGAACTTACTGTTTTTCCTGCTTACCCCGCTTATTTTAGAGCTTTATAGTTTAAGCAGCGAGGCAGTGCGCTTGGTGATTTTTTTAGTACTGCTGCATAATACCTTTAATGCTGTTTTTTGCCCATACGGATTTTCCGTATCCAATGGCATGCGGGCTGCAGGCGATGTGAAGTTTACAATGTATGCGTCTATTTTTTCAACAGTTGTATGCAGGAGCGTGCTTTCTGTCCTGTTTGGCTTATGGTTAAACCTGGGCGTCATCGGAATTACCATTGCAATGATTTGCGACTGGGCGATCAAGGCAGCTTTCATATTATGGAGATGGCACAGCGGTAAGTGGAAGGAGTACCGTGTTATTTAATGGCTGCGTGTGTACGCAGATATTTGCCGTATTTGCGCTAGTTCCAATAATCTTTTGCCAGCTGGATAAATGCTTTGGCTGGTTTTGGCAGGTAATGGCCCTTTCGGTAGGCGATAGCCAGTTCCCAGATGGGATTTTGCGGGAGCTTGAAATAGGCGATTTCTTCTTGCTCCATTGCGTATGTCTGTGGAATGAGCGTACAGCCGATCGATTTTTGAACCATAGTATACAAAGTACGGTTGCTTGCTGTTTCAAATAAAATGTTAGGACAAAACCCTGCGCTTTCAAACAGCGGGTCAATCACGCCGCGTAAAGTAGAGCCTTTAAACATAAGGATAAAAGGATCTTTCGAAAACAGTGCAAGGTCGATTTGTGCATAGGGGGCATACGGGGCGTTCGCGCGGGCAGCAAGCGGATGCGAACGAGGAATGCCAAGCAGGATAGGTTCTGTTTTCATTGATACAAATTCCATGCCTGGCAGCTTGTCCTGTTCGGTCAGTGTGACAAATCCAATATCCAGGTAATCCTGCATCAGCATAGAGAGCTGTTTTTTCACATGGATTTCTTCCGGTTCGATGGTAATGCCTGGAAATTGCCTGTGAAAGTCAGCATAAATATTGATGAGCATTGTCGTACCGCGTTCTGGAGTCAGGCCGATGCGCAAAGAACCAGCATTATTATCTGCAATGTCGCGGATACGATCATAAGCTTCTCGTTTTTGAGCCAGTATGCGGCGGCCGTGTTCAATGTAAATCTGGCCCGCCTGTGTAGGCCGAAGTTCGTATTTGCTGCGGTGAAACAGCGGCAGGCCCAGCTCTTTTTCCAGTTTTAAAAGCTGCTGGTTTAGGCCGGACTGTGTAATATATAGCTGTGATGCAGCACGTGTAATACTTCCTTCATCTGCGATTTTGATGATGTATTCAATCAGATGCAAATCCATAGTAGGAGTCCTTTCCGGTGCGTATGTAAAAAATATGCGCCTTCGTGCTTTTTACATAAAAATCCTTCAGAAAATTTGATATCTTTGTAAAAAGTTTTATTAGTTTTGCTTAGTCAGAATACAAAAAGTAGTAATTTGACTAAGCTTTGTTCTTTTTATACAATAAAACTATCAAAATTGCAAGCGAAATGATTACTGTTCACACAGGACTTTGCATTTACTGCAAAGTCCGTAAGAAAATGATTCAGGAGTGCAAAAATTCCATTGCCGAAGGCAATTTTAGATGAATTTTTGTATGTTACTGAGAACGGAGTGAACAGTAACGCGAAATGAATAGGAGGATAAAAAATGCCAAAGATTACAAAAATGGAAGTGTATCCAGTAGCTGGAAGGGACAGCATGGAGCTGAATTTAAGCGGGGCACATGCACCGTTTTTTACAAGAAATATTGTGATTCTGCACGCAGATAATGGTGAGATGGGAATCGGCGAAGTGCCTGGAGGCGAAAAAATTACGAATGCGTTAAAAGAATGCATTTCAATTGTAGAAGGAACGCAGATTGCAGAGTATAAGAGCATGCTGTTAAAAGTAAAAGCACATTTGGATGCAAAAGGGGAAAAAGATGTCCGCGGCAACCAGACCTTTGATTTACGTACAGGCGTGCATGTTTTGACAGCGCTTGAAGCGCCATGTTTGGATTTATTAGGAAAATATTTGAATGTTCCAGTATGTGAGCTTTTGGGTGACGGACAACAGCGCGATAAAGTACGCATGTTGGGATATCTGTTTTTTGTTGGCGACAGGAAGAAGACAGATCTGCCTTACGATTCGGAACTGGATTCAGATTGCGAATGGTACCGCCTGCGCAACGAAGAAGCATTGGACGCAGATACGATTGTAGCGATGGCACGTGCAACAAAGGAGAAATACGGATTTGCAGATTTTAAACTAAAGGGCGGCGTATTGCGGGGAGACGAGGAAATGAAAGTCATTCGCGCAATGAAAAAGGAATTTCCAGATGCACGGATCGACCTTGATCCAAACGGCGGATGGCTCTTAGAAGAAGCGGTGGAATATGTCAAGGGAATGCAGGGAATTCTTACCTATTGTGAAGATCCTTGCGGTGCGGAAGGCGTATACTCTGGCCGGGAAATTGTAAGCGAGTTTCGGCGGCGTACAGGATTTCCTACAGCTACAAATATGATTGCAACAGATTGGCGCGAGGTTGGGCATGCCCTGGAATCACAGGCAGTTGATATTATTTTGGCTGATCCGCATTTTTGGACAATGAGCGGTTCGGTCAGAGTGGCACAGATGTGTCATGATTTTGGCTACACATGGGGTTCTCATTCGAATAATCATTTTGACATTTCTTTGGCTATGTTTACACAGGTAGGTGCAGCAGTTCCAGGAGAATACAACGCACTGGATACACATTGGATTTGGCAGGAAGGCAGAGAACGGCTGACAAAAGAACCATTGCAAATCATAGATGGCTGCGTCGCAGTGCCAAAGAAGCCAGGACTTGGTGTAGAAGCAGATATGGAACAAATACTCAAAGCGCATGAGCTGTATCAAACACACTGCTTAGGCGGCAGAGATGATGCCGTAGGCATGCAGTATTTGATCCCAGGATGGAAGTTTGATGCAAAAAAACCGTGCCTCGTACGTTAAAATAAAAAATATATGCAAACTTCTGTTTACTAAAACCTGGCTCTTACGGGACAAGAAAAAGAGCCCCAAGCAGAAAAGCTGATTTGTATAAAAATCAGTCTGTAGTTGTAAAATAAAATAAATCTAAAAGCGCAGAATACATAGCAGTTACTAGGTAAAAAGAGCTGTCTCATTAAGGAGAAAGAATGCAATATTTGTATACTTTCCCCTTAATGAGACAGCTCTTTTTTTAGCGGAAACCAATGCGCGTGCGTACAGAATATATATCCGCAGCCCTGCGTACAAAGGAAACAAAATAAAAAGGGAAACCAATGTGCATCCATACAGAACAAGCCTCCGCGTCCCTGCACATATAGGAAACAAAATAAAAAAGAGAACCACTACGCATTCGTACAGAACACACAACCGCTGCACCGCATATATAGTATTACTCCGGCGGTTAAATATCGACGTTTTTACTTGCTTAAATTTCCATCTGCCGCGTTGTCATCAATCGTTGTAGCACTCGCTACAACTCATTCTTCCGCCTTGCAGATGAAAATTTATTCTTCGTAAAATTCGTCGACATTTAACCGCCGGAGTAATATACAAAACGATTACTGGAAAATATTTCATAAAATGAAATAATTGAAATAAATAATATAATAAAACGAAAAATAATGCACATATTACTAAAAATATTTAAAATTATATTTGTTATGTCAATAGAAAATGGTGTTATATTTGCATATAATACGTTTGAAAGGAACGAAAAACTATTTTAAAATAAGGAGGAAACAAAACATGAAAGTAGGTTTTATTGGACTTGGAATAATGGGCAAACCGATGAGCAAAAACTTGGTAAAAGCTGGGCATGAACTGGTTGTTTGTGATTTTAATCAACAGGCAGTCGATGAATTAACAGCAATGGGTGCAAAAGGAGTAAAAAATGGCGCACAAGTAGCAAGTGAATGTGAAGTAATTATTACAATGGTGCCAAATTCTCCACATGTACGCGCAGCAGTTTTTGGAGAAGGCGGGATTGCAGAAACAGCAAAACCAGGTACAGTTTTGATAGATATGAGCTCCATTGATCCGGTTGAGAGCAAGAAAATCGGTGCAGAACTGGCTGAAAAAGGCATTGATATGCTGGATGCGCCTGTATCCGGCGGAGAGCCAAAAGCAATTGACGGCACACTTTCTGTCATGGTAGGAGGGAAAAAGGAGCTGTTTGATCGTTACTACGATATGTTAATGGTGATGGCTGGTTCAGTTGTGTATGTTGGTGAGCTTGGTTCTGGAAATGTTGCCAAGCTGGCAAACCAGATTATAGTTGCTGTAAATATTGCTGCGGTATCTGAAGCACTCACGTTTGCAAAAAAAGCGGGTACAGATCCAGAGCTTGTTTATCAGGCAATCAGAGGCGGACTGGCTGGTTCCACCGTTATGGATGCAAAAGCACCGATGATGCTTTCTGGAAATTATAACCCAGGATTTCGGATTGAACTGCATATTAAGGATTTGACCAATGCATTGAATGCAGCACATGCAATTCATTCGCCAGTTCCGCTGACTGCACAAATGATGGAAGTAATGCAGTTTTTAAAGGCAGAAGGATTCGAAAAGGAAGATCACGACAGCATTGTAAAATATTATGAAAAAATGTCAGGTACAAGTATTGTAAAATAGAAAAAAGAAGGCATGCAGCTGCTGCAAAAAGGGACGGATGGAAAAAAAGCAGACAGCTGCTGCATAACCAAACAGAAAGATATTACAAGAAAGTTGCAAAAGATGAAAACTATATTGTAATATAATGAGGTGAGAAGGATGAGTGAATCTACACGTATGCTGATTGGCTTAATTGTCGGAATTGCTATTATGGTTGTCCTTGTGTCAAAGACAAAAGTACATACATTTATAGCATTAATGATTGCATCAGGCATTACAGGCATTATCGGGGGCATGCCATTTGTAAATATCACGCAGGAGGACGGTACAGTCATTACTGGACTTGTCACTGCGATTCAGGACGGGTTTGGCAATACATTAAAAAGTACTGGTATTATTATTGGGTTAGGTGTTATGATGGGCGGTATTCTGGAAAAATCCGGTGCTGCTGAAAAAATGGCTTATTCTTTTATCAAAGCGGTCGGAAAGAAAAAAGAAGAATGGGCATTGGCAATTACTGGCTGGTTTATTGCAATACCAGTATTTGCAGACTCTGCTATTGTAATTTTCGCACCATTATGTAAAGCAATTTCAAAAGTAACAGGCAAATCCTTAATCGGGCTTGCACTGGCGATGGCAGCAGGACTGCAGTTAACACACTGTCTGGTACCACCAACGCCAGGACCTACGACAGCGGCTAGTATGCTGGGCGTAGATGTAGGGCAGATGATTATCGCAGGTTCATTAATTTCTGTACCAATGCTGATTATTGCAGTAATTTACTGTCAGAAAATCGGAAAGAAAATTTATCAAATCCCAACAGATGACGGCGGGTTTGAGCGAAAAGCATATAAAGAAGAATACATAAAATCTATGGAAGAATTGGATCATATGATTGGGCAAAAGAAGCTTCCAGGGCTTGGGATGTCAATTGCGCCAATTATTGTACCATTAGTTTTAATTTTAGCAAATACGATTTTGGACTTGATGGGAACGAGTATTTCTATCCTGGCATTTCTTGGATCACCGATCGTCGCACTGTCGATTGGCACATTGATTGCAATTTATGGGCTTATGGCAAAAGATGAAACAAAGAAAGTACTTGGCATTATGGATGATGCGATTAAAAGCACAGGCATTATTATGCTCATTACAGGTGCAGGCGGCTCACTTGGCAATGTTATTAAAGTCAGCGGAGTTGGTACAGCACTTGGTGAAGTCGTAATGAAAATGCCGCTGCCAGCCATTTTAATTCCATTTATTATCGCAGCCTTGATGCGGATTGCACTTGGATCAGCAACAGTTGCAATTACTACGGCAGCATCTTTGTCCGCGCCGCTGATGGGTGCGATTTCAGTCAGCCCGCTTTTGATGGCAGTTTCCTGCTGTGTTGGGGCAATCTCATTTTCTTATTTTAATGATAGCGGATTTTGGGTATGGAACGGTATGTTCGGTGTTACAGAGCTGAAAGATCAGATTCGCTGTAAGACAGCTATATCACTTATTATGGCAGGTGTCGGTATCGTAGAATTGTTGATTTTGTCTATATTTATCCATTAGTCAGGAAGGGGATTTTTATCATGAATACAGATTTTATCAAAGGCGTTATAGTGCCTATTATTACGCCCATAGATGGAGAAGAACAAATTGATGAACAAAAACTTAGGGATCAGGTAGACTATGTCATTGCAGGCGGAGTGCTGGGAATCCTGGCATTTGGAAGCAATGGGGAATTTTATATGGTCGAAGAAGACGAAATGGAGCGTGGGCTGAAAATTATGGTCAGTCAGGCACAGGACAGAGTGCCAGTCTATTTTGGAATTGGAGCCATTAGTACAAAAAAATGCATCCGTTTAGCAAAGATGGCGGCTGCAAATGGTGCGGCTGGTATTTCAGTACTTCAGCCAATGTTTTTAAAACCTACGGAAACAGAATTGTTTGAGCATTTTCAGGCAATCGCCCAGGCTGTGCCGGATACCCCAGTACTTTTATATAATAATCCTGGACGCGTAGGCTATACGATGTCAGCTAACCTTGTCCAACGGCTTGCGCATGAGGTGGAAAATATTGTAGGTATGAAGGATACAAGCGGCGATATTACGCAGACAGCAGAATTTATCCGAAGGACGAGGGATATAGGCTTTAAAGTATTTGGAGGCAAAGATACACTGCTTTATGCATCTATGTGCCACGGAGCAGTTGGCGGTGTATGTACAGCAGGTAATTTTATGCCAGAACTTATTACAGATATATACGATAAATACATAGCAGGCGATATGCAAGGGGCGTTAGAAGCGCAGTTTAAGCTTAATCCGGTGCGTCTTGCAATGGATGGCGCAAGCTTCCCGGTTGCGGCAAAAGATATGGCAATTTTAAGAGGCAGGGATGCTGGACTGCCATATAAGCCAAATCTGGCAACTCCGAAGGGGCCAGTCTTAGACCATATGCGTGAGGAAATGGAAAAAGCAGGACTTTTATCCTAATCGCACTGGCTTTTGTGCATCGTGATCAAATACAGGATAAGATTGGAGGAAAACATATGTCGTTAAGAGAAGATGCAGATAAAATCATTGCGCATGCGATTCATCAGGTTTTACCTGATCAGGCGGTTAAGCAGGCATTAGAGGAAAAGGAATTTACAAGCGGCAATATTTATGTCGTAGCTACTGGGAAAGCTGCATGGCAAATGGCAAAAGCAGCACAGGAGCTGCTAGGCAGCCAGATAAAAAGCGGTGTCGTTGTGACGAAATATGCACATGTCAAAGGCGAGATACCAAGGATAACCTGCTATGAAGCAGGACATCCGGTGCCGGATAAAAATTCTTTTCTTGGCACGCAGGCTGCATTGGAGCTTGTCAGCGATCTTAAGGCAGAAGATACGGTATTATTCCTCCTATCAGGCGGCGGCTCGGCGCTGTTTGAAAAGCCGCTCATACCAGAGGAAGAATTGGCGGATATTACCAGGCAGCTGCTGGCAAGTGGGGCAGACATTGTAGAGATGAATACGATTCGTAAGCGGCTGTCTGGTGTAAAGGGCGGAAAATTTGCAAGACTGTGTGAACCAGCACAAGTGTACAGCATTGTATTAAGTGACATATTAGGAGATCCGCTGGATATGATTGCATCCGGCCCGGCTTACCCGGATTCTTCCACCTGTGAGGCAGCAGCTGCCATTGCTGAAAAATATCAGCTAAGACTGAGCAGTCAAGCGGCAGCATGTTTAAAAGAAGAAACGCCAAAAACACTTCACAATGTAGAAACACGTATTACCGGCAGTGTGAGAAACCTGTGCCAGGCAGCTGCACAGCAATGTGAGGCATTGGGCTACGAAACGGTTCTGTTAACCGACCAGCTCTCATGCGAAGCAAGAGAAGCAGGCTCATTTTTGGCAGCTATCGCCAAAAGCCATGCAGGATGTCAGAAACGTATGGCTTTTCTTGCAGGAGGGGAGACTGTGGTGCACTTAACTGGTCACGGGATGGGAGGCCGCAATCAAGAATTGGCGCTTGCTGCGGCACCTGGTATCGCAGGGCTTACAGGGACTGCGGTCTTTAGCGTTGGCAGTGATGGTACAGACGGCCCGACAGATGCAGCAGGGGGATACTGCGACGATAAGACGCAGGCAGTGCTGCAGGCTAAAAACATTGATATATATGAGGTGTTAAAAGAAAACGATGCTTATCATGCGCTGCAGCAATGCGGCGGCCTGATTATGACAGGTGCCACAGGGACAAATGTAAACGATGTAGCTGTTTTACTGCTGCAGGGCAGCTGTTGACACTGCCGCAGGATGCGGAGGGGGTATAGGTATGGCAGGACGTAAAATTGTAAAAATAGATGAAAGAGATAATGTAGCGATTGCAGTAAAAGAAATCAAAGCGGGAACGGTTCTTGAAGATGGTTTAGCTGCCGGACAGGATATTCCGCAGGCACATAAAATTGCACTTTGTGATATCCCGCAAAATGGGGAAGTGATCCGTTATGGAGTAGTACTTGGGTATGCAAAGGATGCCATTAAAAAAGGAGACTGGATCAATGAACATATGCTCCATTTGCCGCAAAGCCCGTCTGTAGAACATATGGAATTTGGCACAAATATTGTGGAAATGGACGATTTACCGATTCCGCAGCGGACAACTTGGATGGGATACCGGAATGCGCAGGGCCCGGCAGGAACACGAAACCTTTTGGGCATAGTGACGACTGTGCAATGCGCAGCAGGTGTCTTAAAAGTAGCAGTCGAACGGATAAAAAAGGAACTTTTGCCGAAATATCCGCATGTAGATGGTGTGGTTGCGGTTACGCACCCATATGGATGCGGAGTTGCCATCAATGCGCCGATGGCACATATACCGATCCGGGCAGTTACTAATGTGATCCGCCATCCAAATTTTGGCGGCGAGATTATGGTTGTGGGACTTGGATGTGAAAAATTAACCTATGACCGCGTCCTGGAAGAAAAAGATATTACACCGGAAAATGTGCTGACTTTGCAGGATTACCCAGGACATGATGCAATGATGCAGGCCATTATGGAAATGGCAGAGAAAAAGTTAAAAAGGCTGAACTTAAGGAGACGGGAGGAACTGCCTTTGCGTGACCTGTTAATTGGTATGCAGTGCGGGGGCAGCGATGCGTTTTCCGGGATTTCTGCGAATCCAAGCGCAGGATATGCATCGGATATGCTTGTACGAGGCGGCGCAACCGTCTTGTTCAGTGAAGTGACAGAAGTACGGGATGGCGTACATATGCTGGCAGCACGCTGCAAAGACGCCCAGACCCGCGACCGTCTGGCTGAGGAAATGCAGTGGTATGATACATATCTGGAAAACGGCGGGGTAGATCGGGATGCAAATCCTACGCCTGGCAATAAAAAGGGCGGGCTTGCGAATATAGTGGAAAAGGCAATGGGCAGTATTGCAAAAAGCGGTACGAGTCCAATTGTAGAAGTGCTGTCACCAGCGCAAAAGCCTTCCAAACACGGCTTGATTTATGCTGCAACGCCGGCAAGCGATATTGTATGCGGGCCAAGTCAGGTGGCCAGCGGGATTGGGCTGCAGGTATTTATGACAGGCCGCGGGACGCCATATGGACTGGAAATCAGCCCTGTCATAAAAGTTTGCAGCCGGAATGAGATGAAAGATCACTGGTTTGATCTTATCGATATTTCAGCTGGCGACGTAGCGACGGGAGAAAAGACCATTGCAGATGTAGGGACGGAAATATTTGATATGATTTTGGATGTCGCAAGCGGCATAAAGGATCCATACAGCGATCAATATGGATTCCACAACGATATGTGCATCTTTAATCCAGCTCCTATTACCTAAGATAGAGTTACTGTTCACACCTATGGTGCTCACAGTAACTGAATGCAGTCCATAGGAAGTTTGCCTGCGGCAAAGGACTGCATTCACGCATGGCAGAACATACACGTTCTTACGGGTTTTGCAGTCCATGCAAAACCCTGGAGTGAACAGTAGCAAGATATATGGAAAGAACGCAACAATGCTTGTATTTTTGTTGGAAATTCATTATGATGTATGTAATAGGGAACGAAAAAACCTATTCGGAGGATGCAAAAATGGCAAAAATACACGTATTGGTACCGAATCAGGAAATGGCGGATTATGCACTGCAAATCATTGCAGAGGAAAAAATAGATGCTTGCCGGGTGGAAGTAATCCGTACAAGTTATGCGGTGCAGGCGGCGCGCGAAGCAATACGGGATGGGGCAAACGTTATTGTAGCACGCGGCCTGCAGGCTGAATTTATACAGGAATATACGAAAGTACCATTAGTCAATATTTCTATGACTGGACAAGAGGTCGGACTTTTAGTAGAAGAAGCAAAGCTGTTAGTGAAAAAACAAGAGCCTGCCATTGCATTTATCGGGCATTACACGATGTTTCCGGATTCCAGTTATATGGATGAGATTTTTCACGCAAGGCTGCGGTTTTATAAATATGAGGATTATACGCATATTGAGTCTATTGTACAAAAAGCAGTTGCAGATGGAGCGGATACAGTCATTGGCGGGGAAAGCGTGTTAATGTGCATGAAACAGTATCCGGAAGTTAAGACACTGTTTTTGCGTACGAGGGAGGATTCTTTGCGCAAAGCGCTGCATGTGGCACGTAAGATGGTATATACTTCTCAAATAGAAAAAGAAACAAATGCGCAGCTTTTAACGGTGCTGGAAACGGTTTATAATGGTGTGTTTAAGGTGGATATGGATAAAACCGTTACAGCGACAAATCATGCGGCGGCATGGATATTAAACCGCACAGAAGCATCCTTTATCGGCAAAAAAATATCTGAGGTTGTGCCAGAGCTGGAAGAAAGCTATGTGGACCGGGTACTGCGCGGAGAACGGGAAATGATAAATACCACATTAGTAATTGGGCGCAATTCTTTTATGAGTTCCATTGCTCCCATTGCCTATGATGGAAAAATAGCAGGGGCAATCATATCTGTGCATAAATTGCCGACCGGGAGCGGAAAAAACCAGGATTTGTTTGGGGATAACCTGCTTTTGGGATATTTGAGTATGGGCGATTTTTGCAAAATTGAGACAAAATCGGACCGGATGAAAAGGTGTATTGAGCTGGCACGGATGTATGCGCTTTCTTCCGGGCCTGTTATGATTTATGGGGAAACAGGTACGGAAAAAGAACTGTTTGCACAGGGAATCCATAACAATGGATATCAAAAAAACAGCCGTTATGTAACAGTAAACTGCAGTGGTATGTCAGAACAGCAGCAGATTGCTGTATTGTTTGGAGAAGGACTTGGGGAGGAAACGCAAAAGGGAGCTTTGGAACAGGCAGCATTTGGGACGCTGCTTATAAGGGATATTGATGAATTATGTCTGCGCTGCCAATACCGCCTGCTGCGTGTTATGCGGTATAAAGTATTTATGAAGACCGATATTGAAGAAGTTCCTTCCGTGGAAGTACGCATCATTGCTACTGCACATGCAGAACTGGCAGAAAAGGTGCGTGCAGGCCAGTTTCGCGAGGATTTATACTATTTGCTGAATGCATTTGCAATCTATCTGCCGCCTTTGCGGGAACGCAAAGAAGATATTCCGGGTATGGTACAAAACTATTTCAAGCAGTATAATAAAAAATATGCGAAACGGGTCAGCTTGACACAAGGGGGCCTGGAGGCATTGTGCAGCGCCAGGTGGGACGGCAATGCACTGCAGCTGGAACGTTTTTGCGAGCGTTTGGTACTGACGGCACACAAACGCAATATGGACGAGGTATGTATTCAGGAATTGCTGCAAGAGCTATATCCAAAAATAGAGACACATGATGGGATCAAAAGTGTTGTCGTCTATGAATCTCCGGAAAAAGCAAAAATCGAACAGGCGCTTGCACGATCTGGCGGAAACAGGCAAAAGACGGCAGCAGCTTTAGGAATCAGTACAGCGACACTCTGGCGTAAGATGAAAAAGCATGGGATATCGTAAATAGGGCATGATAAAAACAGACAAGGAAAACAGACAACGAAAATAGCCAAGCAACAAATTAATCAGCAGACAGAGAACAAAGAGACAAAGCAAAACAGCAGCAGCAAAAAGAAAGAAGCTAAAAGAAAGAAGCAAAGCAAAACAGCAGCAGTTAAAAGAAAGAAGCAAAGCAAAACAGCAGCAGTCAAACAGGGCAAGGCAGGTAAAAGAAAGAGATAATGCAGACTGGTGAGCGAAGAAAAAGGAAACAGGAGGCAAGGCATGTCGAGAAATGATTTTTACGCAGTGCAGGGAGAAGATTACAAGCAGATGGCCATTCAAATTTTACAGGCAGCAGAGCTTGCGGCGGATATTGGGGATAAAAGAAAGCGGATCGGAATTAAGCCGAATATACTTGCTGCGAAAACAGCTTCTAGTGGAGCAGTGACACATCCAGAGCTTGTAGATGGCGTATTGACGTATTTAAAAGAAAACGGATTTCAAAACCTAGTTGTTATGGAAGGGTCTTGGATTGGGGATCTTACCTCCCAGGCAGTCCGTGTATGCGGCATTTATGATATTTGCAAAAAGCACCAGGTGCCGTTTTTAGATTTGCAAAAAGATTCTTTTCAGACACTGGATGCAGCAGGAATGCCAATTTCTGTCTGCAATGAGGCGCTGCACGTGGACTATCTGATTAATTTGCCGGTATTAAAGGGGCATTGCCAGACAACCGTTACCTGCGCGCTGAAAAACAGCAAAGGACTGATTCCAAATTCGGAAAAACGCAGGTTCCATACACTTGGACTGCACAAGCCAATTGCTCACTTAAATACTGTAATCCGCCAGGATTTTATCCTTTTAGATAATATATGCGGCGACTTGGACTTTGAAGAAGGCGGCAATCCTGTTGTTATGAACCGTGTGCTTGGATTTTGGGATCCAGTGCTTTGCGACAGCTTTGCAGCAGAAAGCATGGGATATCAGCCGTATGATGTCGCATATATACGCCTGGCAGAACAGCTTGGAGTAGGAAGCAGCGACGTAGCACATGCAAATATGATTTGCCTAAATGAAGGAGTGCCAAAGGAAACAAAATATAAGCCAAGCCGGCAGGTTTCGCAGCTGGCGCTTTATGCAGAGCCAAAAGACGCTTGTTCTGCTTGCTATGGATCGTTAATTTATGCGCTGGATCGGTTAAAGGACGAAGGCAGGCTGCAGGGCAAGCAGAAAGGTTCTATTGCCATTGGTCAAGGATACCGTACCAAGACAGGCAGGATAGGAGTTGGGCAGTGTACATCCTGTTTTGCAAAGACATTAGGCGGCTGCCCGCCAAAAGCAGTAGATATCGTGGCATTTTTGCGTGAAGAATGGGATGTATAATGTTTGACAGGCTGTAGCGCAGTGGATATTTTTTATGACTGTACAGGGGAAAAGCAAAGGAATCGGATAGGTTCCTTTGCTTTTCCCCTGTTTGAGTACTTGAACCAATTGTGAAATCTGCTATAATAAATATGCAAAAAGCAGAAATTTAAACAAAATATGGTATAGATACAGGCAGCAGGCGGAATAGTAGAAAGGACTGGAAACAATGGATGCATATACAGAGTTTGCACAAGTATACGATGATTTTATGGAGGATGTGCCATATGCGCAGTGGAAAGATTATCTGGTCCAAGTGCTCCATGAAGCAGGTATCTTTGACGGGCTTGTTTGCGAACTGGGCTGTGGAACTGGAAAAATGACAAGACTGCTTGCGCAAAGCGGATATGATATGATAGGGATCGATGCCTCAGCACAGATGCTTAGCATTGCACAAGGCTATGACAGAAACGGCATTTTGTACTTGCAGCAGGATATGCGGGAATTCGAACTGTATGGAACCGTACGGGCGGTTATTTGCATTTGCGATACAATCAATTATTTGCTGGAGGACGGGGAATTACTGCAAGTATTTCAGCTTGTGAATAACTACCTGGATCCAGGCGGGCTATTTTTGTTTGATTTAAATACAGAATATAAGTTCCAACAGCTGATGGGGGCACAGACATTTTGCGAGCATAAAGAGATCGGCAGTCTTATTTGGGAAAATTATTTTGATACAGAGGAAAGAATCAACCAGTATGATTTAACGTTATTTATTCGTACGATACAAGGGCTGTATCAAAAATATGAAGAAACACATTACGAACGCTCGTATACATTAGCAGAAGTAAAAACATATTTAAAACAGGCAGGCATGCAGTTTGTAAGCGCCTGTGATGCAGATGATTATGGACCAGTACGGGACGACAGTGAACGCATTTATATCTTAGCAAGAGAGCATGGGAAACATCCAGACGAGGAAGGTTCAACACCAGATAGGATTTAAAGGAGAGAATAGATGAATGACTATATTGTAAGGGCTACAGCAGCAGATAATGCAATCCGGGCATTTGCCATTACTGCCAGGGATTTGACAGAACAGGCACGCAGTTTTCACCAGACAGCGCCTGTTGTAACAGCAGCTCTTGGACGGCTGTTGTGTGCAGGCGCTATGATGGGGACGATGATGAAAGGTGCGGATGACTTGATGACGCTGCAGGTAATCGGAGACGGGCCTATGAAAGGCATTACAGTGACAGCAGACGCCGCAGGGCATGTTAAGGGCTATCCAAATGTGTCTTTGGTAGAGCTGCCGCCAAATGCAATGGGCAAGCTGGATGTAGGCAGCGCAGTTGGAAATGGAATCTTACGCGTGATTCGTGATATGGGATTAAAGGAGCCTTATGTCGGAACTACACAGCTGCAGACAGGAGAGATTGCAGAAGATTTGACGTATTATTTTGCATCTTCTGAACAAGTCCCTTCCTCTGTAGGGTTGGGCGTACTGGTAGATAAAGACTGTTCGGTTCGTCAGGCAGGAGGTTTTATCATACAGCTTATGCCGTTTACAGGCGATGAGGTCATTGCCCGGCTGGAGCAAAATATCCAGCATTTAAAATCAGTCACAGACATGCTGGAGCAAGGCTATACACCAGAGCAGATGTTAGAGGACTTGCTGGACGGCTTAGAAGTTACCGTAACCGACCGGATTCCGGCAGCATTTCAATGCAATTGTTCCAAAGAGCGGATTACAAAAGCGCTGCTTAGCATATCAAAAAAAGATATACAAAGCATGATAGACGATAATGAACCAATAGAAGTCAAATGCCAGTTTTGCAATACGGCATATCAATTTCAGGTGGATGAGCTGCAAAATCTTCTCACATAACAGCAAGCACGTAGCAGCCCTTTGGAAACGAACTTTTTATCAGGCAAAAAGGAGAATAGGATTATGATACACGGATATGTCAAGACTGCTGCTTTTTCACCCAAAATAAGAGTAGCAGATCCCAAATATAATGCACAAGTCATGATAGAACTGGCAAAAGAAGCAGCAGCGCAGAAAGCTTGTGTGATGGTTTTTCCGGAACTGTGCATAACCGGTTATACATGCGGAGATTTGTTTTGGCAGGAACTGTTGTTAAAGGAGGCGGCTGACCAGTTAGTTACAATCGCCAAACAGACGGCGCAAATCGATGCAATACTCTTTGTAGGCCTTCCGCTGGAATATATGGAAAAATTATATAATGTAGCAGCAGTACTGCACAAGGGGCAGATATTAGGACTTGTACCAAAGACATTTTTGCCTAATTATGCTGAATTTTACGAAGCCAGGTATTTTACAAAAGGGATGGAAAAAACAGTGCCTGTTACACTGCCGGGCGGCATGACTGTGCCAATGGGGACAAACCAGATTTTTGTATGTGATTCGATGCCGCAGCTTCGGATTGCGGCTGAGCTTTGCGAAGATGTCTGGGCGCCGAATCCACCGAGTATTAGACATGCGCTGGCAGGTGCAGATCTCATTGTTAATCTGTCGGCTTCTAATGAGGGTACAGGCAAGGATATCTATCGGCGCAGCCTTATTACTGGACAGTCGGCACGGCTGGTCTGCGGCTACATTTATGCAAGCGCATCTGATGGAGAATCTACGCAGGATGTCGTATATTCCGGCCATAGTATGATTGCAGAAAATGGAACACTGCTAGCGCAGGCAGAGCGATTTAAAAATGAAATAATCTTTGCTGAGATCGATATGCAGAAATTAGTTTCAGAACGTCGGCGGATGTCAACTTTTGAACAAAGCGGGGAAGAACATTATACAGTGACTAACTTTTCACTGCCAATGATGCAGACAGAGCTGACACGGCGAATCGATCCAGCACCGTTTGTCCCAGGAAATAAAAAAGACCGGGATAAGCGGTGTGAAGAAATTTTGGCGATTCAGGCAATGGGGCTGAAAAAACGTCTGGAACATACAGGCTGTAAAAGTGCAGTTGTTGGGATTTCCGGCGGTTTAGATTCTACATTGGCGCTTTTAGTTACAGTACGTGCTTTTGATTTGCTTCACTTGCCGCATGCGCAGATTTCAGCAGTTACGATGCCAGGATTTGGAACTACGGATCGCACCTATGAAAATGCGCTTCATCTTATCCAATGCCTAGAGGCTGATTTCCAGGAGATCAGTATTCGTGAAGCTGTGCGTCTGCATTTCCAAGATATTGGGCACGACATGTCAGTGCATGACATTACTTATGAAAATAGCCAGGCAAGGGAGCGGACGCAGATTTTGATGGACTTGGCAAACAAAACAAATGGTATGGTTATTGGAACTGGCGATATGTCAGAGTTGGCGCTTGGATGGGCGACTTATAATGGCGACCATATGTCTATGTATGGCGTAAACGCATCTGTGCCAAAGACACTTGTGCGGCATCTGGTACACTATTATGCAGACACCTGTCAGGATCAGAGGCTGACAGATATCTTGCTGGATATTTTAGATACGCCAGTAAGCCCGGAACTGCTGCCGCCGGAGGAAGGGAAAATTTCGCAAAAGACAGAGGATATTGTAGGGCCTTATGAGCTGCATGATTTTTTCTTATACTATATTCTGCGCTTTGGATTCAGTCCAAACAAGGTATATCGGCTGGCAAAGGCTGCTTTTGCCGGGCTGTACACAGACGAGATCATTTTAAAATGGCTGAAAGTATTTTACCGACGCTTTTTCTCCCAGCAGTTTAAGCGTTCCTGCCTGCCGGACGGGCCAAAGGTTGGAACTGTGTCCGTATCGCCTCGAGGAGATTTACGTATGCCAAGTGATGCAAGCAGCAGAATATGGCTTGAAGAATTAGACACGCTTTAAAACAAAACGCAGATAAATAAAAAAAGCTTTCGATACATGCCCAAACCAACATACAGCTGCAAAACAGCTCACAGACAAGTATGTATGAAACGCAAAAAAGGTTCTTTCAATCAATCAGTTAGTCAAAAAATCTGATGTGACTGTACAGCTGTATGAAGCACAAAAAAGGTTCTTTCTGAATCAATCGGTTAGTCAAAAAATCTGATGTGACTGTACAGCTGTATGAAGCACAAAAAAAGTTCTTTCTGAATCAGTAAGTTAATCAAAAAATCTGATGTAGCTGCACTAGTTAAATGCAGTACTTACAAACAAGTAAGAGATTATTTGAATACCGATATGCAGAAAGAACCTTAACGAAAGCTTATCACTTTCTGTTTCCAGAATCTATCCCTTTGCCTGCTAAGAGTAGTTTCTATCAAATATATTCCGTTTTATTTATTCTGTTTTATTTATTCTTTTTCATATATTCCGTTTCCTTTATTTCCAACCAAAGCACTCTTTTGTATGGCAGTCTAGGTTTACTGTCAGTTTTACATCCGCAGATCATGCACGACACGGCGCTTTTTGCGTTTGTCTGGGCGCAAGAAAGCAAGTATTTTCTGATAGGCATGACAGTATACAAGGTAATACATTACAGCAGCCATGCAAAAAGCAGTAATAACGTCAAAAACAGAATGCTGCTTTAAAAATAAAGTCGATAATACAATAAAGTAGCAAAGGATAAAAGAAATTCTCTTGCAGATTTTTTTATCCTTATAGCAAGCGCTATGTGTCAAAGCAATATGCACACCGAGCGAATTATATACATGGATGCTTGGGAACAGGTTCGTAGGCGTATCTGCCTGATACAGCCAGCTTACCAGTTTTGTGCACCAATTATCGCGTGCAAATTCTTCTGGACGCAGGTAATGTCCATTTGGATATATAGTAGATATAATGAGAAATACCGTCATCCCTGTAAACAAGAATACACATAGCTTATAATAGTCCTTTGTATTACGAAAGAAAAAATAACTAATGCCATATGCGACATATGCAAACCAAAGCAGGTAGGGGATAATAAAATATTCACAAAATGGAATCGTCAAATCAACTGGCATAGTAATAATATGAAATTTTTTTTGGACGGTCTGCTCCACGTAACAAAACCATACCATATAGATAGCCAGATAAGACAATATCCATGCATGGCGGTACTGGTATATCAAACCTTTTAAATAGGAAATTGTAAATTTCCTTTTTTTATGGTTATACATTGTTCACCCTTCTTTATAGATTTATAATAAAAATACATCCCTTACAATGCGGATTATAGCATATACGTTTTTTTCATACAATGGGTAAAGCCAAAATTAAAAAAGATTTAATAAAGTTTATGGAAAAAACAAAAAATCATTCGTGAAATGCGCTGAAATTTGTGCAAATTTGGACGCTTGGATACAGAATATCTAATTATTAGTCATTTTGTTGCATGTTTTCGGCATATTGTTGTAAATGGCACAAGAAAAATTGCAATCCTCCTTGAAGTTTCGTATAATATAAGCATAAATAATGACTGCAAAGGAAACGGACAGGGAATATCTGCCAAAATGTTGCAGACAGTTAAGAAAAAGGTGAATGGAAAGCGAGGGAAAATCATCATGCAGGAAAAATTAATTGCAAAATTTGAGGAAATATTTGGTGCAGGCGCAGATGTGAGGAGCTATTTTGCACCAGGCCGTGTAAATTTAATTGGAGAGCATACGGATTATAATGGCGGCCATGTATTTCCCTGTGCACTGACAATTGGTACATACGGGATTGCCCGCAAAAGAGAAGACAAGAAACTTCGGTTCTATTCAATGAATTTTGATAAGCTGGGAGTTTTGGAATCTTCTGTTGAAGGGTTAAAGCCGGACAACGCTGCCAACTGGACCAATTATCCAAAAGGGGTGATGTGGGCATTTGGTGAAAGAGGTATGAAAGTAACACAGGGAATGGATTTGCTGCTGTATGGGAATATTCCAAATGGTTCCGGACTTTCTTCTTCTGCTTCTGTAGAAGTTTTGACAGGATACATTTTGCGGGATCTGTTCGGATTTTCTGTAACGAATCAGGATTTGGCGCTGATTGGCCAGTATGCGGAGAATAACTTTAATGGAGTAAATTGCGGGATTATGGATCAGTTTGCCATTGCAATGGGAAAAGCGGATCATGCTATTTTTTTGGATACAGCTACCCTGCATTATGAATATGCACCGCTGAAGCTGGATGGAGCAAAAATCATTATTTCCTGCACCAATAAAAAACGTGGCTTAGGAGATTCTAAATACAATGAGCGGCGTGCAGAATGTGAGGCTGCACTTGCAGAGCTTCAAACGCAGACGAATATCCGTTCACTGGGCGATTTAGATGAAAAACAGTTTGCACAGTATCAAAATGCAATCAAGGATGAAACCCGCATCAAACGGGCGAAACATGCGGTTTACGAAAACCAGCGGACATTAAGGGCAGTAGAGGCTTTAAAGAACCAGGATTTAAAACTATTTGGTGAATTGATGAATGCATCCCATGTATCACTGAGGGATGATTATGAAGTAACTGGAAAAGAATTAGATACTATGGTAGAAGAAGCATGGAAGGTAGACGGCGTGATCGGCTCACGTATGACAGGGGCAGGATTTGGCGGATGCACCGTAAGTATTGTAAAGGAAGAAGCCGTAGACGCGTTTATCGCACAAGTAGGAAAAGCATATAAAGAAAAAATCGGCTATGCAGGCGATTTTTATGTCGTAGAAATCGGTGACGGCCCATGCAGACTGGATACGATCAAAGCAAATTAAAATGTTTTATTCAAAATCAAACAGGATGATCTTTTTCATTTCTTTTAAAGAAGAAATAAGATCAAGAAAGTAAGATCAAAATAAAATAAGATGTTACTATTCACAGCCAGAAATGCGCATAAACAGCGCATTTCGTAAGAACATGATTCAGGAGTGAGGGGCGATTTTGCGAAGCAAACTTTAAATATCGCCTCGAATTGTTGCTATGAGCAGCCTTTAGGCTGTGAATAGTAACAATAAGATCAAAATAAAAATAGAGGAAAGCATATGATTCAGGAAAATATATTAAAATTAACGGATTATGGATTGCTGACAGGGCTGATACAGCCGGAAGATAAAATCTATATCAGAAACCGCCTGCTGGAGCTCTTTAAACTGGACGCGCTGGATGATGAGGTACTAGAAGCGCATGAAAAACAGCCGGCAATGACAATAACAGCTGCGCAGGAACAGCTTGAGACACTCTTAAATGAAATGACAGATTATGCATATGAGGCAGGGCTTATAGAGGAAAACAGCATCGTATACCGTGATTTATTTGATACAAAAATCATGGGGCTGCTTGTACCAAGGCCGAGCGAAGTGACAGCTTGCTTTCGCAGTCTGTATGAACAAAAATCACCGCAGGCAGCCACAGATTATTTTTACAAGCTGTGCTGTGATGCAGATTATATCCGCCGGTACCGGATTAAGAAAGATTTGAAGTGGAAAACGCAGACAGAATTCGGACTGCTGGACATTACTGTGAATTTATCAAAGCCAGAAAAAGATCCAAAAGCAATTGCAGCTGCAAAGCTTATGAAACAAAGCGGTTATCCAAAGTGCCAGCTTTGCAAAGAAAATGAAGGATATGCAGGGCGTATCAACCATCCGGCAAGACAAAACCATCGGGTGATTCCAGTAAAAATCCATGGCAGCAGCTGGTATTTTCAGTATTCTCCATATGTATATTACAATGAACACTGTATTGTGTTCCATTCGCAGCATACGCCCATGAAGATTGAGCGGGCGACCTTCCAAAAGCTGCTGGATTTTGTAGAACAGTTCCCGCATTATTTTGTAGGTTCCAATGCAGACCTTCCAATTGTAGGAGGTTCCATTTTAAGCCATGACCATTTCCAGGGCGGGCATTATGAATTTGCAATGGCCCTTGCACCGATAGAACGAGAGATTTCATTTCCAGGGTTTGAAGATATTGAAGCAGGCATTGTAAAGTGGCCAATGTCAGTCATCCGCATCCGTGCAGCACAGGCAGAACGGCTTGTAGATCTGGCAGATCAGATTCTGCTTACCTGGCGCGGCTATACAGATGAAGCAGCGTTTGTCTTTGCACAGACAGACGGAGAGCCGCATAATACGATTACGCCGATTGCACGCAGACGGGACGGCAAGTTTGAGTTAGATCTTGTGCTGCGCAACAATATTACGACAGACGAGCATCCGCTTGGCGTATACCATCCGCATGCAAGTTTGCATCATATTAAAAAAGAAAACATAGGATTAATCGAGGTTATGGGCCTTGCCGTACTGCCAGCGAGATTAAAGGCTGAAATGGCAAAGCTGAAACAGGCAATGCTGGCCGGGGAAGATCTGCGGGCAGACGAAATGCTGGAAAAACATGCAGACTGGGTAGATACCTTTCAAGCAAATTATGAAAAAATAGATGAATCCAACATCGATGAGATTATCCACAAAGAAATCGGGCTGGTATTTTTAGAAGTATTAAAGGATGCAGGCGTTTATAAATGCACAGAAGAAGGCAGGCAGGCATTTTTGCGGTTTGTCGATGCAGTTGCAGCTACATTGACCGCATAGAAACAAAGATAGACGTAAATCATCCTTTACAAGCGCAGAAAAATATAGTAAAGTAGGTAACGGATTTGATCCTGCTTTACTATATTTTTTTTGAGAGGATGTCTTAGCATGAAGCAATGGGTACAAAACGTACGTAAGGTTACGCCTTATGTACCGGGTGAACAGCCAAATGAGCCGCATGTGATTAAGCTGAATACGAATGAAAATCCATATCCGCCAGCACCCGGCGTCGAAAAAGCGCTGCGTGCGTTTGATACAAACAGGCTGCGCCTGTATCCGGATCCAACAGCAAAAGCGTTAGTGGATGTATTAGCAAAGCGTTATCAGGTAGAACCCGAACAAGTATTTGTTGGAGTTGGCTCAGATGATGTGTTAGCAATGTCTTTTTTAACGTTTTTTAATTCCAATAAACCAATTTTGTTTCCGGATATTACATATTCGTTTTATGATGTGTGGGCAGAAGAATTCCGTATACCGTATGAAACGGTAAAACTGGATGAAAATTTTCGGATTCGCAAGGAGGATTATTACCGGGAAAACGGGGGTGTGATTTTTGCAAATCCAAATGCACCGACAGGAGAGGCAGAAAGCCTTGCAGATATTGAAGATATTTTACAGCATAACCGGGATGTGATTGTAATTGTAGATGAAGCATATATTGATTTTGGTGGCAAATCAGCGCTGCCTTTATTACATACATATGATAATTTGCTCATTGTGCAGACATTTTCCAAATCCCGTTCAATGGCTGGAATGCGTATTGGTTATGCCATTGGCACGAAAGCACTGATTCAGTATTTAAATGATGTGAAGTATTCCTTTAACTCTTATACAATGGATCAGCTGACATTGGCGCTCGGCGTGCCTGCTGTAGAGGATGAGGCATATTTCCAGGACACTGTTCATAAAATTGTAGCAACAAGAGAACGCATGAAGGCAGAATTTCGAAAACTTGGATTTGTATTTGGTGACAGTCAGAGCAATTTTTTGTTTGTGACCCACCCGCAAATACCTGCTGAGCTACTATTTCAGGAACTAAAAAAACAGAGGATTTATGTTCGGTATTTCCAAAAGCCGCGTATTGATCATTATTTGCGGATTACGATAGGGACGGATGCTGAAATGGACAGACTGCTCAGCTTTTTGCATGAATTTGTCAGTTCCTATCCTGGCACGGCAGTTTTATAAAAGAGCTGAAATGGACAGACTGCTTAGTTTGTTGTGTATTTATCTGTGCTTATACCGCTACGGCAGTTTTATGAAAGAAATGAGGGATTAAAATGTATATACTACAATTTATCAGGGGATTTTGTATGGCGCTGGCAGATAGTGTACCCGGCGTATCAGGCGGTACAGTTGCTTTTCTGCTTGGCTTTTATGACCAGTTTATAAGTTCCATTGACGATTTGATACGTGGAAATTTAAACGAGAAAAAGAAG
>CANDJR010000023.1 GCA_947385105.1 uncultured Eubacterium sp.
AAACAGGCTATACTTCGCAGGCAAAGTACTGCCTGGCTGCCACTGCCGAAAAAGACGGCGTCAAGCTTATTGCTGTCCTCATGGCAGCCCCGGATCCCAAATCTCGTACTGCTGATGCACAGACACTGCTCAACTATGGTTTTTCCACCTGCAAAGTCTACCGCGATCAAAATCCTGCCCCGCTGCCTGCATTGCCCGTCACACAAGGCAGTACCGACCTTGTAGCGCTGCAGTATGAATCTTCCTTCACTTATGTCAGTACAACAGGTGAGGATTTAAGCAAAATCACGAAAAAACTAAAGCTGCCAAAGTCTGTAGCTGCTCCTGTAAAAAAAGGTGAGATTGCCGGGCAGCTTGCATACTATCTGGGTGATCAAAAAATTGGGCATATTAATGTACGCTATGCAGGCCAGGTAGCGCATGCCAAATTCCGGGACTATTATTTTGATTTAGTAAAAAAAATATTTTTTCTGTAATGGCAGCAAGCAATGATTACAAAAGCGGTGCAAATAGTTTCATTACCGTCTGCACAATACGTATACATAATGCCGGTTCCTTCCATTCTGAAAGCAATATCTGGCGGGAGAAGGCAAATGTCTGCTCCATATCCTTTCGAAGCTGCAAGACAGCCTCACTGCGGTGCATCCATACACCGCATTCAAAGTGAAGGTACAGGCTGCGGTAATCTAAGTTAATACTGCCTACCGCAGCCGTCTCATCATCACATAAAAAACATTTTGCATGGATAAAGCCCGGTGTATATTCATAGATTTTTACCCCGCTTTCCAGTAATGCTTTGTAATTGGAACGCGTCATTAAAAAAATCAGCTTTTTGTCTGGAATACCCGGCGTTACCATACGTACGTCAATACCGCTTTTGGCTGCATTACATAATGTAATCTGCATCTCCTGGTCAATAATTAAATACGGCGTATAAATGTAAATATAATCTTTTGCTTTTGCGATCATATTTAAATATACATTTTCTCCTACATTTTCATTATCCAGCGGCGTATCCCCATAAGGCTGGACAAAACCATGCTCCTGCTCTAACAGTTCTGGCAGTTCACACTGATACTTTTGGCAGTCATCTTCCTCATGAAGAATGTAATCCCACATCTCTAAAAACATTGCAGTAAAATTCCATACCGCTTTTCCTTTTAACCGGATGCCTGTATCTTTCCAATAGCCGAAACGTTCTTTTTCGTTAATATATTCGTCTGCAATATTTAAACCCCCGGTAAAGCCCCAAATACCGTCTACGACGAGTATTTTTCGATGATCTCTATTATTCATCACAATACTTAAAATCGGCCGGAATCGGTTAAATACCGCGCAGCGGATACCAATACGTTCCATTCTGTGCATAAAGTCCACTGGAAGTGTCCCAATACACCCGATATCATCATATATCAGCCGTACTTCCACGCCCTGTCTTACTTTACGCTGCAACGCTTCTAACAGGCGGTCATACATAACGCCTGCATCAATGATAAAGTATTCTAAGAAAATAAACCGTTTTGCCTTTTCGATTGCTTCTAGCATATCTTCAAACATTTCTTCCCCACATGGATAATATTTTGTCTGCGTATGCTCATAAACAGGAAATTTCGACCATTTATAAATATATTCTGATTGGTGTGCAGTCTGCTTATCAAATTGGCGGATATGCGATAAAATATCTGGTTCCTGCACAAGCTGCGGCTCAATCTTTGCATTGACTGCCTCCATAGCCTCTCTCGTCCTTTTTGTAAGCCCAGGCCTTCCAAATACAAAATAAATAATAATACCGATCACCGGGACTACAAGCAGCACAAAGGTCCATGCCAGCTTTGCAGCAATATCTCCCGGCCTGCTAATCACATAAATGGCTGTAATAATGCCTAAAAACTCCAGTATCAGATTTGCAAACCTATATTGGATACTGAACTGGTAAATAAACAAAAACAGCCAGACAAACTGAATAATAATCCCTAGCCCGACTACAAAGAGACGGCTAAATAATTGTTGAATGATATGCCTGCAAAAACGAAGCGCATTTACTAACACAATGATTTTTCTCCTAATTCGTAATCAGGATCATTTCAGATCCAAAGTTTAATTTAATAGTTTCCATACATCCAATGTCCCCCAGCAAGAGGATGATGTATCTGTAGCCAGCTTGTCATAAAACAACAGCTTTAGCTCTGATGGCGTAAGGTTTGGATAGCGGTCAAGCGCAAGAGCACAAGCACCGGATACCACAGACGTCGCCATTGATGTCCCACTCTTAACAGTATAACCATTATTTTCAAAATGGCAACTCCTAACTTCTGTTCCAGGCGCTAATATTTCTGGTTTACAGACGCAGCATTCGGTCGGGCCTATGCCGCTATATCCTGGATACAGCCCTTTTCTGCGTACCATAATGTCCCGATCGTCGCTGCTGCCAACGGTAAGGACAGTACTGCTAGCGCCTGGAATAGTTACGCTGCTGCTTGCCGGACCACTGTTTCCTGCTGCAGCAACGATAAACACCCCGCTGTCCCACATCCGGTCTACTGCCTCCAGCAGCTGTTCCCGCTCCCTGCCTTTTGACTGCGGCAGCATGCCTACAGATATATTTGCTATGCGGATATTGTATTTTTTACGGTTTTCCATAATCCATTCTATGGCCTCTAAGACGGTTTTCGTACTTCCATTTCCTGTATGATCCAATACCTTTAATGAGATAAGAAAAGCAGCTGGCGCGACACCGCGGTATCTGCCTCTGCTCATACATCCATTTCCGCCAACTACTCCTGCAATATGCGAACCATGCCCATTATCATCATATGGATGACTTTTATGGTTGCAAAAATCCTGAAATACTTGTATGCGGTCAACATAATCCGGATGTAACGAAATTCCCTCTGGTGTTCCATAGATGCAAAAAAAGTATACTCTGTTAGGAAGTATACTTTTTTCCGCACGTTTTTTTCAAATAGTTCATTAAGACATATGCTTTTTAATACATGCTACGATCTGCTCTTGTACAGGAATTACTTTTTCTAGCAAAGGTTTGGCTTCATCCGGATGCCCGCTGCGCAGTAAGTCTACAATTTTGGAATATGCTTCATAAATAGGTGTAATTGACAAATTTCCAGACGTACCTTTAATTGCATGTGTCTTTTCGATCGCAGCTGTACAGTCAGAGGTATCAAAGTCTTGCTCTACATAATTTGCATCAATTGTTTTTACAAATGTTCCAAGCAGCCGCGTATAGAGCTTTTCATTGCCATTGATCCGTTTCAATCCTTCATCCACATTAACGCCCAGTTCTTTTAATTCTTCTAATAAACCCATAATTATGCCCTCTTTCTACATAAGGCTGGCACATCATCCGCCTGTGCCAGCCTAGTGATTTAGTATTTGCCAAAGTCATCCTCTAAAGAAATCACCTGTTCATTTACATTATCATTATACATATTCGTCGTACTGCGGTATGTAGTATCTGCCTTTGCTGTACCTAAGTTATAAGTTGACAGCATGTCACGCATCTTTCCTGCCTGATTGGACAGTTCTTCACTGGCCGCTGCGCATTCTTCGCTCGTTGCAGAATTAGTCTGTACTACTTGTGATACCTGTGTAATCGCCTGTTCTATCTGGGCAACTGCAGTAGCCTGATAATTGGAAGAAGATGCGATGCCATTGATAATTCCTTCGCTCTCTTGCACTGCATTGGTAATCGTATCCAAAGCCTTTGCCGTTTCATCAACGATCTTAGAGCCCGCGTTTACTTTGAGAATAGAGTCTTCAATGAGTTCTGCTGTTTCTGCTGCTGCAGCAGCACTCTTTGCTGCGAGGCTGCGCACTTCTTCTGCTACAACTGCAAAACCCTTTCCAGCTTCCCCTGCTCTTGCTGCTTCAACTGCCGCATTAAGCGCCAGGATATTTGTCTGGAAAGCAATATCGTCAATCGTTTTAATAATCTTAGAAATACTTTCAGAAGAATTATTAATATCCTGCATAGCAGACATCATCTCCTGCATCTGCTCATTTCCGTGTTTTACGTCCTGGATTGCCCGTTCTACCAGGCTTGCCGCAGAGTTCGCCTGCTCTGCATTTTCTTTTGTCTTATCTGCAATTTCATCTATAGAAGCTGTAATTTCTTCAATTGCGCTTGCCTGCTGTGTGGAGCCCTGTGCAAGCGCCTGGCTGGCACTAGCTACCTGGGAAGAACTAATCGTTACCTGCGTACAGGAATCGCTAATATTAAGCAGTGTACGCAAATTATCGTCTACGAGCTTTTTCAAAGAATTCCCAAGCAAATCATCTGAAGATTTTGGGTTAACTTTCAGTGTCAGGTTACCATTTGATACTTCTTCTGCAATTTGTGCCTGATATTTAATATTATCAATTACTTTCCGGTATTCGTCAATTAACTGACCAAATTCATCGTTGCTGTTTTTTACCATCTGTACATTTACGTGTCCAGCTGCAATTTGCTTTGCAGCCTCTGACAACTGCTCAATTGAAATACGGATTTGCTTAACCAAAGCAATTGCAACCGCAAGCGTAATAACAACAGATACAACGCCTAACAATACAGTAAATATATTTGCATTCCGCCTGTATGACACAGCGGCTTCTCCGTTAAGTTTAACAGCCGTATTTGTAGTCATATGTCCGACTACAATATTAATAATAGTCAAAACAATAGGGATGAAAAAACCTATTATCAGTTTGGTTCTTATTGTCATGTTTTTCATTTTCTTTTACCCTCTCAATCTTCATCGTTTTGCGGAGCTGACAATTCAACGGCGGATAAATCGTCATCGTTTAGCAGCTTATCCGGATCTAATAATAATTTTACGGCACCGTCTACTTTCCCTATCCCATACACATACTTGCGATGAGATTGTTCTGAATGCCGAATCACCGGCGGCGGCAGGATATCTTCTTCCTTAATTTCCACCACTTCCGCTATTTTCTCCACAATTAACCCGACCATCATAGAATTATGGTTAATGACAATAATACAAGTTCTGTCATTATATTCTATAGGCTCTTGATGAAAGCGCAAGCGCACATCAACAACAGGGATAACCTTGCCTCGCAAGTTGATAAGTCCCTTAATATAATCCTTTGTTTCCGGAACCTTTGTAATAGACTGGATTTGGATAATCTCATTCACGCATTGGATCTTTAAGCCGAAATACTCTCTGCCGGACTTAAATGTCATATATTTTCCTTTTTGTTCATCACGCTCACTGCCAATACCCAGTACTTCATCTATCAATTGATTCGAATTGCTTATTTCATTCATGTGATATTGTTCCTTTCTACAAATTATCCCATTACCCGATCAAACCACTTGGATCTAGAATTAAAGCAATACTGCCGTCCCCAAGCTGCGTACAGCCGGATAAGCCTTTGACCTTTTTGACATAAGAAGGAATTGGTTTTACTACAATTTCCTGTTTCCCAACAAGTGTATCCACAAACAGAGCAATTTTTTGATCCTCTACTTCCAAAATTACCATCATCCCATCTTCTACTGATTCCTGGTAACCGCTCATACTGTAAAGCTTACCCAGGCGGACGACAGAAAAGCATTCGCCACGTACCATGACATATTCATCGCCGTTTGGTTCATACACCATCATTTCATCGTTTACTCGGACAAATTCTTTGATAACGCCAGATTCCATGACAAAGGATGAGCCTCCGGTTTCCATAACAATTCCATCGATAATCGCAAGCGTCAACGGTATCTTCAAACTCATGATACTGCCTTCGCCTGGCGTACTTTCAATGTCCAGCGTACCGCCGACTTCCTGTATGTTCTGAACAACGACATCCATACCTACGCCACGCCCTGAATACTCTGTCACTTGCTTATTTGTAGAAAATCCAGGCAACGTAATAAATTGGTAGACTTCTTTATCTGTATAAGACGAATCTGGCCGGCTATCATCTAACAGCCCTTTTTCTCTTGCCTTTGCCAAAATGGTGTCCCGATCAAGCCCTGCTCCATTATCTTCCACGCTAATCCATACTTTTCCTGCTTCTGTCCTGGCAGACAATGTTACTTTTCCTTTTTCGGTTTTCCCGTTTGCCGCCCGTTCCTCATTGGTTTCAATCCCGTGGTCTACAGCGTTTCTGACCATGTGCATCAACGGATCGGAAATATGTTCAATCAGATTTTTATCAACTTCTGTCTGCTCTCCAACCATTTCAAATTCAATGTCTTTCCCTAGTTTTCTGGAGACATCAAACACGATACGGTTCATTTTCTGGAACGTATTTGCAAGTGGAACCATTCGCATGGACATAATAACATTTTGCAAATCCGTAGAAATTTTTGACAACTGTGCAGCTGCCTTATTAAAATTATCCAGATTAAGTCCTGGTATTTTTAAATCCTGGTTTTGGAGCACGACTGATTCTGAAATAACTAATTCTCCAATAAGCTCCATTAACTGATCCATTTTTGTAACATTGACGCTGATAAAAGCGGCCTTTTCCTGTTTTGGCTTATCCTTTGCCAATTTCTTTTGTCTGCCAGGTTCTTTTGATTTAATGACAAAATCACCAGGTGCAATTTTGGCTTTTTCTGGTTTTGCCGGAATGCCTGCCCCCTGTCCGGTGCGTGCTTCAATCGCCTCCACGCTGGATTCTAAATCGATTTGCAGTGCTGTTGCATCATCATGGAACCCATGCATAAATTCCTGACCAGTACACTCGACAATATCTACCTTTTCAACAGAATAACCTTCGCTAACCAATGCGCGCACTTCTGCTTCTTCTGCCTGTGCCTGCAGTAGTATCTTAAATCCGTCTTTTAGAATCGTATCGGAACAGTTTTCATCTGATATAATATCATCTGGCACATATAACAAATCTTCTGCGATTTCTTTTAATGCATATACAATTTTATACGCGTGGATATTGGACATCTCCGTGTCCTTATAAAACGTAACAATAATTTTATAAAAATGGCTGTCGCTTGTTGCTACTGGCGCAATATAAAACTGTTTTGGTTCTTCCTGAGCAGGCGCATTTTCATCTTTTGAACCACCGCCTTTAATTTTACTTAAAAAAGCATCCAGTTCCTGGATCATTGCGCTTGAATCGCCATCTACTGGATCCCCATTTTGGATCTTATCCATTTCACCTGTAATAAAATCCGCGACATCCAAAACGTGCTCTACCAGCTCCAAATGCGGCACATTATCAGGATGCGATTCCCTCAAAAAATAAAAAACGTCCTCCAGCTTATGCGCCACCGCTGTAATATCATCAAACATCATAATACCAGAAGAACCTTTGATCGTGTGCATTGTCCGGAATATTTCGTTAATGCTGTCTTCATCAAAGCAGTCTGCATCCTTTTGTTCCAAAACGATTTCCTGCAGCTGCTCCAGCAGCTGGCCGTTTTCAAGCAGATACATATCTAGCATGTCTTCTGTGTTAAATCCTTCTGCCATATACTTCTCCCTTCCAGCATATTTATATATGGTATTCTTCCGTTAAATCAAGTTTAACTTACGTAATGCCTGCTCAAATCTATCCTGGTTAATTGGCTTGCCCGAATAAATCGTACAGCCAAGTTCAAACGCCATCTTTACATTTCGTTCTTCATTTAAAGCTGTTGTCATAATAACCTTTGCCATTTGATCCTCTGGAATATTACGCTCTTTTTCCAAGTTGCGGATTGCCTTTAAGGATTGATATCCGTCCATAACCGGCATCATAATATCCAGACATACCAGATCATATGGTTCGTCATCCTCTAACGCCATCATGAATGCATCTACTGCCTCCATGCCATCTACGGTAACATCACATTCTCCATATTTGGACAAAAAATTTACCATAAATTTTCTTGTTACAAAATCATCTTCTGCTAATAATATTTTCATACTGTTCCTCCTTTATATAATTACATGCTATTTAATATTGCATATGTCTTACTTGCAATATCAGGCAATTTCATCTGATACTCAACAGCTCCAAGATCATAGGCAACCTTTGGCATACCATACACAATACAAGTAGATTCATCCTGGCCAATCGTCCTGGCACCGGCATTGCGCATTGCTAAAAGCCCTTTTGCGCCATCGCCGCCCATCCCGGTTAAAATAATACCCACCGCATCCTTACGGACTGTTTTGGCAACAGATTCAAACATGACATCCACAGATGGGCAATGACCGTTTACTTTTGGTCCTTGTTTGCATTCTACCTGATATACGCCGTTTACTTTAACAAGACGCATATGCTGATCCCCGCCTGGTGCAATTAATACATGCCCCTGGCGAACCGCATCGCCGGTCTGCGCCTCCTTGACATGTACACGGCACTGATCATTTAGGCGCTTTGCATACATTGCTGTAAATCCTGGCGGCATATGCTGGACGACCACAACGCCTGGGATATCTGTATTGAACCCTTTGATTACATCAAAAATTGCCTCTGTTCCTCCTGTAGAAGCCCCGATAGCGACTACATGGTTGCTTTTCTTTTCTGCAAGATAGTGCGGCTCGTGGCGCAGCACTTTTCTTTTTATATTACTGATCTTTGCAGTTGAAGCTATTTTTATTTTCACTAGCAGCTCATTACGAATAAAACTTTCCAGCTGCATACGGTTTGTAATTGTAGGCTTTGCTACAAAATCTACCGCTCCTGCATTCATTGCGTCAAATACTTTATCACTCAAAGCACTAATTACTACGACCGGAAGTGGATACTGCGGCATCAATTTGCGCAAAAATTCAATCCCGCTCATTTTCGGAAGCTCAACATCCAGTGTCATGACATCAGGTTTATACTTTAATATAGCATCACGCGCCTCAAATGGATCTGTTGCAGTCCCCACAATTTGTATTAATGGATCTTTGCCTAGTGTTTGGGCTAAAAGCTCTCGAAATACAATCGAATCATCAACTATCAAAACCCTAATTGAACGCATACAACCAATCACCCTTCTTTCTTTCTGAATATTGACGGCTTTACCAGTTGGAACGGAACCCAGCTACGATCCAGCGTTTCTGTCGTTCCAATAAACAAATATCCTCCTGGTTCTAAAAGGTTATATACTTTTTTTACCAGCTCCCGTTTTGTTGCATCATCAAAATAAATCATTACATTCCGCAAAAAAACTACATGCATTTTTCTTTTAAACGGAAAAGGGGACATCAAGTTAAACTGTCGGAAAATAACTTCTTTTTTTAATTCATCTTTTACTTTATATTGCGTACCGCCTGCAATCGGCTTAAAAAAATGCCGTTTCCACTGCTCAGGCAAATTTTTCAGCTGTTCTGCTGTATAGACACCAACCAGTGCCTGCTGCAGGACTCCTGTTGATAAATCTGTCGCTAAAATTCTTTTATCCCATTGCTTTTGCTCAATGCCAAAAAAATCAGAAAGAACCATTGCAATCATATAAGGTTCTTCACCAGAAGAAGCAGCGCCACACCACACACGCACATCTTTTTTGATCTGTTCCTTTTCTTTGATCCATGGTAGGACTTGCTTGCGGAAATAATCAAAATGCTCAAATTCTCTCATAAAATAAGTGTGGTTTGTTGTTAATAAATTTACCAGCATTTTTTCCTGCGTGCTGTCTTTTTCCACAACATTCATAAACTCACTAAAACTTTTCCATCCGCCTGATCGGATGTAATTTTCGAGCCTTCCGTTTACAATCACTTTCTTTTGGCTTAAGTCAATACCATAACGCTGTTTCATATGGTTTGAAATTCTTACAAATTCTTCATCCGTAATCACTCTCGATGCCTCCGTCCAACTATGCATAATTTTACTTAACAAAATTGGCGCGATATTTTACGACATATCTGATAAATATCCGGATTAAACCTTACCCCTGACATGGCATCCATTTGCTCTAATGCTTCTTCCCTTGTACATCCTTCTCTCTCTGTTAGGCTGCAGTAGGTACTCACAATCGATACAATCTGTGCGGCAAGCGGAATTTCTTTCTTTTGTAAGCCGTCTGGATAGCCGCTTCCGTCCCAATTTTCATGATGGTAATGTGCAATCTCTATGGATATGCTGATAAAATCGTTATAGTCCGTATTCACATGCAAATCTTCCAGTAAATGCGCCCCTATCTCTGTATGGCTTTGCAGCACCATAACTTCCTCATCTGAGAGATTTGCTTCTTTTCGCAAGATATCTTTTGGTATCCCGATATTGCCGATATCGCAAAGCGGCGCAGCCATCTGGATCGAATCTATGTAAGTGTCTGATATTTGCTCCTCAAACAATGGCGATAATTGCATACCCTGCGCAAGAATCTGGCAATTGTTTTGCAGGCGTTTCATATACCCTTTTTCATTGCCATAATTTTTCGCCGCCATATTCACAAGCGCATACAAGATATTTTTCTTTTCCAATTCGATCTGTTTTAACTGCTCGCCTACAGATATTTGCAGCCGTCTGTTCATCTCCATAAGCTCGTGCTTTGCCTCATGCAGATTTAAATGGACACCTACACGTGCCTGCACGATTTCCGGTATAAACGGCTTTGTAATATAATCCTCTCCGCCTAACCGGAAACCTTCTACAATATCATTCGGATCATCATAAGCAGAAATAAAAACAATCGGAATATCCGACGTTTTTTTATTTGCCTTTAACGTCTTACATAACTCATAACCATCCATTCCAGGCATGGATATGTCCGTTAAAATCAAATCCGGTTTACAGTCTGCGCCTATCATGTCCAAAGCCTGTTTTGCGTTTTCTGCTAGTATCGGCTTACAGCCCATGTTTATAATGATTTCCTCTAAAATCAACCTGTTAATTTCCACATCGTCAATAATTAGGATTTTTACATGGCTCCTGTCTTTTTTCTTATATACCATCTTCTACCTCGCGTCTTTTCTTTCAATTTACAAGTTTTCGACCCAGCGTATTTTCTATCCACACTTTGCGTTCTGTGATTTATAAGAATTGTTCTAATGCATGATATTGTGTAATTACTTTATCATAGTTTGCTTTTTGCACTGCCATTTTAAGCCTTAATATCTCCCGGCTTACTTCGCGCGGTGCATTTTCCGTCAGCTGTCTGACTGTCTCCATAAACATCTCAGCCTTTTCCCAGTTTTCCATTTCGACACAAAGAATCAGCTTTGACAGCGTTTTCTTCAGGCTATCGATATTTTCCGCTGTACCGAATTCCTTAATATTATCATATTCTTCACCGTTGTCTTCCGCCATTTCTGCGGTGGCAAACATTCCCATCTTTGGTTCTTCCGGCTGTGCACAAGCATCTGCATCCTCCTCGCTGACACCTACCCAGACAGAGAACGAGAACGTACTTCCTTTATTTTTTTCACTTTCGACCTCGATCCGTCCTCCCATAAGTTCGGTCAGCTGCTTACATATATTAAGCCCTAAGCCTGTACCTCCATATTTCCTGGAAATTGACGCATCCACTTGAGAAAAGCTTTGAAACAGCTTATCTTTATCTGCTTTGTCAATCCCAATCCCTGTATCTTTCACAATAAAAAACAGCTCTATTTTATTATCCACCTGTGCGGTACGCACAACCTCGACCGTAATCTTTCCAACTGCTGTAAATTTTTGCGCGTTGGATAACAGATTATTGAGAATCTGCTCAATCCGCAACTCATCTCCAGTCACGTACTCTGGTATTTGAGGAGATACTGTCATGAAAAATCCAAGGCCCTTTTCATTTAGTTTATTAATATGCTGCGATTTTACATAATCAAGCATATTCCGGAAATGAAACCTGCGCGGCTCCAACATGAATTTGCCTGCCTCAAGCTTCGAAAAGTCCAGGATATTATTAATAATTTTATTCATATCCCCGCAGCAGCGTTCAATGAGCTGAAGCGGCCGCAAAAGCTCTTTATCCGTAACAACTTCCAACAATTCCCTAACGTTGCCAAGAACTCCGTTTACTGGCGTACGCAGCTCGTGCGTCACGTTCGCAACAAACTCTGATTTTACTTTCATCGCTTCTTGCGCTTCTTGACGCACCTGTTCAATTTCCCTGCCTAAAAATTCTTTTTCTAAAATATCATTTGCCATACATATGTACATTTCCGGCTGGATACTGCTTTCTACAATCCGCGCTTCGACGGGAAAACATGTCAGATTTTTTCGATATGCAACCAGATTGCAAGTCTGCGTTCCAAACGAGTAATCCGTCTGAAAACCTCTCTGCGGCTTTTCATCTGCTGCCTTACTGCCTTCCAAAGTGTCCGCTGCCTGAAATGTATTTGGGAAAACATCCCATATATGCCTGCCGCTAAAATCATCTTCATATTGCAGCTTTTTTTTCGCTGCATTGTTCATATATGGAATTTCCCCTGATCTGTCAAACAACAACACCATTTCTAACGCATCGCCAACCGGAAAAATATTTACTTCCTTTTGATCTTCCATCCATACTCCTCCCAGACAACACCTAGTAAAAGGCAGCAAAAGCCTTTCACTTTTTTGCCGCCCACTGTCCACTCATCATCTCATAAAAACCGTTATAAAACAAAGTTACCATTTTTTAATATAATTGTCAATCGCTTTCTTAGTCCTGTTAATTATTACCATCTGCCTGATCGTTACTATTCACGGCCCTGAGGCCGCTCATAGTAATGATTGGAACGATATTGAAAGTTTGCTTGCAAAATTGCCCCTCATTTCTGAATCAAGTTCTCACAAAACGAGCAGCCAGAGCGCGTTCCTGACCCGTGAATCATAACGCCTGATACTTGTTATTTTAAAATGTATAGCGCTATCTTTCCATAGCAGGTATCATACAATAAACTGTATTTTGGAACTGCACTTTCGAATTTTTGCATCATCTGTTCATACGTGATATATGTTTCTTTTTCCAGCCTATATTGTGTAAGATATTCCTCTTTGACAGCGGATGCTGACACAAGCTGCTTAACCAGCTGCAGAAACGCACAGCGCAGCATCTGATCAAGCGATGCAAACGGTATATCAATCATGTTGGAAAAGATTTTCAAAATAACATCTTCTTTCATTCCCAAAAAAACCTGCACCCGTTCCCCATGCTGTGAGCGGTAGCATAGACGGCAATAAACTGCATCTGCAAGCTCTTTCCCGCTGTAATTTGCATCTGCAAGCTGTACTGACTGCCCGAAAAATTCCGACAGCGCATGTCCTACAGCCTTTCCATATACAAAACCTTGTGTTTCGTCTTCACTGCTAGCAGACAGAGCTTTATATCTGCCAGTAATCGCACGATCTTCAATCATAATATGCCCTGCAAGCCAGCCGATACAAAAACCCAGTAAATGTTTCATTGATTCTGCTGCATAACTAGAATCCTCGATTTTCTTTTCAAGAGCAGGGATTGCAGAATCCCGCATATATTGATGTAAACGCTTATGCCTTTCATAACCTTCATAATCCATATGCTGCATATAGCGTTCCTCTGCTGCAAAATGCTTTAAAGAAGAACTTTTTAAATAGTTTAATTCTTCTTGATAGACAAAACGTCCCTCGCGTTGATAATCCTTTAATAAAATCAGCCTGCGCAAATAGGAAAAAATCCTCTGATGTGCATTGTCAATTTCTTCTATACCTAAGTTGTACTGTTCATTCCATACTGTTTCTTTCATAATACATTCCTCCCTTCCACGCAAAAGAAAGATATCTGAAAGATAAGCCAAATAAAATTAACAAAAAAGACCGATAATTCCTCTTACTACTTATTATAATGAATCTACATGTTTTTGTCTACTGGAAAAGTAAAATTACACGGAAAACAAAACGTAACTGTAAGACGCCTGCCAGGAAAAACAGCAATTTTTTTTACCAGTCCTGCCACCAATTTTTCTGCTAAAACACACTCTTTCTTACGATAAAAAAGCTGCTGCAACTGCTCTGCAAACTGCTTGTTTTCATCTATTTTTCTATTTAATTGTACCTGTATTTCCTCCCTCTTTTTTTTAATTTGTGCGATTTCTTCTTCCAGCTGCTGTTTATGCATACGAAATTCTGCTATTGCTATTTTTCTGGATTGATACATCGCATACCAGGTACTTTCCTGTCTCTTTTTACGGTCTATTTCTTTTTGCAAAGCTGCAAGATTTCTATTTCCTTTTTCCTGCAATTTATCAATTGCCTGAGCCATTTGCAAAAAATACTCTGCCTCATGCTTACAAAAGGCAATCTCTATCCTAAGCGCTGCCAGCACGATCTGCCGAAGCGTGGCATCTCTAAGATACTTGCGCTCGCAAAAACGTGCGTCGATTTTTGTGGAATTGGGACAAAAATAGCCATATTGTATTTCCTGTCTGCCTTTGGCTGCTGCGCTGCTGTGATACGTGCGCTCAAGCTTATTTTGGCAGCAGCCGCAGTATAAAATGCCAGCAAATAAGTCCGGCTGTTTTTGGCTGTTTTTATGTTTGTTTTGTTTATTTTGTTTATTTTCCAGCCGCTTGGCTGCACACAAAAACTGTTCTTTTGATAGGAGCATCTCCTTTGTGCCGCCTGCATCTTCATAAAAACAGTTGCTGTAAACAGGATTGGACAACAGGCTTTTTAATGTATTTTTTGGCCACTCATAAAGCGTCTCTGTGTCCAGACAGTATACATGCCCATAACGCCTGTAATCTTTTGGTCTGTGTATCTTGTTATGATATAGCCATAAGACAAGTTCCTGCAGCGAACTGCCAAAACTATAGCGCTCAAACAGCTCTTTTACAATATCAGACGTTACAGGTTCTGCAAGCAAGCATCTTTTTTTTGCGCGCCATTGTATCATACAGCCATACGGCGGTATACTGCCCATATAATTTCCCTGCTCCTTTTGTAGCTTTTTTGTACTTTTTATTTTCGCTGAAATATCTCTTGCATACATTTCATTCGTCAGATTTTTTAAGTTTGTCACAAGCGTATCTTTGGTCTGCATATTTGTTTTTAAACTGTCATACTGATCGTCTAACGCAATCAGCCTTACATTTTGCTGCGGAAAAATATTTTGAATATAATTGCCTGTTTCCAGATAATCTCTGCCAAGCCTGGAAAAATCTTTGACAATGATACAATTGATCCTGCCTTTTTGAATTTCTTCCATTAAGCGCAAAAATCCCTGCCTTTGAAAATTTCTTCCCGTCCTGCCAAGGTCGATATAGCACTGATACGAAATAATGTCCGGCTGCGTACGAATAAAAGCTTGCGCCAATGCGACCTGTGATTCAATCGAACTTTCGTTTACTTTTCCGTGATCTACAGACAGCCTTGCATAAATGCCTGCCTGGAATATTTCCTGCATGCTTTTCCCTCCTCATAGTTTTATTCAAAACGGATGTTTGACTGCAAGGCTGATACAGATACGTTTGCCTTCGTATATATGGATGTTTTGTATCAATAAAGCAAGCTCCAAACGGTTTAATCGTGCAAACGACATGGTATGTTTCCACCTTTCTATTTGCTCTTGGCAGGCAAGCTCTGCCCCAGAAAGCAGCTTTACTGTCTGTTCCTGCTTTTTTATCGTCTTTTTTAATTCTGCATATTGTGCCTCATAAAGCTTTTGGAAGACATGAATATCTTCGTCTGTCAAAAGACCGTTTGCAAAATCCTGCATCAGATGTCCGGGAAGACCCTGATACCTGTCTCTTTCCGTACAAAGACGTGCGATTTCCTGTTGAAAAGGGGCAATTTGATTTGTACTTACTTTCAAATCTGTACAAAGCGCACAGAGCTTTTTTGCGTCTGTCAAAACAGCTAACTGTACGGACAGCACTGTTTGCAGGATCTGTAACAATCTCTCCTGCGCAATACTGTGCCTTGTGCAGCCCTGCCCCTTATTTCTCGTAGGGCAGATAAAATGCAGCGTCTGTTTCCCTTTATAATTATTTACACGCCGAATCAGCGGCTTTTGGCAGTCTGCGCAAACTAAGCGCCCGTGAAATAAATATGCCTGCTGACTGTCTGTGTCTCTTGCGCCTGCTGTAAGCAAGCTTTGTACGTCTGCAAACAGCTCTTTGGAAATAATGGGAGGATGTGTCTGTGCCACACGTTCCCACTGCTTTTTTGGCTTTTGGCGGATGGTGTTTAATTTATAGCTGATTTTTTCACTTTTTCCCTGTACCATAGTCCCTGTATAGATCTCGTTTTGCAAAATACGTTTCACAGCAATTGCAGACCATGCCGCAGGCTTTCCTGCTGCAAACCCTGTTGCAAAGCGCTCGCCTTTTGACCGCTTATATTCCATTGGAGAAAGTACGCCTAAAGCATTTAATTTTTTTGCAATTGCACACAGACTCATCCCTTCTAATTTCCATACATAAATAAAACGTACGATCTGTGCTGCGTACAAATCCGGTACCAGCCTGTTTTTATGCTCGGTATCTTTGCTGTAGCCATACACAGCAAACGCACCGATAAAATCTCCGTTTTTACGCTTGACCTTTTGATGGCTTTTCACTTTATTTGAAATATCCAGGCAATAGGCATCGTTGACAAAATTTTTAATCGGGACTATAAGGGAAGACTCTGCCTGATCTGCTGTCAGTGAGTCGTATTGATCCGTAACAGCAATAAAGCGCACACCAAGCGAAGGAAATATTTTCTGAAGAAACTGCCCTGCCTGGATATAATCCCTGCCAAACCGGGATAAGTCTTTGACAACAATGCAGTTAACCATGCCAGCATGGATATCTGCTAAAAGCCTTTGAACCGCTGGCCGCTCAAATGTACTGCCACTATACCCTTCATCTGTGTAAATATCATAAAGCTCCATTTCAGGGTGTCTTTTCACAAACGCGCTGCAAAGTGTGCGCTGCGCATGAATACTCCCGCTCTCAGCTTTGCCGTATCCGCCGATATCCTCATCTTCTTTGGATATCCGTAAATAGATTCCTGTTTGAAAACGCATTGACTCCATCTGCTGCAAACCTCCTTCCTAATCTTTATGTATGCATCCTATATGTTGTCTTATGACAATCGTATGACGCAAGCCCCGGTATCTAAAATAGCAACTCCTACTCCCCTGCCTGTATATCCAAGCTTGTGCACTCTGTCGCACTGTATCAAATTACGAACCCTGTCCATACTATACAATCCTGTACTGTTTTTATTACCATCATATGGCAGGCATAAAAAAAAGTGAAAGACCCCAGGCATTTTTATGCCTTGGTCCCTCACTATTGTCCTCTTTATCATATTAATTGATCTTATCCTTTGGTACGTCCTTAATACTAAAGCTTAACCGGCCCATCTTATCTTTGCCCAGGCAGACAACGGTTACTTCGTCTCCCAGTGTCAATACATCCTCGACATGGTTAATGTGGCCTTTGGAAATCTTAGAAATATGCACCATACCTTCTTTGCCAGGTGCAAACTCTACAAATGCGCCAAATTCCTTAATGCTGACAACCTTGCCTTTAAAAAGCTGTCCTGCCTCAAAGTTTGCTGTGATGATCTCAATCATCTCAACAGCTTTATCCATCATTTTCCGGTCTGTACCGCATATCGATACTGCACCGTCATCTGTGATATCTATTTTTACACCAGTTCTTTCAATTATTTCATTAATTGTCTTGCCGCGCTGTCCGACTACATCACCAATCTTCATTGGATCAATTTGGATCTGAATGATCTTCGGCGCATATTGCCCAACCTCATTTCTTGGCTCTGCAATCGCTTTTGACATTACTTCATCCATAATATACAGCCTTGCTTCTTTGGTTCTTGCAATCGCTTCTTCCACAATTGGACGAGTCAGGCCATGGATTTTGATATCCATCTGGATCGCTGTAATGCCTGCATGCGTACCAGTCACTTTAAAATCCATATCACCAAAGAAATCTTCCAGGCCCTGGATATCTGTCAGCACCAGATAGTCGTCATCTGTATCGCCTGTTACAAGCCCGCAGGAAATCCCTGCTACCATTGTTTTAATCGGCACGCCTGCAGCCATCAATGCCATACAAGATGCACACGTAGACGCCATAGAAGTAGATCCATTGGATTCAAACGTCTCTGACACTGCCCGGATAGCATATGGAAACTGCTCTACAGAAGGAAGGACTGGGATGAGCGCTTTTTCTGCCAGTGCCCCGTGTCCGATTTCCCGGCGCCCCGGCCCTCTGGATGGCTTCGTCTCGCCAACAGAATAAGACGGGAAATTATAGTGGTGCATATACCGCTTTGTCTGAATATTTTCATCTAATCCATCCACACGCTGCACTTCTGAAAGCGGTGCTAATGTGACAACATCGCAAATCTGTGTCTGACCGCGGGTAAACATGGCAGATCCATGCACTCTTGGAATCAAATCAACTTCAGCAGCCAGCGGACGGATCTCATCGATTGCTCGTCCATCCGGACGCTTGTGGTCTTTTAAGATCATCTTACGAACTGTCTTTTTCTGGTACTGATATACAGCCTCACCTAAAAGCGGCAGCCATTCCTCTGCTTCTTCCCGTTCAGATAAGGCAGCTTCAAATTTTTCTGTGATGACACGAATATTTTCTTCCCGTTCTTGCTTTTTATCTGTAAAGACCGCATCCTCCATTTCCGAAGGTGGTACGATTTCTTTCATAGCAGCAAATAATTCTTCCGGAACCGCACAACTTGTATAATCATGTTTTGGCTTTCCTGCTTCTTCGACCAGGCGGTTGATAAACGCATTTATCGTCTGGTTGATGTCATGGGCCATATAAATAGCCTCCAGCATCCGTTCCTCTGGAATTTCATTTGCCCCAGCTTCGATCATAATTACCTTTTCCATGGTAGAAGCTACGGTTAGCTGCAAATCCCCGTTATCCCATTCCTCCTGAGACGGATTGACAATAAACGCACCGTCTATCATGCCAATCTGTGTCATCGCGCATGGCCCGCAAAACGGAATATCAGAAATGCTGGCAGCAATCGCAGAACCAAGCATAGCTACGATTTCTGGACGACAATCTGGATCCACACTCATAACCATATTATTTAATGTGACATCGTTTCGGTAATCTTTTGGAAACAGAGGACGCATTGGCCGATCGATTACGCGGGACGTTAAAATTGCATTTTCTGATGCTTTTCCTTCCCGTTTATTAAATCCTCCTGGAATTTTTCCAACTGCATACAGTTTTTCTTCATACTCAACGCTCAGTGGGAAAAAATCAATCCCATCTCTTGGCTTTTCTGATGCTGTAGCAGTAGAGAGTACGGTTGTATCGCCATAGCGCATAAGCGCTGCGCCATTTGCCTGAGCACAGACACGTCCTAATTCTACAGTCAGTGTCTTGCCGCCAATTTCTATCGCATAACTTTTATACATTTTTTTCTCCTTTAACATTTCGGTCAAACTAACCCTAAAAAAGGGCGGAAAACTCCGCCCTTTCCCATACAGAATTATTTTCTTAAGCCTAAACGCTGGATTAATGTACGGTATCTTTCAATATCATTTTTCTTAAGATATGCTAATAATCCACGTCTTTGACCTACCATTTTCAGCAATCCGCGTCTGGAATGGTGATCCTTTTGGTTTACCTTTAAATGCTCTGTCAGTTCATTAATTCTTGCTGTCAATAAAGCTACCTGCACTTCTGGTGAGCCTGTATCATTTGGCTTCTTTCCATATTCTGCAATAATTGATGCTTTTTTTTCCTTTGATAACATGATGATATCCTCCATATATTTTATAAAACGCCCCAAATGCATGTATGAAATACTCAGTAAAAGGTCGGAGAGTCCACCTACCGAGCACGGGCTCACTCATACTTTTCCACTATAACATACCATTACATAAATGTAAATAACTTTTTCAATGCTTTCTATTGACTAATGTTGAATAAAAACCCTGGTGTGAACAGTAACTGTTGATCTGCATTTTATGAAAAATGCTTATGTAACTGTACTGCGAAACAACTTATGAAATCTGCTTATGCTGTTTCACTGCTAAAACATACGTCTGCAGCAAACCGGTGTACGGTAAAATGCATTCGATACTTTGATACCGTCACGACTGTTGCTGGCATGTACAATCTGTCCATTTCCAATATAAATTGCTACATGGCTGATCGCTCCAGCGCTGCCGTAGAAAATCAAATCGCCCGCCTGCAGCTCAGAAGTGCTTACGCTTCTTCCATAACCAGACTGCGCTGCTGCATTATGCGGTAAATACACACCGTATTTTGCCATAATCTGCATCGTAAACCCAGAACAGTCTACACCGCTTGTAAGGCTTGTCCCACCCCAAACATAACGGCCGCCTACATAGCTTAACGCTGTCTGTGCCAAAGAAGAACTGGCACTTCCTGATCCAGACTCACTGCCAGACTGTGATTCACTGCTTTCTGGTGTATAAGGCATTGCTTTTTTTAATTCCTCTGAAATTTCTACATACTTCTTGTTTACATAGCCATTTTCATCATCCAGCTTAACCTTTACCCAGTCTTTATCTTCTTTTACAACTTCTAATTCTTCATCCTCTGTTACAATCGTTAAAATCGTACAATCTGTATTCGGTTTTTCACGAATATACACGGTCATCGTATTTACGATTGCCATATCTTTTTTCAGTTTTTGCGCCAGCTTTTCTGCTTCTTTTCCTGTAACAATATATTCACATTTGACATAACCGCTTACCTTGCCAGATGTAATGTGATACCAGTCGCCTTCTTTACCTAAAATTTCGCATCCTGCGTCTGATGGGAGCTTTCCTACAATGGATTCATCTTCTCCAGCCCCTGCACGCACATTTAAATAATTATCAACCTTTGCCACACCAAGTTTTGTATACCCGCAAATTGTTTTTTTGCTTTCTTTTTTATTATCTTTGCTTGTTTCTTTCTTTTCGTTTTCTTTGTCCTGTGCAGCAGATTCATTTTTTGCACTGACTTCTTTCATTTCCTTTTGTGAAATTGTCATCCTGCTTTCACTTAAATAATCTGCCAATGTCGCATCCAAACCTGCACGAACTGACGCAGCCTGTGCTACGCTGCTGCCTTCCAATGCCACAACGATACTCATCATAAAAGCTGCACCCAATTTTAAAAACTTGTATTTCATAACATACGCCTCCTATAATATACAATTTATCCCAGTGTTTCTCAAATAATCATTACAGACTCAAACATTTCCATGTAGTTTCTATGTAATATTTTTGATATCTTTTGTTCAATTTTGTTATATTATAGCAATCTTAAAAATAGCTGTCAACATTATGTAATAATTTTGTAATAAAAAATTTTGGTAAAATTGTCAACTCCTAAAGTTACCCTCAGTGGACAAGGGGATACACGCCCCTTGTTCACTGAGGGTAACAATTTTACCGCACAAATCAACACTCTTTTTAAGCGCGGTATGCAATGCCATAAGAAATATCCTGCGCAAGTTGTGCCTGCAATTCTTCTAATCCTTCAAACTTTCGTTCTGGACGCACATAGTGCAAAAGCTCCACCTTTGCATGTTTTCCATAGACATCCTCATGAAAATCATACAAGTATGTTTCCGCCCCAATTGGATAAGTACCCTGAATCGTAGGTTTTTTCCCAATATTTGTAATACCATAAAAACGCCGCCCATCGATGACTGCTTCTGAAAGATAGACACCAAAAGGAGGCAGCAGCTTTTCGAAAGGCGGCTGCATATTAATTGTCGGAAATCCAATCGATCTGCCAACCTGATTGCCATGCAGTATCTCTCCTTCTAAAAAATAAGGATATCCAAGCAGTTCATTGGCAAGTTCCAAATTACCCCTCTCAATTTCTTCCCTAATATATGTGCTGCTAATATCCCTGCCTGCATACTGCATTTTTTGGACAACTCTTACCTGGTATCCAAAGCGCTGTGCATGCTCCTGCAGCATATGATAATCTCCCCTGCGCTGATAGCCAAAACGAAAATCTGTCCCAACAACGATCCATTTTACACATAAGCGCCTGGTAATTTCTAAGATGAACTGTTCTGCCTCCATATGCATGATTTCTTCTGTAAATGGGCACTCGATTAAATAGTCAATTCCCCGTTGTGCCAAAAGCTTGTGTCTTTCCTTATTTGTTGTAATGACCTGTGCCTTTGTGCCATGCGCTATATTTTGAGGCGGAATATCAAATGTAAATACAGCTGTTTTTCGTCCCTGCGCCGCTTTTTCAAACAGCGAATCAAATAGTGTCTTGTGCCCACGGTGCAGCCCGTCAAATTTTCCCAGGGAAAGAACCGTATCCTCTGTCAGCTGTAAATTTCTAAAATCCTTTTCGTATCTCATTTTTTATCTGTCCTCTGCCAAAATATTTTTTCCGGCTTATAATCGCTGCGTGCTGCATCCCATTGGTAAATGCCAAAAAATTCACTTTCCCGATATACACGCAGCTTTTCACAAGTATCCAAAGGTGCGTCTGACGCAAACTCAAATGCTTGCTTCGGCAGTCTGTTGCCATTTTCCAGCATACGCAAAAACTCCTTGCACACCTTGGCAGATGGGTAAGCAGTAAACAGCGCTTCTATGGGCATGAATAATTCCTCAGTTCTTTGTTGCGCTGCCAGCTGCTCAATCTGTGCTAACTTCCATGCATCAGCAATGCAAAAAATACCCGAACGGGTACGTACCAGCTGTTCCATACACCCGCCGCAGCCTAATTTCTTTCCAATGTCATGGCATAAGGTACGGATATAGGTTCCTTTGGAACAATGTACTTTGATTTTTACCCGCGGCATATCGATCCATACAATCTCCAGATCAAAAATATGAACTGTACGCGGCTTGCGCTCTATATAAATACCAGAGCGTGCCAAATCGCAGAGCTTTTTTCCATTGACTTTTAACGCTGAATACATCGGCGGTGTCTGTGAATATGCTCCGACAAAGGATGCTGCTGCCTGCAGCAGTTCTTCTTTTGTACAGTTCACATTTTTTTCCTGCAGTACTTTTCCGCTTATATCCTGGGTATCTGTCTCTACCCCTAATAAAAGTACAGCTTCGTACTCCTTTTCCTTATCTGTCAAAAGCTCGCATACTTTTGTAGCCGTTCCAAAACATACTGGCAAGACACCTTCTGCATCTGGATCAAGCGTTCCTGTATGCCCGACTTTTTTTTGATGGCAAATGCCACGCAGCTTTGCAACTACATCAAAGGATGTGTAGCCTTTTTCTTTATATACATTTATGATCCCGTTCATTTACTGCACTCCAGACCATCATTTAATTGTATTTTAATTTGTGCCAGTATCTTTCCAATGCATTCTTCCGGCGACAGTGTGGTAGACGCCCCAGCTGCACGCATATGACCGCCGCCTTGGAACTGCATTGCAATCGATGCGACATCTACCCTGTCCGAGGAAGAACGCAGGCTGATTTTATATCCGCCTGTCTCCTGCGGATAAAAAAGTACAGCAGCCTCTACGCCTTTTGTCGCGCGCAAGTGCGCAACAACCCCTTCCAAATGCTTTGCAAGTGCGCCGCATGTTTCCATATCCTGTTTTGTTAAAATAGAAACAATGCATTTTCCATCCAGATACAGACGGCTTTTTTTCAATGCAACTGCCAGGATCTGATTTTGCTCAAACGTTTTTTCGATATAAGTCTTATCAATCATTTTGGAAAAATCAATACCTGTATCCATTAAATATCCTGCCGTACGCATTGTTTTCGAGGAAGTGCACGAATACTGGAACATACCAGTATCATGCACAATCCCCACATAAATACATTCTGCAATTTGCTTTGTAATGCGTTCCTTTGGCAGCAAATCAAAAATCAACTCAGAAGTGGAGCTGGCGTTTGGAAAAATATAGTTATCATCTCCATATCCTTTGTTGCTGATATGATGATCAACGCAAAGTACCCGTTTTGATTTCTCAACCAGCTTTGCTGCTGCACCCAATCTGGCAGCGTCTCCACAGTCCTGTACAATCAACAGGTCATATTCCTCAGTATAATCAGAATCACTGATAATCTCATCTGCACGGGATAAAAACTTGAATATATTTGGAATTGGCTCTAAATACAGCTTCACCTCCATCTGCGGATGATATTCCTTCAGATAGTTATACGTAGCCAGACAAGAGCCGACACAATCGCCATCTGGTTTGATGTGTCCTACGATTGCCGCTTTTTGTACACCAGCTAACTGTTCTTCCAAATTATGCATGCTCCTCCTCTTTCTTCCTGCTGTCGGAATGACTTACTTGATCAATTAAATGAGACATATATACTCCGTACTCGATCGACTGATCCATAATAAATGTGATCTGCGGCGTATTTCGTAAATTAATGTTTTTTGCTAAAGCGTGCCGGATATAGCCTTCCGCACTCTTTAAGCCTGCTAAAGTATCTTGCTGTACCTGTTTATCTCCTAATACGCTGATATAAGCTTTGCATGTCTTTAAGTCCGGTGCAACCTCTACCGATACTACGCTTGTCATTGGATGAATGCGTGGATCTTTAATGTCGCTGCGTATAATTTGGCTCAGTTCTCTTAATACTTCTTCATTAATTCGTACATTCTTGATGCTGTTTTTTCTCATTTTCAAATCCCTTCTTCCTACGGACGATTCTGCTTGCCGAAATAGGAACCAACAGGCAGCATGCTCCCAAGCAGATCTTAGCGAGGCACCTCAACCATTTTATATGCTTCTATCTGATCAAATTCTATGATGTCATTAAAGCTTTCAAATACAAGCCCGCATTCATATCCTGCACGCACTTCTTTTACATCGTCCTTAAACCGCTTTAACGATGCTAAATTCCCATCAAACAACTGCTCTCCGTCTCTGGTGATGCGGCATTTGCATC
>CANDJR010000024.1 GCA_947385105.1 uncultured Eubacterium sp.
ATTTTTTTCATGAGCATTCCTCCGAAATGTATAATGGCACTATCTGCCTGTAGACATTATACCCTATTTCGAACGGTATTCCAACCTTATTTTATCTGCAATCAAGGCAATAAATTCTGAATTTGTAGGCTTTCCTTTGCCATTGTGGATCGTATAACCAAATAATTCGTCAATTGTGTCCATCTTTCCCCTAGACCAAGCGACTTCTATCGCGTGTCTAATTGCACGTTCCACCCTGCTTGGTGTGGTCTGAAACTGTTTTGCAATTGTGGGATATAAGATCTTTGTAATAGAATTGAGCATCTCAATATCATTGACAGACATCATAATTGCCTCTCGCAAATACTGATATCCTTTGATATGTGCTGGAACACCAATTTCATGAATAATATTTGTAACATCTGCCTCCAAGTCACGCTCGATTGGTTCTTGATACTTTTCATACGCACTTGCTTTTCTTGGCTCATTTGTTCTTTGTATGCTTCGATCACGGATAAGCTTAATCTGCCCTAACACCATTTCGTTGTCAAAAGGCTTCATAATGTAGTAATCTGCTCCAAGATTAAATGCATCTTCCGTAATTTTTTCTTGTCCTATGGCGCTGATGACAATAAATGCCGGATGCTTTTTCAAGGAATGGTCATTGTTAATCTTTGTTAACACGCCAAGTCCATCCAGTTTCGGCATTACAATGTCTAAAAGCACTACATCCGGTTCTTTTTCCCGGATTATCTCACAGGCTTCTACTCCATCTTTTGCTGTTCCAACTACTTTCAATTCTTTGTCACTTTTGACAATATCTCCCAGCAGCTGCACCATTTTTTCATTATCATCTGCAATCGCCACGTTTAGCTGAGTCATGACTCCAAAACCTCCTGTCAGTATCGGTAGAAAATACGCAAAATTAACAAAATGCTGCTAAAAAAGCGAATTTCCCCCGTTCCTTTATAATAAAAAAACGTTTCCCTGGAAAAATGTCGAAATTTGTCGTTAAACCGCCTATTTTCCAGAAAGTTACATTTTAAATTCTATCATGACTCATTAGACTATCCTATAAATATAGTTTGTATGTCCGAGTGCAGCATTCTTCATTTTTGATGCAGTATAATGCTGCTCTACAGCGCAACAAAAAGAATCCCGCAAAGCAGGATTTGGCGCATGCTGCGGGTCGCAGTGCGTTAATAAAAAAACCGCACGCACAATTCAATTTTGTGCATGCGGCGAAGAAAACTATATTTATCTATGAATAGTACCCTCCGTGAACAAGGGATCTCATTGTCCACGGAGGGTACTGTAAATATACAACTTTCTAAATCAAAAACGCTTTTCCTATAAAACAACTGCTTAGCAGCCTTTATCTCCTAACCGATATCTGCCCATAGACACCATCAGAATAGATGACAGTCACTAAAAGATTGAATCACTGGAAACGGCATTTCCTGCTGAGGTTCTTTTTCCTGCGTATACCAAATACCATATAATCCAGCTGCCAGAGCGCCTTTGACATCTTTTTCGATATTATCACCGATAAATGCGCATTCATTAGCCAGACAGCCTGTCTTTTGTACACACAGTTCAAAAAATTTTAAGTGTGGTTTTTCCACACCTGCTTCTTCACTTGTGACAATCATGTCAAGATATGGTGCTATCCCTAATTTCTCTAATTTCCGGTATTGTATATCAGCCGTCATATCTGTACCAATACCAAGGTATATGTGCTTTTCTTTTAGTTCCCGGATAAGCTGTAAAATGCCACAGGATGGCTTTGCATGAGCAATCATTGTATCCCAAAAAAGCTCAAACAAAGTCCTTGCATGCAGCAAAGGAGATTTACCCATTAATTCCAACATACATTGAAACCGGATTAAACGGTTGTGAAGCGCTGCTGTATCTGAACCAATCCGCTCATTTGCCAGTTTCCATGCTTTGTAATAGTATTCGTAAAACTGCTGTGTCTGAATGTTAAAATGATCACTGCAATAACTGACTACTGCCTGCATCCCATATTCATTTGCTGCGTCAAAATCATATAGTGTGTTGTCAATATCAAATATAACTGCCTTTATCATCCTTTTCCTCCATTTGCTTTCGCATTGGTACTTATTTCAGCTTAAATATTTCCATTTCCTTTGCCATTGCATGAGATACCATCGTAACATTTCCTGCACTGTTTTGGATATTCTCTAGTTCTTTTTCTAATGAATCTGCTACTTTTGCAGATAACCCCTCCGCTTTTTTTGAAATATCCGTAATTAACTGTGCAGCATTTACAACATACTGGTCAATTTCAAACATTTCGCTAATCAGCTGATCCATTTTATCTACACTGTTACCTGTTTGCTCTGTCATCTTTTTAAAGTCCAGGAAAATGTCTCCTGTTTTTTTCACAGCCTGTATCTGTTTGGTCGTAATTTCCTTTACAATTCCAATCTGAGATACAATACTGTCAATATCACTGCAAAATTGCTGGATCATTTGTTCAATTTCTGCCGTCGCACCAACAGAGTCTGATGACAGTCTTCCAATGGATTCCGCCACTACTGCAAAGCCTCTTCCCTGTTCTCCTGCTCTTGCCGCTTCAATTGTCGCATTCAGTGCAAGCAGCCCTGTTTCTGAAGATATGTGATTAATGGTACTAATAATATCTACAATCTGTGACGAATGCTCTTGTAATTGTTTCATTTTTTCATACGAACATTCTACACTTTTCTCCACCTGACGGTTTTGCTCCTCTAACTCCTGCATCCTTTTGGTGCCTTCTTCGCTGGATTGCATCGTATAGACTGCCCCATTCATAAGCTCCTTACTATTTTCTTTTAATTCGTCAAACCGTTGTTCCAGTTTTTCCATACGTTCTACCACACAGCCGACTTCTAATGTCTGCGCAGAAGTCCCTTCTGAAATTTCTTGCATCGCCTCGTTAATCGTAACGATATCTGTCTCAATGGCCTGCAATTGATCCGAACAGTGGAGTAAATCCATTGTAAAATCTTTCATGCGCACCAATGCACCGCAAATCTTTGCAGTCATAATATTATAATTTTGGGCAAGCTTTCCTACCTCGTCCCGGCTGTTTTCTTGTGCAAGGATCGAAAAATCTCCTCCTGCTGCTTCTTGCATCAGCCCTGCCAGTAAATTTACCGGTTTTGTCAGCCTGCGTGCAAGATAAGTTGCAATTATGATGGCTGCTGCCATTGCAAACAACACAATGACTGCAGATGCGATAAGCATCCTGGTTGCCATTGACATCGCTGCACTTCTTTCCTGTAACGTAATCAGCGACCAGGAATCGGAATTTCCCTGCAAGGAAATCGGTGTATAGCTGGCATAATAGGTTTTTCCTTGTTCGGATATTTTCGTACTGTCACTATTTCCTTCCATCACTTGTGTTATGATGTTTTCAAACTCTTTGGATATATCCAATGTATGTTGTTCTGTCTCAATATTGCCATCACTGTCTTTGGTCGGGTTACCTGATGCATCTTTTACAGAAACAGTTCGGATTTTGTCTTTATAATTATATTGTTCCTCAATCTGTATTTGATCTGGATGTGCTACGACGACGCCTTCTCCATCAATAACAAAGGATACTCTGCCATCTTGTCCATTCGAATATTTACCAATCAGCTCCTGTAAAAAATCCAGCTTCAAATCTGCTGCATAAATACCAATCATTTCATCATTTTGATACATAGGAAAAAAAACAGATGCGCATGGCATACCTGTTGCAACAGAATAATAGGATTTCGATATAAATGGCTTTGGATCTTCCATCATCTGGATAAACCACCATCTGGCAGAACGGTCTGCAAGCTCTCCAGCAGAACGTGCCGTCTGCATTCCATCTGTTCCCTGGACATATAATTGATCTAAATAGGAATTTCTCTCTACGCACTTGGCTAAAACCGGCGTCTGCTCCTGTGTATCCATCGTCAAGATGCTTGGATTATCGGACAATTCCTCGTTAAGCTTATACGCACCATCCATAAAAGTAGATATTTCTTCTGCTATCAGGCTGGATATTTCCCCGTTTTGGGTATATATTTCCTTTTCATATGATGTTGTAAAAATAACGAGCAGTACAATTGGCAAAGCAATTGCAATTGCCATCATTGGAATCAGCAGCTGCTTAAAAATAGTTTTCTTTTTCAATTTTATTTCCTCTTTCTGTACAAGATTCAAAAGGAAACGGCATCTAGTTGCCATTTACATGGAAATAGATGCCGCCATATTTATTTTTCAGGCGATATAATATATTTTCCACAAGCCCGCAGCTTTGGATCACTTAGTACTTGCTCTAACTTCTCCAGCCCGCAAACCTCGTATATCATACTGCTTACATCAAGTCTGCCGGAATCAATCAAGTCCAATGCACGTTTTTGTGTATATGGATTAATAAAAGAAGCCTTTAATTCCAGCTCTTTTTGGAATACCTGGAATGGCTTAAGCGATATTGTTTCATCTGGCTTTGTCAATCCAAACATCATGACAACTGCTTTATTGCCTGCCAGGTCAATTGCCTGTTCTATCGTCGAAGGACGTCCGACGCATTCTATCACTGTATTGATGCAGTGCATACCTGCTGCCTGCAGCGCAGCCTTTACATCCTCATGGATTGGATCAATACATACGTCCGCCCCTAATTGCTTTCCATTTTCCCGCTTACTTTCAACCGGTTCAAGCAGCGCTATTTTTGCAGCCCCTGCCAGCTTTGCAAGCTGGAGCATTAACAGCCCGATCATTCCGCCGCCAATTACGAGTACTTGATGACCTGGACGTATCTGACACATATCAATCCCATGCAGGCAGCATGCAACTGGCTCTGTCATTGCGCCTTGTTCAAAGGATGTATTCTCTCCTAAAAGATATACCTGCCGTTCATTTACAACGCAAAACTCAGCAAAGCCTCCATTAACGGTCGTCCCATATCCGATCATATGCTCGCAATAATGCGCTATCCCGTTTTTACATGGCTCACAAGCTCCGCAGTAACAGTTTGGATCAATGCATACTCTGTCTCCAATCTCAAAACGGGATACCCCTGCACCCTTTTTTACAATGACGCCTGAAAACTCGTGTCCAAGAATCGTAGGCGGCGTTACTTCCGCTGCACCTTTATCACCTTCGTAAATATGTACATCTGTTCCGCACACGCCGCAGGCTTTCACCTGTATCAGTACTTCCCCTTCTTTTGGTTCAGGCTTTGGTGATTCTTCTACGCGCAAATCGTGTTTTCCATAAAAAACTGCACTTTTCATGTCTGCTGTTTCCTTTCTCATCTTCTTTATTTGCCATATCTACCCTCAGTCGGTAAGGGTAACTTACTATATTGTATAAAATATATGAAACGATATACTGCTATGCTATGCACATAATATTTTGCATAGCATTTATGCAATCTCTTTGCATTTTCTACGATAAATAAACTACTTTTTATCCTGCTTTTTACTATGAACTCCTTGTCTCAATACTACCGTTTTTTTCTTTTTGCGTCAACTATTTTTTCTATTGCGATAACGTAAATTTATCCCTGAAAAAGTGCAATCCGTACCGAGAGGTATTTCTTCCTGTCAAAATTTGCTAAACTATATTTTGCCGATGCAGAGAAAAATGCTGCTTCTATGACGATCAGCCAGGAGTTGGTACGGATTTCTGTAAACCCAGTGTCATATAAGCGAGGATTGAGAGTTCCGTTTGCATGACACTGGGTTTACAGCAGTCCGCATCACACAGCAGATGCGGGCGCAAAATGGGACAGCCCTTATGTGCTGCTGGAAACGTGACAAGCCGTAAGGCAATCCCATGATATTACGAAAAGGAGGTAAACGTCATGAGAATCAAGCAGCTTAAATTAGAAGTTGCAGTGCTCTTAGCAGCGGTTATGACATGCAGCGCACCTGCTTCCACATGGATGCCTGCGCTGACGGCATCGGCGGCTGTAAAGGCACAAGTCAGGCTGAATGTGGAATCTAAAACACTGAAAGCCGGGCAAAAGGATTACAAGCTAAAGCTTGTAAACAACAAGCAGAAATGGAAAATCCGAAAGGTAACGACGACAAAAGCGTCGGTATGCAAACCTTATGGCAGGAAAAATACCTATGTCCTGCTGAAAGGCAAAAAAAAGGGAACCGCAACCATCCGGGTAAAAACCGTGCGTACAGTTACGAAAAACGGGAAAAAGACGACCAAAAGTAAATGGCTGTCATGCAAAGTACGTGTGAAGCAAAAGGCGGCGGACACAACAGTACCAGATACGCCAGAGGCAGTGAATAGGGATGTGACGGTATCTAACCAGTTGCAGCTAGAGAATGCACTGAAAAATGCGGAAACGAGGACGCTGCGATTGCAGACAGATGCGGCGGACACTTTTACCATTCCGAAAGCAGATTATCAGGATATCGCCCTGACCGTGGATGCGCCGAATGCAGATGTTGTAAACAATGGGACGTTCCAGTCCATTTCCGTCCTTGCGATTAAGGACAGCACATGGCTGGAGAATGCAGTCGGCAATATCTTCAACGTATTTGCAAAAGCTGCGCGCTTTGTCGTACAGCCAGGCGCTGACGTAAACAGCATCACCTTCTCGCAGGCAAACGCAAAGGTATCACTAGAAGTAAGCGGGAATGTAAATGATGTCTCATTTACTGCGCCGGACACTGACGCAAAGGTTTCTGTCACACAGGGAAACACCATTTCGAACGTATCCGTCGCAAAAGACGCACAGCGCACGAAAGTGGATGTAGAAGTAGACGGCAGCATTGGAAACATGCAGCTTACCGCGCCGGATGCGGACATCAAGATGGCCGTCGCAAAAAGCGGGATAGTAAACGGGTTTTCCATGGCAGCACAGGCTACGAGCACGAAGGTTGACCTCACAGTAAACGGCCAGGTTGGAAATGTGGCGTTTGCAGCGCCGCAGACGGATATCAAGGTAGCTGTCGCAGAAGGCGGGACTGTTAGTAAAGTAGTCATGGATGCCACGGCAGACAGCGCGAAAGTCGGCCTGGATGTGAAAGGGACGGTGTCAGACGTTTCGCTGGATGCACAGAAGGCAGACATATCTTTGGCAGTAGACGACAACGGCAAAGTAGGCAATGTGACTGTCTCAAAAGAAATGAACCTGGCAATGTCCGGCACTGCAAAGGAAGTCATTGCAGTGAAGGTATCTGCAGCAGCAAAGATTACAGCGTCGCTCGGCATTGCGCTTGAAAGCAGCGCAGATATCAGTCTCGTGCTGGAAAAAGGTGCGGCAGGCAGCTCTATCAAGATTACAGGCAACCTGGCGGCTGTCAAGGTTAATGTAGAAAACAAGACTGGGCAGAATGTAGCTGTTAATACGCCAAATGGCAACTATACGGTATCCGAAGGCAGCAGCCAGAATATTACGGTGAATGCGCCGTCTACATCCGGCGGCTCATCATCTGGAAGTTCTTCATCTGGTGGTTCTTCATCTGGCGGTTCCTCATCTGGCGGTTCTTCGTCTGGTGGTTCCTCATCTGGCGGTTCCGATTCCACAGAGGATCAGACACCAGGAACCCTGAAAGGAATTGTACTGGATCATACGGATTTTACGATGAAGGTAGGTCAGGAAGAAACAATACATGTATCTGTAGAGCCGGAATCATCGGGACGGCTTGAGAACATCATGTGGGCACATGATTCTCAGCAAATTTTTTCTTATTCTGATATGCAAAGTATAAGAACTGATACAGTGAAAGTGAAAGCAAATAAAATCGGGACAACCGTTATCAGTGTGACGGCAGATGTATACGGACCAGAAAAAGACAGTGCGCTCATCCAGCCAAACCAGACAAAAACGATTATTGTTACAGTAACGGAAGATGGAAATGCGCCGGCAGAGCCAGCTGTGAAGGTCACAATGACATCGAATCCATCATCAATTTCTACATATGATACTTCAACGATTACAGCCGAATTGCCAGATGGCGCCCAGATTTATTACCCGCAATGGATAGTCAACGGCAGATCTATTATTGAGGCCCCTTTTATTGCAGGCGGTGATAATAATACATTTACCGTAAGAGGCGAGAGGAAAGGCAAAGGGACAGTCACGCTGATTGCAACTGTTGATCTGGCGGATGGATCTCGAACAACAGTGGTAGGGACGGCGGAAGTCGAAGTGACAGATGACAATGAGGTAACAGATCCAGAAAAAGTGAAGTTTATTATGCTGCTTTCTGGCAGCGGCATCAAAACTCCCCTAATGAAAGATGAGAAATACCAACTAAGCTTGGAGGCTCCAAGTGCATACGGATTGAAAGTAGCAAAGATTCATTGGACTTCATCTGATAATACAGTCGTGCAAATTAAACCGGATAGTAATACGGTTGATCTGACTAGTATGGAGAAATCACTCACTGTTCAAGCCCTAAAGGGAGGCCAATCGACCTTGACAGCAGTCATAACCTATAAGGTAGGACCGGAAACATATGAAAAAACAATATCGGAAGATTTTACAGTGGTTGAAGCAATGCCTGCTATGACAGCTACGGCTGAGATAGTTACAGGATCTGCGCTTACAAGTCTGATTATTCCGTTTATTAATTGTCCTGAGTGGGGCGTTCACGTTTCTGTTTCTGATCCAGATGGGGAACCTATTCCGTTTACGGGTCAAAGTGATCATATAATAAATTTTTCGAAGGTGGACTCCGACTGCAGTGCTGTCTATCAAATACGTTCTGAAGAAGATATAACGAAAGATTCAGTTGAATACAAAACACCTATTACTGCAGAATTTTATGGATATACATTATATGCAAATCTGAATATAAAGATAACGAATTCCTGGGGAAATGTGGAGGTAACATTTAGCGACCTGTCATGGAACTACCCCATTCCCTCAAGTTTCAACTGACTTCTAAATAAAAAAATGCAAAAAACGGGAGGCTGTCAGATTGACAGCCTCATCCCCGTAAAGCATACATCATCATCGCAATTATACAATGCCGTATATATCTGGACTTCTTTTCATATCCTTCCCATTAAAAATGCAATCACAAGATATAACAGGACATTTATAATGCGTAAGGAAATGATCTTCTTTCGATCAATATTTTTTAAAGATTAATGGAGTATCTTGGCCTTTTGCACGAAACAAATTCTTATATTTGCTTATTTTTTCGCCTGGTACTTTCATTTTAATCGCAGACTTTGTATTGCTTAGTGCATTTTTTCCTACTTTTGACAAATTTTTAGATTGAAACATAAAAAACGTAAGGTTTTTATCTCCGCTAAATGCCGCTTTGCCAATTGTCTTTAGTCCTGTACCAACTTTCACTTTTTTTAATTTCGTACAACCAGCAAATGCCTTTTCACCAATCGATGCAACATGATTCCCTATTGTAACTGATATTACTTTTTTATTCGCCTGCATTGCCTGGTCGGCAATCGCTGTTACTTGATAAACGACACCATCTTTTTGAACCGCTGCAGGGATGTTCACTTTAGCTGCTTTACTTTTTGTCTTTAAAAATGTGACTGCGGCAGACGTACCGCTTTTCGTTACTTGATACGTATGACCATTTGCTGAAAAACGTTTGCCTTTTTTCAACGGAACTGCATCTGACGTCTGTTCTTCTGTATTCTCACGTTCTACGATTTCGTATCCATTACCAGATTTTTTATAAAACGTTAAACTGTCGTCAGTCGCATCATATATCGCACAATCATATTTAGACGTATCATTAAATTCCAAAACATAATAAGTATGACTCTGATCTTTGCATAAGAAACCATATTCTGGGTGCTGCAAGTTTATTTGTTTAGCAAAAAAATCCATCAACTTCCCATATTCCAGCTGTTCTCCTTCTTCTTTTGTATGTTCAAACAGACCACAGGCCATTTTTTCTGTTTCAACACTCAAATAGGTAGAAGAATGGTATCCGCACATATAAATATCCGGAAAGAAAAACAGAATTAATTCTGCAGGTATATTGGTATCTACATCTGTAATTTCCAGTTTTTCCAACTGACTGATTTTATCCGGATACAATGCTGTTGGTGTGCCAGGATGCCCCTTGTAATAGTATTGAAATTGATCTCCGTAATAGTTCATCGTCAGATTGGCATAATCTTCAAAAGAATGTTCTACAGATAAAAGCGTACCAAGAAACAGCATTATGGGCTTGCCTGCTTCACGTGCATCCGTAAACATCTCGTTATTAAAACGATAAAGCGCTTTGAATTCTTCTGTCTTTCCAATATCTATGATATCTGTCAACATCTGTGAAGCGCTCTTTACCGTACACTCGCCGACCACCTGCTCTAACAGCTGCGTATTATCGATCTGAAACGTACCGTTCGTCCTTGCCACCCACCATGATACGTTATCCTCCTTTGCAGCTACAGACGCATATTCCTGCAGTCCCCATTCTCCATCTTCGATCGATACATATCTTCTTTCTTCGGCAGACTTGCGCCTGCATTCTTCCCATTTCGTACACAAACTGCGATATTTGCTTCCATCCATATCATCCTTAAACACCGAGTTAAAAATAGAATATGTACCGCTGCCATCCGACAAAAGCACTACATCAAACTGGCTTTGCGGTATTTGATTTGCATCAAACAGCATTGGGATATGTTCCGGATAATTATCTACCGTATACAGGTGAAATCTTGCATCTGGACTGATCTCATACAGCTCCTTAATGTATGCGGCCGCATTTGCTCTGTTTTCTAACCAGTTGCTGCTATTTAACATTTCATAACAAGTATCATCTGCATAAGGCAAACGATACACATTTTCCGGCAATTTCTCCCAATTCCAGGAATATGCCCGTTCAAATACACAAAATGTTGGAACCGGATTGCCTTGTGCGCCTTTTGTAATACAGTTTTCATTATCCCATAAGGATAAAGTAAATAAAACTACTGGAAATGTCGCGTTTAAATATGCAATGTTATATTCCTGCGCAGCAATACCAACAATTGTTTCCTTTGAAACAGCAATTGTCTCGTCCCCCTTTTTGTATGTCAAGGTAACATAATGTTTGCCAAAATTTTTAAGATCCGCCTGATACACATCCATATTATCCACAAGCTTTATCGTATGGCTGACTTGTCTTCTGACTGTATCCGCATAACGCATCTGTGCTTCCAGACTAATCGTATCAACCCCTTTTTTCAAAAGTTCCTGCCTGATACCGGATATATCGACGTTTATTTTCGTCTGATTCAGCTCATCCTGCATAAGACTTGCGCTGCCAATCTCGCTTTCGGATGTCTCAACAGGTAATACTGAATGCACTGCAGGCTCTAACTTTTCGGTATCTTTCGCATTGGCATTCACACATATTGCCTGCAAACCACTGCCACACACGAGTAAGGCAGCCACAAGCAATATTCCAGATAGCTTTTTCACTGTTTTTGTTATTTTCGCTTTTCTGTACATTTTCGTTTTCCTACACATAATGCTCTTCTTTTCTTGTATAAACTTTTGTTCCATATGAATTTCCCTTTCTGTTCAAGAAGCCAAGAAACTCTTAGTTTCAATAAAAATCTTCACTTTCCTAAAAAATCAGATAAAATATCTCCGCCTTTTTTCTTATCGTGTCATCCGCATTACCATATCATGATCCTAACTGGCGTCATATTCTTTCTGGTATCCTTTCCTGCGGATACGCATCCCCATCTTACTATCATTTAGTTTTTCATAGCCTTCTTCCGTCTTGCTTATAATGATTGACAGCTTTTAAAACATAACATTCTTCTAACCACAAATTGTTAACTGAAAGCATTTTATACTACTTCCATATTTTTTGCAATACAAATAAAAAGATTTGCTCTCACTGCAAAGCAGAGGGTTTACTTTTCTTTGACACAAAAAAGACCATGCAGCAAATACATGTTTCTGCTGCATAGTCTATTCTCATTTGTTTGATACTGGCAGGTATCTGCAAACGTTTCTTTTTTAATTTTCCCTGCTGCTTTCCAGTTCTTCTTCAATTCGCAGCAATCGGTTATACTTTGCTACCCGTTCACTCCGGCAAGGCGCTCCGGTTTTGATATAGCCGGTATGCATTCCTACTGCCAGGTCTGCAATAAATGTGTCTTCCGTCTCACCTGAACGGTGTGACATGATTGTCCTGTAGCCATGTTCTTTTGCTGTACGTATCGTAAGCATCGTCTCTGTCAGACTGCCGATTTGGTTTGGTTTGATTAAAATTGCATTTGCACACTCATTTGTAATCCCACGCATCAGTCTGGTTACATTTGTAACAAACAAGTCGTCGCCAACAAGCATTACCTTTTTGCCCAGCTGCTTTGTAATTTTTTTCCAGCCATCCCAATCTTCTTCATCTAATGGATCTTCAATTGATACAATTGGATATTTTTCTACTAATTTTTCATAATAGGATATCATCTCGTCTGTAGAACGCATAATCATCTGTCCATCCGTGTCCGGCGTCAGACAATTACAGTCTGTTTCACAGATACAGCCGTCTTTTACTGCCTCTGTGACTACAGTCGTTCCTTCACAGTTGCACTCTGATTCCTGTGTATTATTCTGTTCGATGGCACGTGCATTCTTGCGAAGCAAAGACCGTGTTTCTCCAGGGAAATAGTACATTGCGGCATCCTCCTGGAACAGTTCGCTTGCTGCTGCATCCATGGTAAATGCAATCTGACTGCCTGGTTCGTAGCCTGCATTTTTCACAGCACGCATTAAATATTCAAAGACTTCAAATGTATCTTTTAAATCCGGTGCAAAACCGCCTTCATCGCCAACGCCTGTACTATGACCGTCTTGATCTAAAAGCTTTTTCAGTTCCTGATATACCTCTGCGCACCATCGAAGCCCCTCACGCATACTTTTTGCACCAACAGGCATAATCATAAATTCCTGAAAATCAATACAATTTTTACTGTGTGCACCGCCATTTAAAATATTCATCATTGGTACTGGTATCGTTCCCTTGCCGCAGCCTCCCAAATATCTGTATAAAGGCATTTTGAGTGCATCTGCACATGCTCTTGCACACGCCATAGATACGCCAAGTACTGCATTTGCACCGAGAGATGATTTATTCTGTGTGCCGTCTAGTTCAAGCATCATCTCATCGATCCGGTTTTGCATCATTCCATCTTTGCCAATCAGCAGTGTCGCAATCTTTCCATTAATATTTGCAACCGCCTTTGTAACTCCTTTTCCATGATAAGCTTTTCCGCCGTCTCGCAATTCCATAGCTTCAAACTGTCCTGTACTTGCACCTGAAGGGACATCCGCCCTGGCACATACGGTTTCCCCTGTATCTGCATTTTCTATGAGCACCTCTGCTTCTACTGTAGGATTGCCGCGGGAGTCTAAAATTTCCCTGCCGGATACGTCTATGATTTCTAATCTTGCAGCCATAAAAACCTCCTAAATTGTACGAATTCATACAAGCAATAAAAAATACTTGCTGTATTTTTTATTACTCTTTCCAAAAAGTGTTTTTTTCATACATCGATTCTTAAAATCCATCTTATGGCGTTTCTTGTTCCTGCGATTTTAAGCTTGTTCTAATTCTTATTATCCTGCTTATGGCGTTTCTTGTTCCTGCGGTTTTAAGCTTACTCTAATTCTTATTATCCTGCTTATGGCGTTTCTTGTTCCTGCGGTTTTAAGCTTACTCTAATTCTTATTATCCTGCTTATGGCGTTTCTTGTTCCTGCGGTTTTAAGCTTACTCTAATTCTTATTATCCTGCTTATAGCATTACATGTTGCTGCGGTTTAGAGACTTGCCAGTCTTTCTACTGCGTGATCACGGATCATACATGTTCCATGCTCTTTTAAATATGCTGCAATTTGTGTTGTATAGCAAGATGACTCCATATAATTATCTGCCAAGTAAAACAGTCTGCCGATTTCAGGCAGCGCAAACCTGCGAATATCTGCCAGTAGAAAATACGATTTCTTATATTTATAAGCGCAGGAATCTGGTATGATTTGCATCTGTTTGCAAAATGCAATCAGCTCCATGACACTCTTTGCCTTAAAAACAGCAACTTCTAATTCTGTTTCAAATGTCATTTCCTGTTGTAGCTGTATATGCTCAGAAAGTTCTTTTGTATCATTTTGCTGTGAATTATTTTGATATCCTGTCGAAAAAATGATTTCTAATGTCTCGTCTGACAAAAAGGATGCATAGACTGCCACATTTCCCTTCTGCTTTTGAAATCCAGTTTCCTGTTCTGCCTGCTGCATCACTTGACGAAAAAAATCTTGTACACGTCCGTCATTTTCAAGCAATGCTTTTTTATCCAGGCCATAGCCCGCCATTTCTTCTTCTGTCATAATACATTGTATTGTCTCTTGATCAATAATTGAAATTTCCATATATTCTCCTATGTTTTCCCAAAACTTTACTTTACATTTTTCTGTGACTTAGTTCTATTTATAAGACAGTGTCCTTTTGCTGTTTGCGTTTATTATGTTGCTAGCCTTTTATTTCGTTCTGTCCTTTTATTTCGTTCTGTCCTTTTATTTCGTTCTATCCTTTTATTTCACTGTCTTACTCCTTTTATACTATATTTATACTATTTTATCTTATTTTGCTGCCTAACTGTTTCACTTTCTTATCCTTTTTCACTGTTTTGGTGTTTTTCTTTTCTATTTTATTGCCTTACTGTTAGTGTTAGGTCTTCCTGTTTTGCTGTCTTTTCCTGTTTTGCTGGCGAAATTCATTCCATCCATATATGTATTCTCTTACCCAGGCAAGATGCCACCCGTACTAAAAAATCAAGGCTGGGATTGTATTTTCCGCTTTCTAAACGGGAAATATTCGATTTTTTTGTTCCGGCACGTTCTGCCAGAACTTCCTGTGTAATATGCTGCTCTGTGCGCACTTGCTTAATCTGCGCAATCACTTCCATTCTTGACGCAAGCTGAACATCCTCCGTCTTTTGTGCTTGCACTGATTCGTTTTCTTGTGTTGTTTCCATGTGTCCTTTTCATTCGTCCTTTTTATTTTTCCTTTTTGTATTTTCATACGCTTGGCTGTACAGACGCGTTCTTTCGAGTTTTGCACGAAATGCAAAACTCTGGTATGAACAGCAACAAGATATGTGCATTTTTGCTGTATTTTGACTCGTTTCGTCTTTTTTCTACTTATCAAAGTTATCATATATGATAACTTTTTGTCAATAACAAAAATAAAACCTTCCAAAATTTTTCAAAATCTATTGACAAATGGTTTTTTGAGTGCTATAGTATATAAAATTTCATTTTGTTAAACCGTTGAAGCGGAGATAACGGCAATCATGCCTTTACAGAGAGCCTGGCATGCTGAGAACCAGGTAAGAAACAAGTTGTCAAATGGACCGCTGAGGGCGCAGTCAAATGTACACGACGTACAGAGTATTCTGCGACGCTGCAGGCAAGCGTATAAATGCCGGGGATATGTTGGTATCCTGCTAAGTGCACGGATCATACCGTGAATCAAGGTGGCACCGCGGATAGTGTTGTACTGTTTTTGTATCTATTCGTCCTTGACAGAGAGTATCTTTCTGTCAAGGGCGTTTTTTGTTTGTACAAAACGCTATTGGCAAAGCCATTGACAAGCAATTATGGGAGGTTGTTATCATGCGGTTGACGAAACGCTGGCGTCCGAATGGACGCAGAAAGAAAAGGAAGGATTTTTAGATCAAAAAGCAAATAAAAAACAAAATAAGCAGCAACTTAAATCCACTTCGGGAGGTAATGAAAATGATAACTGAAAAAATTCCTTATAAAATATATCTCAATGAAAATGAAATGCCAAAAGCATGGTATAACCTGCGTGCTGATATGAAACAGAAACCAGCGCCGCTTTTAAATCCAGAAACACATCAGCCAATGCAGGCAAGCGAGCTTGCAGAAGTTTTCTGCAAGGAGCTGGTTGCACAGGAGCTTGATGACAATACTCCATTTTTTGAAATCCCGCAGGACATCCGCAATTTCTATAAAATGTACCGGCCGTCCCCATTGGTACGTGCGTATTGTCTGGAAGAAAAACTAGATACGCCTGCCAAAATATATTACAAATTCGAAGGCAATAACACGAGCGGCAGCCACAAATTAAACTCTGCCATAGCTCAGGCATATTATGCGAAAAAGCAGGGGTTAAAAGGCGTGACGACGGAAACAGGCGCAGGGCAATGGGGTACTGCACTTGCTATGGCATGTTCTTATCTTGACCTTGACTGTAAGGTATTTATGGTAAAATGCTCCTATGAGCAAAAACCGTTCCGCCGTGAGGTAATGCGAACTTATGGCGCCTGCGTAACTCCATCTCCATCTATGGAAACTACAGTTGGACAAAAAATTCTTGCTGCACATCCAGGTACAAGCGGAAGTCTCGGCTGTGCGATATCCGAAGCAGTTGAAAAAGCAGTCTCAAACGATGGATACCGCTATGTATTGGGCAGCGTACTGAATCAGGTGCTACTCCACCAGTCTGTAATCGGTTTAGAGGCTAAAACAGCTTTTGACAAGTATCATGTAAAACCGGATATTATTATTGGCTGTGCTGGAGGCGGTTCCAACCTTGGCGGCCTGATCGCACCGTTTATGGGTGAAAAGCTCCGTGGTGAAGCAGATTACCGCATCATTGCCGTGGAACCGGCATCCTGCCCAAGCTTAACCCGCGGTGTATACGCATATGATTTTTGTGATACTGGAATGGTTTGCCCACTTTCTAAGATGTATACATTAGGCAGCGACTTTATCCCTTCTGCGAATCATGCAGGCGGCCTGCGCTATCATGGAATGAGTTCCACGCTGTCTGAGCTGTATCATCAGGGCCTCATCGAAGCAACCAGCGTAAACCAGACAGAAGTGTTTGAGGCTGCGGAATACTTTGCAAAGGTAGAAGGCATTCTGCCTGCGCCAGAAAGCTCTCACGCAATCCGTATTGCAATAGATGAGGCAGTTAGGTGCAAAGAAAGCGGTGAAGAAAAAACGATCTTATTTGGACTCACCGGAACAGGATATTTTGATATGAAAGCATATGAAAAGTTCCATGACAAAGAAATGGAGGATTATATCCCAACAGAAGAAGAACTGGCAGCTTACCGCAAGAATCTTCCAAAAGTTGAATCATAAAAATTGTTTGCGCCGCTAAAATAAATGCATAATTTGTATTATCAGGCAGTATCACATACGCAGGGGACTGTGTCGCAAAAAGCATCCAATAGGCGGAATATTTTCCCCTATGGACTACTTGATATTGTATCTCATTTGCTTTGTGCGACAGCCCCTTGTCGTATTTGGCTTACGAAAATAAGAATTCTTCATTCTCCTTTGTAATGTCTTCAATTCTGCTTAGGAAATAGTCATTGTCTGTACGGCGCTTATATGCCTGGATTAAGGAATAGTCCTGCCACATATGCATTGGAAAGACATGATCTGCATCAATATGCTGCATAAAATATCCAAATCCTTTGAACGCATCTGCTTGTTGTCTTGTATCTAATGGCACGAAAGCAAGTTTAAAATGGATGTTTGTAATTTTACGCATCTCCCGCTTAAACATGCGTTCCATTTTGCCATTGACAAGATCTCCTACACCTTCCCAATGCCACCAGTTTAAATCGCCTGCATGATAAATATGCTGCCCCTGCACCTCGACGCAAAAAGCAACTCCCTCGTCTGTAGAGGTCAGCGTACGTATTTTTACGTCTCCTACTTCGTATTCCTTTTCAGGCGCAACATACAAAATCTTATCTATCACAGATGCAGGAAATCCATGCTTTAAAATAAATTTTCGGCTCATTTTACAATCTTTGGAAAAAATAAAATGGATCTTTGGAAACTGAGCAGCCAGTTTTAAATTGTCCATATCAAAATGATCGTGGTGCTTATGGCTGGCAAATACGTAAAAATCTTTGTTTGGATCTATCTGCGGTATTGTACCAGTAAATGTAAAACCATTGACGCGGTTTCCAGCAAAATAGTCAAATAGCAAAACCGTATGTTCCATTTCTACTAAGAAACTGCTGTGGTGCAAAAATGTGACTTTTAGGCTGCTTTTTTCTGTTGTATGATACTCTTTCGTTTCTGACATCATGTTCTCCTTCCTGGTGCTTGTATCCAATGCTGCAAATTTTATTTGCTTGTTCATGCTTTTCCTGCCCTGTGCAGACTACGTTTTTCATACTTCCTTTGCACAGTATATTTTCGGTTTGTTCCGTCTTCTTTCGTGCTGTGTATGCCGTATTATAGCATAATCCCTGTATGTTTTCAATATCCCTGCAGCGTTCCAGGCAGGATTAAAAAAGCAGCAAAACAGGTTCGTCTTCTCCTGCTTTGCTGCCTGCATGTGACAGTCATCTGGCTATATAATAATGCAAACCATTCCGCCATTGGAATCATTGACAATTTTTTGCATCGTATCTTGAAGCTTTAATTGACTCTCATCGTCCATCATGGATATCTTATGGCTAATCCCATCCTCCATCAGTTCGCCAATCGTCTTGCCAAAAATATTTGTATTCCAGACGCCGTCTGAAGAATTTTGTCCTTCCTTTATGTAATCCTTTAAGCCCTGCGCCTGCTCCTCACTCCCCAGAATCGGCGCGATCTCGGTTTCAATGTTCGCCCGGATCATATGGATGGACGGAGAAGACGCTCTGATTTTTACCCCGTATTGGCTGCCATGCTTAATTACTTCCGGTTCATCTAAGGCAATATCCGAAAGCTGTGGCAGCACAACGCCATAGCCTTTCATACGAACAGCCTGCATAGCATCTGCAACCTTGTCGTACTCCTGCTTTTTCGCTGCCATTTCACGGATTAAGCGTATGAGCTCATATTCTCCATGTACTTCTACGCCTGTAAGCTCTGAAATATTTGCATAATAATAGCTTTGCGCTACCTCCATACGGATTTCTGCTGTGCCGTCTGACAAATTCATCTGTTCTAACTTCACTTTTTCGAGGTATTCGCCCTCTGGCTGAAACTCATAATTCCACACATCCTTGACATACGTAAGATCTTGTAAAATCTTTCTTGCATTTTCAATGACGTTCTTTTTCACCGGGCGGTCTTCTGCTAATAAATCAACCCATTTTGGTAGATAAAAATTCATCCTGACAACTGGAAACTCATATAAAATGCTTTCCAAAATATGGTTGACATCCTCCTTGCGCAGCTGTTCGCAGTTTACTGGTATAACGCCTACGCCATACTGCGCCTCCATCTGCTGGGCACTTTGGCGTGCTTCTTCACTGTAAGGCTTTGCTGAGTTGAGTAAAATAATAAATGGTTTCCCGCTCTTTTTCAGTTCGTTGATCGTCTCCTGCGTTGGCTTTTGATAATTTGCTGCTGGTATGTCTGTCACTGTGCCGTCTGTGGTGACTACGATTCCTATGGTAGCATGGTCTTTGATTACCTTGCGTGTCCCGATTTCGGCTGCCTGTGAAAATGGGATCTCCTGCTCTGACCACGGCGTCTTTACCATACGCTCTACACCGTTTTCTAAATGCCCGGTGGCGCCCTCTACCATGTAGCCTACACAGTCTATCAGACGTACCTTCATTTGTGAATCCTCAGTCAGCTTTATTTTTGCCGCATCCTTTGGAATAAACTTTGGCTCTGTTGTCATAATTGTCTTGCCCTGCGCTGCCTGCGGCAGCTCATCTCTGGCCCTCGCCCTGACATTTTCATCCTCAATGTTCGGGATAATCATCTGCTCCATAAAGCGCCGGATAAAGGTCGACTTCCCAGTGCGCACTGCACCTACAACCCCAAGATAGATTTCTCCGTTTGTCCTTGCCTGTATATCTTTATATAAATTATACTGCTCCATCCTCCCTGTCCTTCCTGGCAAAAATATTCTTTCTATAACTTTATGTGCCAAGGCAGGAACTATTCCAACTTTTTTACTTGACAACACGATTATTTTCCATTAGAGTATGTTAGGAAATTTTTATTGAAATGTTTGGATCATATAATATTTTTCATACAATTTTTATAAAATGGTAAAGGAGGCTATGATGTCACAAATAATACGAATCTTGGCAGTGCTGCGCCATGGACTGCAATGTTTCCGCTCGTTTTTAAAGTGGCTTTTGATTGCGATCTGTTTAGGCATTCTGGTAGGGCTTGTAGGCACAGCATTTGCATACAGTATGTCTTTTGCAACAGATTTTCGTATTGCACACCCGGCAGTTATTTTTGGGCTGCCAGCCGGAGGACTGCTGATTGTAGGCATGTATCAATTGTTAAAATACGAAAACGATACTGGAACAAACCTCATCTTATCTTCTATCCGCTCCAACGGCAAAATCCCGTTTCGGATGGCACCCTGCATCTTTGTCTCTACTGTAATGACACACTTATTTGGAGGCTCTGCAGGCAGAGAGGGTGCTGCGCTGCAGCTTGGCGGCAGCATTGGCAGCAGTCTTGGGACATGCCTGCGCTTAGATGAAAAAGATCAGCATATTATTACAATGTGCGGCATGAGCGCCGCTTTTTCTGCGTTATTTGGAACACCGCTCGCTGCCGCTATTTTTCCAATGGAAGTCGTAAGCGTAGGCATCATGCAGTATTCCGCCCTTGTTCCATGCGTAGTTGCCTCTTTGACAGCACATGGCGTAGCTTCTTATTTTGGACTTATGCCAGAAGCCTTTCCTTTTACTGATATTCCTGTCTTTTCCTGGAAGACTAGCTGTATGATTGGTTTTCTCGCTATCTGCTGCGCACTCGTGAGCGTTTTATTTTGCGTCATCTTACATACAGCAGGACATCTGTACCAGCGGGTATTTCCAAATGCTTATCTGCGGGCATTTGGCGGCGGCTGCATTGTGACTGCACTGACGCTTTTAGTAAAAACGCAGGCATACAATGGTGCTGGCATTCAGTTTATTGAAGGCTTTTTTGAGCATGAGCAAGTATTTCCAGCTGCTTTTTTGCTCAAAATCCTCTTTACTGCCTGTACGCTGGGCGCTGGCTTTAAAGGCGGTGAAATTGTGCCTACGTTTTATATCGGTGCATCTTTTGGATGCCTATTTGGAATGGTGAGCGGATTCTCGCCGAACTTATGTACAGCTGTAGGTATGGCCAGTGTATTTTGCGGCGTAACAAACAGCCCTGTAACTTCGCTTTTGATTAGCTTTGAATTATTTGGATATGATGGTATGCCTTATTATCTTCTGGCTGTAGCTATCAGCTACATGCTGTCTGGTTATTTCGGGCTTTACAGCAGCCAAAAGATTATGTATTCGAAATTTAAGACACACTTTATAGACCGTAAGACGTATTAAAAACCGATACGTCAATCACTGCATGGATGACATGAAACCTTTAATTTTAAAAACGCGCCCATATTCCCCCGTTTCCCCTGGCTGGCCCGATGGGAAAACAATTGCCTGGCATTGCAGCACGTACACAAATCAGTGACTGCTATATGGTTTGGCAGCACACCTGCCTGCAAAAATACCAGCTCGTTTGCCTTCCATAAATCTAACTGATACTTTCCAGGTGCTGTCGGCTGTAACAGCTTTCCGGCTGCATCTGGAAAAGCATTTAAAAACTGCGCAGCAACATCATCGCTGACCTCGTAGCATGCCTGGCAAATGGACGGCCCGATCGCACATAGCAAATCGCATGGCTTGCTTTGATATGCATCCGCCATTGCTGTGATCACAGCCTGCCCCATGCAGGCAACTGTCCCCCGCCACCCGGAATGGCAAAGCCCAATGGCATGATGAACAGGATCTACAATGTACAATGGCACGCAGTCTGCATAAAATGTAGCTAATACAATTCCCGGTTCATTCGTAATCAGACCATCCACATCCTGATAATCACGATCTGTTAAAATCCCTTTCCCACGATCCTTTGCTGTCACTGTCCGGACATTGATCGTATGCGTTTGGTCTGATAATACAAAATCTGACAAGTCTGCATGCAGTGATACTGCTGTCCGCCGGAAATTCTCATCTACCGCAGCCTTGTCATCGCCTCTTGTATAGCTTAAGTTCAATGTGGCAAACATTCCCTTGCTCACGCCGCCTGAACGGGTCGTAAAGCCATGGTCTACGATACCAGTCTGATCCAGCATAGAAAATTTTAAAAGCGGAACGCCGCCTGTTTCTTCTTCCAGATAAAAAACACTGTCTGCTGCCTGCTTTTTTTCATGGAATTGAAAATCATTGATTGTCATAAAACTCTACTCCTTATTTAGGCATACACGATTTTTCCCGCTTGCCTTTGCGCGGTATAAAGCTTCGTCTGCTTTATCAAAAAAATGGCTGGACGTTTTATATTCCGGGATATAAACAGCAACCCCAATGCTCACTGTAAAGCTGTTTTCCTGGCCGCTTACAGTTGCTATTTTCGTATGCTCAAAATTTTTACGAATGATCTGTGCTTTTGCCAAAGCATCTGACTGGTTCAGATTCATAATCATTGCAAATTCTTCTCCGCCATATCTGGCTACAAAGCACCGCTTACCAGCCTCTCGCGTAAAAATATCCGCAAGCGCTTTTAAAACTTTATCACCATAAGCGTGTCCAAAGGTGTCGTTTACCTTTTTAAAATTATCAATATCTGCAATGAGTATGCTCAGTGATTGCCCATTTCTTTGATGCTCCATAATCCTGGCATCTAACTCCTCATAAAAGCATTCATGGTTGTGCAGCCTGGTCAGAGAATCTATCGTAGACTGCGTATCCAGCATTTGTGTATATTTGCGTATTTGGAAAATCATATTTGCAAATACAAACACATCAAATAAAATTCCGGATGTATGGAATAATACAGACGCCTTTAATTCCTGCTTTGTATCAGTCTCCACCAGCAGATAATGCGAAATCATAAGAATCAGTGAAATGACAGCCTGCAGGTAAATCAAACGCTCGTACTTTAGAAACAGGCAAAAAATAAGAGGCAGTACGCTAAACATCATAAGACTGTGCGTCCATGTATCAGCAGCGAGCACCAAAACAACCACTATATCTAAGATGAGTAAAATCACTCCGTCGTTTAGCGGCAGGTGGTAGCGCTCGTAAAAAAAAACAAAAAGATTTGTAAGCACAACTAATACGCCTGGAGCAAACACAGCCTTAATCAGGCAGATATACCAATTTTGCTGTTCAATAAACAAAAAGATAACATACCATATGACACTTAATAACAGCAAATATTTTAAAATAATCCATAGAGAATTATAGATAATATCGTATCGAACATCCCATTCTTCCTGGCTGAAGGAACTATGTCCTGTCTTTTTTTTCTTTTCCTTCGTATCCATAGTCATTATCCTCGAAACTTTTCTTACTTTTTAACTATAGTATACCTTTTTTCGGATAATTTCGCAATAAAATTTCTTAGAAACCTTTGCACCAGTCCATGCAAAACCCTGGTGTGAACAGTAACAACTGCCATCCATTTACTCTATGTAATCGAATGCATTCTTTATAAGCGTCCAGGTTCCATCCACATAGCCCAGTACATCAAAACGGCACGGCTGCTGATCGGATATCCCATACCTTTGGGTGTAAAAAGCAGCTGCTTTGCAGATTGTACGCTGTTTGCGAACATGCACTGCTTCAAGCGGATGTCCCAAATGTGTATTGGCCCGGTATTTTACTTCTATAAAGACAAGATATTCTTTGTCTTTTGCAATCATATCGATTTCTCCCAGCCTGCAGCGGAAATTTTTTGCAATCACCTGGTAGCCCAAAGACTGTAAATATTGGGCTGCTTTTCGCTCATATTCTGCTCCGGCCGCACGGTTATTTCCCACTGCCTTTTAAGCCTCCTGCATGTATGTCTGTATATCTGTAAAATCAAAGTATGTATGCCTGCGTTCGTATCGTTTGATTTGTATCAGGCAGTGATTTGTGTATTTTGGCAGTTAATGTTCTCTGATTTTTTTACGAATCTGCTCCATATCGCTTACAAATAATAAAATTTCTGCTACAACCTGGTATAACTCCGGCGGAATCATATCTCCGATTTCCAAACGCGCTAATGTGTTTGCAAGCTTGTCATCTTTATAAGTCGGCACATCTGCCTCTACTGCCTTTTCTATAATTTTATCCGCCAGCGCACCTTTTCCGGCTG
>CANDJR010000025.1 GCA_947385105.1 uncultured Eubacterium sp.
AATTACCGGTTTTTGTGGGATTATACGGAAATGAAAAAGAAACGGGTAACCTACATGAGTAAAAACTGTACGATTTCTGATGATAGGGTATAAGACAATAACGGTTTTGAGAGATGAAAGTAGTTCAATTATTGAATATCCAGCTGTTTTATTATATACTGGAAAACGGCTGGTATATTCAGTAATAAATCAAAAGAAGGTTTTGATACAATATGGATTATTCATATAAAATCCTAATCGAATTGGAACGATTAGAGCAATTTAGCAATGTATAGTTTTGTGTGCAAACTTATTATACATGAGAAAGTGCCTTGTGCGTTATTTTATTTTTTATAAAGTTGTAAAGTGGTGTAATTCTAGTAAAACCCAATGAAACAATTCATTCAAGGTATACAATCTTTCATTGGATGAGCTTGGAGGGAAAGAAAAATGGCAGCAACAGTTAAAGAATTGAAAGATATAATTATAGATTTGAGATTAGATCTGGTAAGAAAAAATATACCTGGTGGTCATTGTCCGTATGCCTATTATAATAGAGAAAATCCCATTGAAGATTGTAATAGTGTTGGATGTGATGAATGTAAAAGGATTTTCATGGATAATATGAGATAAGATATTAAAAGAAAGTTATGGCACTTTGAAATGATTGTTTCCTATAGTGGCGATTTTGTGTGTGGTTAGAGGGTATTAGTTGTTGGGATTAATGCCTTTTATAGCATATACAAATAGCAACTAGAAATAGTTGCATATTTTCCTACGAATGGTAAAATAGAGAGAGAGATAAAAGAAGGAGAAATGTAAAATGCCAGAAATAAGTAGATTTTATGGAGTAGTTATTAAAATGTTTTTCAAACCTAAAGAGCATGTACCAAGCCACATACATGCTTTGTATGGTGAAGCATATAGGAATTTTTGATCTACAAACTATGCAAATGACAGAAGGTGATCTTTCTAAGAAAGCACAAGAACTTGTAAAAGAGTGGATGAGTAACAACCAGAAAGAATTGCTTGAAATGTGGGATAGTCAAAATTTAAGAAAATTACCACCTTTATAGGGGGGAGGATTTATATGATTCCGAGGATTAAAAGTGTAAAACCATTAGAAAAATATATGTTGCATGTTATTTTTGATGATGGGCGGGATTGTTTATATGACGTTGGAGAAGATATAGAAAATATAAAAGAATATGAAGATTTAAAAATTATTCATGGACTTTTTGAACAAGTGCAACTTGATGAAAGCCGGACTTGTATTTTCTGGAACGATTTTATTGATCTTCCAAGTGATACTATATATGAATATGGAAAGGTAAAAGTGGAATTACATGAGTGATTTATTACCATATAAGAATTACAATGGAACAGTGGAATATTCAAAAGAGGGTCAATGCCTTTTTAGAAAGGTTGTCGGTATAAAGTCTTTATTGTCTTATGAAGGGAATTCTGTACAGAAATTAGAACAGGATTTTCAGAATGGTATTGATGAGTATCTGGCAGATTGCAAGGAAAGAAATATAGAACCTGAACAGCCATACAAGGGAACATTTAATGTCAGAATCAGTCCGGAACTACATCGAAACATTGCTGTATGTGCGATTGAATATGGAAAAAGTTTAAATGCTGCTGTTGAGGAAGCTATTAGAAATATGGTTAGAGCGTAGGAAGGATTATTATGAAAAAAATATAGATTATGATTGAAGTGGAAATTGATAAAAATGAGATTGCAAATGTGGAAACGACAGAAGGCAAGCATGTTACAACAGAAGATTTTATTAACGGATTGGCAATTAATGAAGCCTAAGACGCTGTAAAAGATTCTTGGACACGCTAACATTTCTATGACGATGGATTTATACGTCCATGTAACAGAGGATGAGAAAGAAAAAGAAATGCAGCAATTTGAGCAGATGTGTAAAATGGCATAGCGCATTGTCGTAGGAAATCGATTTTAAAGTGGTGACGTAAAAGTGTCGTAAAAATTTTTGCAAATATGCCCGAAAGCGTGTAAATAAATGGATTGCTAAAATAGCATAACATTTTATAACAAAATGTTATGCATTACATAAATGGTTCATTCTATCCAAACCCGCATAAAATATGGAAAAACATATTTTTTATTTACATTTTCTGCAAAAAAAAACAGGTCTGCATAATACAAATGTATCTGCCGTTTCCTGTTTTTTGTATGTAACTCACTATAAAATTTTTATGTTTTTTTATTCGTTTTATGGCTTACCGTATAGATCAATCATTAAATTACTTCAAAATTTTTTTATTGTATTGCAAATTAAAACCACATAGTATAGAATAGTAATGCATAACAATATGTTATAAATTCAACACATTTACAGCTTTATGAATGATAACCTTGTTGTCTGCAACCTGATTTAATGCATTTATTCAGGCATTAGGGGTTGTCTGGCTTCGATATTTTTCACGAAAATAGCATAAAAAAACGGCGTTCTTCGACAATTTTCCATTTTTTGAAAAGTTGTAAAGTGCTGGAAAAATAAGAAAAACGAATAATATATTTTTATCTATATAAAGTAATAAATATTTACTATCAGAACAAGTTTCGCATCGGATTTCTTCTGAAAAGCAAAAGGTTGGCTGTAGGAAACACTTGTGGAAAAACAAACTTATAGATGCGCAATTGAAAAGAGGGATGATACCAGATGGTTAGAAATACATCAATGATGAAGCTAAAAGTTTTTACAGATCAATGGGGACATTTAGTTCCTGTGGAAGAAAATCATACGATACCATTTGACATCAAACGGGTGTACTACATTTATCATGTAGAAAAGGGTGTGCGCAGGGGATTTCATTCGCATAGGGAGCTGCAGCAGGCGCTGATCTGCGTCCATGGAGAAGTAAAAATACTGACAAAAACGCCGGAAGAAGAACTGACAATCTGTCTGAATAATCCGTCTGAAGCACTTTTAATCGGGCCTATGGTCTGGCGGGAAATGTATGATTTTTCAGATGATGCCGTACTTCTTGTACTTGCCAGTGAGCCTTACGATGAGTCTGATTACATTCGAGATTATTCTGTCTATGAAAAAGAAGCAAAAAATTGGTTAAGGAGTGCACAGATTCATGATATCCCAAGATAACAATCCAATACATATTCCATTTGCTACATTTACAAGAATGCATGGGGCACTCCGTACACAGATGATCGAAAAGTTCACAGAAATATATGATCAGGGATGGTTTATCAAAGGATCCGAGCTTGCGCAGTTTGAACAGGAATTTGCCGATTGGAACGGCGTACACTATGCAGTTGGTGTGGCAACAGGACTGGATGCACTTTATCTTGCTTTGCAGGCACTTGAAATTGGCAAAGGGGATGAAGTCATTATTCCGTCCAATACGTTTATAGCCACAGCGCTTGCAGTAAGCAAAACAGGTGCAAATCTGATTTTGGCAGATCCGGATCCAGTTACATATACAATGAATGCGTCAAATCTTCAAAAAGTGATGACGCCCAAAACAAAGGCTGTCATCCCAGTCCATTTATATGGCCAAATGGCGGAAATGGACGCTATTATGGAGCTTGCAAAAGCACATGGATGGTATGTTATCGAAGACAGCGCGCAGGCGCATGGAGCTGCTTACAAAGGGAAAAAAGCAGGTACATTTGGAGATGTCGGCTGCTTTTCCTTTTATCCGGGCAAAAACCTGGGAGCACTTGGCGACGGCGGTATGGTTATTACAAACCATGCACAGCTGGCCGAAAAGATCCGTGCTTTGGGAGATTATGGAAGCATAGAAAAGTACCATCATATGTATAAGGGGATGAACAGCAGGCTGGACGAGCTGCAGGCTGGATTTTTACGAATCAAGCTGCGCTGTCTGAAAGCTTACAATCAGGAGAGAGGGCAGATTGCGGCAAAGTACTTAAAGGGTATCCACAACGAAAAAATAACGCTGCCTAAAGTAGGAGCTGACCGGACACATATTTGGCATATTTTTGCAGTCATGTGCAGTCAAAGGGATGAGCTGCGGGCTTATTTAAAAGAACGCGGCATTGATACTGTGTGCCATTATCCAGTTGCCATTGCAAGTCAGCAGGCATATACATGCGATCAGCTCATGCTGACACCATTTGCATCATACAGCGCAGAGCATGAGCTAAGCCTGCCATTGTATATTGGGATGACAGATGAGGAGATTACGTATGTGATTGATATGGTGAATGCATTTTAAGGAGATGGGAGACAAAAGATGGAACTTTTTACAGTTGCAGTGCTGACATACCAGCAAAGGCATCGTTTGGAACGATGCCTGGAGCATATTTTTTTGCAGGATTACCCTTTCATTGAGTTAATCGTTTGCGATGATAACAGCTGTGATTTTAACGTAGAAGAAGTAGAGGCATACATCAATCGGAGAAAAACAAAAAATATAGTATCTGTCACAGTGTATCAGCAGCCGTATTACAGCGGAGAAACGAAAAATTGCCAGACTGTATGCAGCATAGCACACGGTACGTATTTGAAGTTTTTAAAAGCGGATGAGGAGTTTGCTGACCAAACAGCGCTGACAAAAGCGGCTGCATGTTTGGAGCGAACAGGCGCAAATGCCATCGTATCCTTTCAGCGGCATATCACAGAAGAAGGCACACAGACTGGGGAGATCATCCCGTTGGACATAGATTTTCGTAAATTACAAACAGCAAGCCCTAATTGGCTGTTTATTGAATTTGCTACGCATCCATGGGAACCGTTTTTATGTTATCTGCCAGCATATTTCAAAAGACAGTATTTAGAAACGATTGGGTTTGATACGGCATATGAAAGTATTCCGTTTTGGGCGCTGTGGCTTAAGATTTTTGAATCAGGAGAGAAACCTGTCATACTGGAAGAAGTGACAATACAAAAGCGGATGTATCGGGTAGAAGACGATCTTGGATATTTGTCTTTTTGGATGAAAGAGCGGTATTACAGGGACTGTATCCGGCTTCTTGAAGAATATGCGTATCCAAAGCTATGTGCATACACAAGTATGGATCGCATACGGTGCAGGCATGCGGTTGAAGTGATTCGAATTAAAATTGACAGCAGGAAATGGTATACATGGAAGTTTCGAAAAAGGCTTTGCTGGAAAATACACAAACTGCCAACACTATTTTTTGCCTGGCTGTACCGTCTTAGGACAGGAGGCATTACTTTTGAGATTCATAAGGAAAAGAAGATGTTTTGCCTGTTTGCTGGCCTGTTTTATTTACAGAATTCTCTGTTTCCAAACAGGGCAGCCGATAAGTTATGGGCAGTTGGCGCACTGGCAGCATTGGCGCTTTTGCTTGTAAAAGAAGCAATGAAGCTTTGCGTTTATATCGGCAGGGAAATCTTAAATAGAAGAAATACGAAGATATAAAACTGCTATAGCAGGAAAGGAAAAATGGTGTAAATGTATGTACAGGCTAGTATCAGTTATTATATGCTGCTACCGCAGGTTTCAATTTATATATGAAGCAATTGACTCTGTACTAAGTCAGTCCTATGGCGCGATTGAACTGTTAATCAGCGATGACGGCTCAGACAATTTTCCGGAAAAAAAGATTCGAAATTATATTGAAAAACACAAAGGCGAAAATATCAAAAATGTGATCATAAACCATGAAACGCAAAACCAAGGCACTGTCCGGCATCTTAACCATGCACGCCGCTTGGTGCATGGAGATTATATCGGACTTTTGGCTGCAGATGACGCATACTATGACGCGTATGCGCTGGAGCGGTTTGTGGCAGGGTTTGAGAACCTGCCGCCAAACGAGGAGTGCTATGTGGAAATTGCACAGACTGCAATGTGCGATTATACGCTCAAACGGATTGACGGCTATGCGCTGTTTCAAAATGTGCGTGAGGCAGTTGAGCAGGGAGGAAAGGAACTGTTTGAATTAGTGGCATATTGTGCCTGCCTTCCGACAACTAGTTTTTTTTATAAAAAAGAATTTTTTGAAAAGTATGGAGACTTTGATGAAGACTTTCATTTGATAGAGGATTACCCTATGCACTGCAGAATTGCAAGGGAAGGCTGGAAAATTCATTATGAAAACTTTGTGGCAGCAAAGCATCGAAGCGGAGGCGTCAGCCATGGAAACGTAGGCGGCTTATCCAAAAGCGCTTACTGGTATGATCAGGATATTTTAAAAGTCCGTGAGAAATGTATTCAGCCGTATTTCGGTGAGTTAAGTATGGAGACTTTGGCAGACGTTAAAGACAGGTCTTGGGAAGAAGTAAAGCGGATGAAACAGCAGATATTTACCGGTGTCCATGACAAAGAGATGGAGAGGGAGTACAGACGGGAATATCGGTGGAGTATCTTCAAAGACAAGCTGCGCGAAAAAAGCGGAAGATACTATTCGCTTGCTTACGAACTGTTTTTGCTGGCGTGTTTTGTATTTTTTGCAGCTCCCTGTATGGATGCAGCGGCCGTATCCAGCAAAGCATTAAGTTTTCTGCCGGCTTTGATTGGAACGATGTACAGGATGGGATGGATATTCCTTGTGTGCAGCGGTATTTTCTGGCTGGGAGGTTTTTTAGGCAGGATGGTTCAAAAAATTGAAGATTTTCCATGGGACATTGAGAGGTATTAAAGATATTAGGAAAAACGCAGACAGCTGCTTGGAGGTTGCATATGGATGAGCTTAAAAAGCTTGTATTGGAATATCGAAACAAGACGATAGAAGGAAAAAGAGTAGATTTAGTCCCAGTGACAAGGGGGAAGATGAATCATGTACTGTATCTTCGAAGCCAGGAAAAAAGTAAGTATTTCTTGAACCAGGAAGAAGGCATGACATTGGCGGCTCAAGAACAATGGTTTGATTCCTATCAAGAAAGGCTGGATGATTTGTACTGGTTTTTCTGTGACAAGAAAGGCACGATCGAAGGAACTGTACGCCTGGGCCATATTTGCAAAGACAGCGCAGGCCTTGATAGTGTGACAGGAGATAATACCATCAAGCATATTTTTATGGATTTTATTGCAGCGGAAGATATGGCAATTGAATTTGCTTTCCAGGTACTAAATATCCGTAAGTTAACAGGACTGGTACGCAGTGACAATGAGCCAGTCTTAGGCATTAACAAACGCCAGGGATTTCAAATTGTAGGGGAGGAACAAGTCAGAGGTGTGACTTATTTGCAGGAAGAACTTTGGAATCCGAAATACAGGGGGTGAAGACATGGGGCTGTTAGAAGGAAAGGTGACACTTATTACCGGATGCAGCCGGGGAATCGGATATGCCATCATGCAGCGTTATCTTGAGGAAGGGGCTATTGTTTATGCGAACGCAAGGACAGACGGAAGTTTGGATGAAGTAGTACAAAACGAGGATGTCTGCCAGGGTCGCCTGCATCCGGTTTACTTTGACATCCAAGATCAGGCCGCAGTCAAAGCCTGCATAATGCAGATCAAAAAAGAACAAGGCAGACTGGATGTACTTGTCAATAATGCAGGCATTATGAAAGATGCCTGGATGGGGATGATAACAGACCAGATGCTGGAGGCGACGTTTGACATTAATGTATTTTCCATGCTTCGCGTCACACAGATGGCATTAAAAATTATGCGCGGTACAAAAGGTGCCATTATTAACTTGTCTTCCATTGTAGGGTTACGCGGTAATGCAGGACAAAGCGCATATGCCGCGTCAAAAGGTGCAGTCGCTGCACTGACAAAGACGTGGGCCAGGGAACTGGCAGCAGGAAATATTAGAGTCAACGGCATAGCGCCGGGAAAGATTGATACAGATATGGTTCAATCGATGGGCGAGGAACGTGTTGCAGAGCAGATCAAAGAAGTTGGGATGGGACGGCTTGGGACGGCAAAAGAAGTAGCAGATACAGCAGTATTTCTCGGTTCAGATTTATCCAGCTATATAACAGGAGAGATCATAGGAGTTAATGGCGGATGGTTTTTATAGAAAAAAGTAGAAAAGGAAAAAAAGCAATGTCGAAAAAAGAAAAATACAATAACATCTTTATGGAATGTCTCGGAGTAAAAGAAGAAGAACTTGCAAATTTAGAATATATGGCAATTAAGAGCTGGGACTCAGTAGGGCATATGAATTTAATTGCAGCCTTGGAAAAGGAATTTGATTTCATGATGGATACCGAAGATATTTTAGATTTTAATTCATATGAGAAGGGTATGGAACTATTAAGTGAAAAGTACAATCTGGAATTTTAATTCACATAAAAATCAAACGGCATTGATTTGCGAAGATGGGACGCAGCTTACGTATGAAGAACTTGAAGCTGAAAACAAGAAACTTTCATCCGTAATCAACAGCAGATGCCTTGTCTTTGTGTTATGCCAAAATACCGCAGGAGCAGTGATTGGATATACGGCATTGCTCCAACACAGGATCGTTGCGCTTCTTTTAAGTGCACAGCTAGACAGCGGTTTATTAAAAAACTTGCTGGACGTCTATTGCCCGGCATATCTATGGCTGCCGCAGGAATTGGCAGGACAGTTTCCAAATTTTCTTAAGATATATGAAACGTATGGATATGTATTGCTAAAAACGGGATATGATGAAAGCTATTCTATGCATACAGAGCTTGGCTTGCTTTTAACAACGTCAGGTTCTACGGGCAGCCCAAAGTTTGTGCGGCAGTCTTATGACAATATTAAAATCAATGCAGAGCAGATAGCACAATATCTGAACCTAACAGATCAGGAACGCCCGATTACAACGCTGCCAATGAATTATACATATGGCTTGTCCATCTTAAACAGCCATTTGCTGGCAGGCGCAGCCATCCTTTTGACAGACCGGGGGTTCATGGACCGCAAATTTTGGGAGTTCTTTCGGATGCAGCGGGCGACTTCCTTTGGCGGCGTCCCATATACCTATGAAATGTTAGAAAAACTGCGGTTTTTTAACATGGATCTGCCATACCTTCGGACAATGACGCAGGCAGGCGGAAAACTGCCGCCCCAGCTGCATAAAAAATTTGCCCAATACGCAGTAGAAACGGGAAAGCAGTTTGTCGTGATGTACGGCGCATGTGAAGCAACTGCACGTATGGGATACCTGCCGCATGAAAAAGCACTTGAAAAATACGGCAGCTGCGGCATTGCGATTCCAGGCGGGGTTTTTTATCTCATAGATGAAAACGGTCAAAGGATCGAAAAACCACAAACCGCAGGAGAGCTTGTATACGAAGGCCGAAATGTCACAATGGGGTATGCAGAATGCGGCGCAGACCTTGCAAAGGGTGATGAACGATATGGCAGGCTGGAAACAGGGGATATTGCAAAGCGGGATGAAGACGGATTTTATTTTATTGTGGGCAGAAAGAAGCGTTTTTTGAAAATTTATGGAAACCGCGTGAACTTAGACGAAATAGACAGAATGGTTCAAACAGCATTTGCGCCAATCGACTGCGCAAGCGCAGGCGTGGATGATCATATGGATGTCTATATAACAAAAGAAACTGCTTGTGAAGAAGTCAAAGCATTCCTGGCAGAAAAGACGGGCCTTAACCAGACAGCATTCCATGTACTTGCAGTTGAAAAGATTCCTCGAAATGAAGCAGGGAAGATCCTATATCAAAAGCTGCCTGGGACAGAAGCTGTGGCAAAATAAACGCAGGAAGAAAGCGTGTCTGAGAAAGCAGTAAGCGCCTGTATGGAATGGAGGATAAGATGGACTTGCATGAAATTTTCCAGCTGCCGCCATATGCATTAGCGGAGGCGGAAAAGACAAATTTACTGACAAAGCGCTTGGCACAATTAACTGTACGGCATATGGATGGATGCCAGGCATATCAAAGGATGATGGAAAGTATTGGTTTTGACGCAGGGCATGCGGCAGCTTATTACGATTATCCATTTTTACCAGTACGCCTGTTCAAAGAAATGGAATTAAGAAGCGTGCAAAAAGAACAGGTGATCAAGACAATGACATCTTCTGGAACTTCCGGACAGGCGGTATCTAAGATTTTTTTGGATCGGACAACCGCAGCAAACCAGCAGAAAGCGCTTGTAAAGATCGTGTCGTCATTTACCGGATCGTCGCGAATGCCGATGCTCATTATAGACAGTCCGGCTGTACTTAAGGATCGGGAGCAGTTTTCTGCACGCGGAGCCGGAATACTTGGCTTTTCGATCTTTGCCAGAGACAAGGCGTATGCACTGGATGAGGCAATGCAGCTGGATATAGAAGGCGTAGCCGCTTTTTTAAAGCAGCATGCAAAAGAGCCGGTTTTTCTGTTTGGCTTTACGTTTATGATTTGGCAGCATTTTTACAAAGAATTAAAAAGGCTTGCAAAAGAAGGGATTTCCTTTGATTTATCAAACGGGATTTTAATCCATGGAGGAGGCTGGAAAAAACTTATTAGCGAAGCAGTCTCCCGCGAACAGTTTCAAGAGGCGCTTGCGCAAGTATGCGGCTTATCCAGAATTTATGATTATTACGGCATGGTGGAGCAGACGGGCTGTATTTATATGGAATGCGAACATGGACATTTGCATGCCAGCATTTATTCTGATGTTATCACCCGCAGGGCAAAAGATTTCAGTGTCTGTGATATTGGAGAAAAAGGGATCATACAGGTTGTTTCCATACTGCCGGAATCATATCCCGGCCATTCGCTATTGACAGAAGACGAAGGAATCATTCTAGGGGTTGACGACTGCCCATGCGGACGTAAAGGAAAATATTTCCAAATACTTGGGCGGCTAAAAAACGCTGAGATTAGGGGGTGCAGCGATACCTATGCAACAGACTTCCGTGAAATTTGAAATCGGCAATTGGGAAATCGTTCAAAAGATGCCGGATGTACCTGTGAGAACAGCTTTTTCTAAAGAATGCATAGACTTTTTAGATACCGTGTCTGGAATACTGATGAAAGATGCTGCGGCAAAAGCGTTTCCGGATGTCATTACCTTTGCATTTTGGATTCGCAGGGCAAATATGGAACGTTTCAAAAACATGTATTCCCAGACAAGCGAACAGAGACAGCGTATTGGCAGAGGGGTTGTATTTCATATTGCTCCGTCAAATGTAGCTGTTAATTATGCCTATTCTTTGACAGCCGGCCTTATTTTTGGCAATGCAAATATCGTAAGGCTGCCTGGCAAGGACTTTTTACAGGTGCAGCTGATCTATGCAGCTTTTTGCCAAGCATTAGAAAAGCATCCGTCTATGCAGCCATATCTTGCGCTGATTCGGTATGGACATGAAAAGGAAGTAACTGACTGCCTCTCTGCATTGGCGGATGTACGGGTGATCTGGGGAGGCAACCAGACCATTGCGCAAATCCGCAAATCGCCGTTAGGGGCGCGTGCATCTGAGGTGACGTTTGCAGACCGCTTTTCATTGGCTGTAATTGATGCAGATAGGTATCTTTGCATGACAGAAAAGGAAAAAGAGCGGATCGCATTAGGCTTTTACCAGGATACTTATTTAACAGACCAAAATGCCTGCACATCGCCAAGGCTGGTTGTATGGCATGGAAATGGCGTTACGGAGGCAAAAAAAGAGTTTTGGGCCAGGCTGCGAGGTCTTACGGCCGATTATCCTCTTACAGGAATACAAGCGGTAGATAAACTTGCGGGCAGTTATGCTGTAGCAGCTGCTGTGGAAGGGGCGGTCATAGAGCCGGAAACAGATCAAATCCTAACGCGCATCCAGGTAACAAAGCTTTGCAGAAAGCTGCTTTGTTTTCAGGTGCACAGCGGATTTTTTTTGGAATATACGTGTGAGGATGTGATGGAGCTTGCGGATCTTTGTGACGACCGCAGTGTTCAGACAGTTGCTTATGTGGGAGAACCATCCTATTTTGAGAAACTTCTTTACAGCGGCATCCACGGTATTGACAGGATTGTGCCGATTGGGCATACGATGGATTTTGAGCTTTTATGGGATGGATACGATCTGGCAGAGCGGTTGAGCCGGCTGGTGGTGATGTGAATAGCCTTTTGATTTTAGATACAGAAAGGAAAAGTAATGTTTTGTGTAGTAGAAACAGAGAATGTATTCCTAAAAGAATGCATGTCTGCAAATCAGGAGAAACGAAAAATTTATATTTATGGCAGTGGTATGTCAGGACAGATGGTATACCATGTCCTGCAGTCACTGGGTATTACGATCGAAGGCTTTTGTGTAGACGAACAATATTGGAAACCGGATATGAATTGCATGGGAAAGCCAGTAAGTACTTTTGCAGAAGTGAAAGAAACAGCAAAGAGTCGGGGTATGACAGCTATCATTGTGGCTTTTATGAGTACACACAAAAAAAATTTCAAAAGCAGTGAACACTTAAAGGTGATTGAAGGAGATTTTTGTTCACTCGGTGCCAGTCCGTCTATTTTGGAAGAAGGAAGAATTGACAGGGAATTTGTAGATCGCCATATAGACGCATTTTGCGCATTGTACGAGATACTGGCAGATGAAACATCCAGGCAGTGCCTGAATGCTTACTTAAACCAAAAGATTAGTGGGAAACTAGGGTATTTGGATCAGCTGTATGGCAAGGAGCAATATTTTGAAAAAGGATTGGTTCCTTTGGAAAATGTGACATGTATCGTAGACTGCGGGGCATATGACGGAGATTCTTACCAGGACTTTTGCAGCAGTTATAAGTCGCATACAGGAAAAGAGTATCAGGGTATGGCTTTTTTGTTAGAGCCTGATAAAGAAAATTTCCATAAACTGCAGAAACGGTTTGGAGGCCAGGCAAACATTATTTTAGAAAAAAAGGGTGCATGGCATAAAAAAGATACGCTCTGGTTTGAAGGAGATAATATGACAGCGAGCAGCATTTCAGAAAATGGCGCAATTTCTATCGAAGCAGATAGTGTCGATCATATAGTCTCTCAGCAAGGGAAGTGGGCAGACGTAGATTTTATAAAAATGGACATTGAAGGCAGTGAATTATATGCGCTGCAGGGAGCAGCATCCGTAATTAAAGCGTGCCATCCTATTTTGGCTGTCTGCGTATACCATAAGAAGGATGACCTGCTTACAATTCCTCAGTATATCCGGCAATTATATAAAGACTACCGTCTGTACCTTAGAGCATATACAAAATATAGCCAGGAGCTTGTGCTATATGCGATTCCACATAAAGTATAGGTCTGTCAAAGGAGAAGAGTATGACTGACAATATAAAAATATATATATCGTGCCATAAAGACTGTTATCTGCCAAAAGGAAAGTTCCTTTTTCCAATACAGGTGGGCGCAAAAAATGCACAGGTACGTTTTCCGGGTATTTTGCATGACGATGTGGGGGAAAACATTTCAGAAAAAAATCCAACCTATTGTGAGCTGACTGCTCAGTATTGGGCATGGAAGAATGAACAGGCAGATTATTATGGCTTTTTTCATTACCGCCGCTACCTTTCCTTTTCCGATCAGGCATATCAGGAAAATATGTACGGAGAGGTGGAGAAAGACTATTTAGACGACAGCGTGTATGAGGATTTGTGCCTGGATGCACGTAAGATGCAGGAGACGATCTGCCAATATGACGTACTTACTGCCAAGTCTGTCTGTTTAAAAAAAATGAATAAATCATTAAAGTCCAATTTTTACCAGTATGCTAGTACTCCTTACCAGTATGGGGAAGATTTGGAATTGCTGCTTGACATTATAAAAGAAAAATATCCAGACTATGTAAAGACAGCCAAATACTATCTTTATGAATCGCCGATTGGCTATTACTGCAACATGTTTATTATGAAAAAAGAATTGTTTAACGACTATTGCAGTTTTCTGTTTGACATTTTACAAGAACATGAAAAAAGGCGGGATTATACTGACTATAACATAGATGCTTACCGTGTAAGCGGGTATTTGGCGGAGCGTTTATTTGGCATTTATTATACGCACTTAAAAGAAGGCGGAGCATATCGGTGTCATGAGCTGCAGCGCGTGATCTACTTTAATGTGCAAAAAAGAGAGTGTTTCAAGCCAGCTTTCCAAGAAAATAATATAGCAGTTGCATTGAGGGCAAACGATTATGATGTGCCGTATCTGGCTACGACATTAGCGTCAATTATGATGAATGCATCCAGCGGCAACAATTACGACATTCTTATTTTGACACATGATATCCAGCCAGAAAATAAAAAGATACTGGCACAAATGATCCATGGAAAAGAAAACTTCTGTATTAGATACTTGGATCCTGCGCTCCTTCTTTGCAGATATAAACTTTTTACAAAGGGACATGTTCGTATAGAGACTTGTAATAGGCTGATGCTGCCAAAAATGCTTACGCATTACAATAAAATTTTATATTTAGATTCTGATTTGATAGTTAAAACAGATGTGGCGGAACTTTTTAAGGAGCAGATAGACGGGTACTTTCTGGCAGCAGCACGGGATGTAGTTACAGCTGGTTTATATAGTGGTTATGAACCAGATAAAAAAGAATATATGGATCACGTTTTAAAATTAAAAAATCCATATGACTATTTTCAGGCAGGCGTCCTGTTATTTCATTTGGAGAAGTTTAGGAGTCAATATACCACTGAGGAAATCTTAGAGTTTGCAGCAAAAGAAGATGGGCGGCTGACAGAACAGGATATTTTAAACAAGCTATGCACGGGAAATATGAAGTATATAGATATGTCTTGGAATGTTATGGTCGATTTTGATGCTATGCGTGTCTTAAAAATTATAAAGATGGCACCGCTTTGGCTGTACCAAATGTACATAGAAGCACGCAGGAAACCAAAAGTTATACACTATGCAGGGCCGCAAAAGCCATGGCTGTATCCGGAAATGGATATGGGGAGTGTCTTTTGGAAATATGCAAAACATACGCCTTATTATGAAGCGATGCTTTACCGAATGAATGTATCTGTAGCAGTTAATGAGTCGAAAAAAAAGAAAATGGGGCCGGTAAAACTAGTACGCAGAGGGATGCAGTGTGTAAGGGAAAATGGGTTTTGGTATACAGTGAAGTATGTGTTGAAGCGGATGTTTGGATAGACAGCAGCTAAATAGCAACTGGTAGATGTAATATTTAGAGAGGGCAAAAATGAATAATATAAAGCTATCTATAAAAAAGAAAATGAGAGTAATTTGTGAACATAGGACAAAGTATTTGAGTTTGGCTATACTTTCGATCATTGGATGCCTGGTTTTTTCAACATTACTTTCAGATTTTATTTTTTATAATATGGCAGTCTATCATAATGTAAGAGTTTCTGGGTATCCTGGCGAGGATACAGAAGAATATCCAGCAGTCATAGATAATGCCTATGTTCCTGAAGAAAGTATATTTGGTCAAACTATGGTACAAGAAAAGAAATATGGATTTTATAGTTGGGAACAGTTACAGGATGCAATAGTGGAATCTAATGATATTACATATGTAGATTCGGAAGAAAGTGAATACGGATATGCATATTACAGATTGAATAGTCCAGAGTCTTACATCGAATTTCGTTTACCTGTGTATATGAACACATGCCTGACACTTGTATTTGGTGAGAAAGCGTTTCCAGTTATTATTAGTGATGAAAAAGAAGGAATCTCTAAGTATTATTCTTATGGTGCAGTTGGAGCTGGATGCATAAAGCCATATCTTTATAATCTTAAAATTTGTATATATGTTTATATATGGTATGCAATCGGCTATATAGGGATGTTTGTTATTTTATTTTTAATGTTATCAGGCATAGCTCTTATTTATGAAACATATATTTCCCGAAAGTTTATATGGAACCAGCTGCATCCTTTTCGTTTAGGAATGTTAATTGCTGCAATATATATTACCTATGCTGCTTTACAGTATTACTTTCATTGGGATTTATTACAAGTTGGAGAAGGAGCAGATGCGTACTATTATATGAATCCAGATATTTGGGACAAGCATGGGAACTTTTCTCTGGAAAAGACGGCAGGGTATTTATTTACTTTTCGCGGTTATTTTACAATTGCAGTTGCAATTGCAACGAATACATTATCTAATATTTTTGGAGTTGAACCGATTTATTTTTATTTTATTTATTATGGTATCATTACAGCCTTTACAATTGTAAGCGGGATGCCAAAGTTATATCAATATTTGACTGGCAAGCAGGCTACAGATAAAATGTGTCTTTTGACGTATGCCATATTTTTTCTATTCTGGAATAATTTTTATTTTTTTGCACTCACAGACATACCGGCAGCGATGTTTGCTATATCTGGGATAGCATGGATGTTGGAGGGAATTAGAGAAGAAAAAAACAAACATATTTTTCTTGGAAGTATTTTCCTTGGAATATCTGTAAATTACAGAAATGCATATAATTATGTACTCTATTTTACAATTTTTTGGATGGTATTAGAGATTGTACAGAAGAAAAAAAAGGCATGTTTAAAAAAAGTTGCTGCGGTTAGTGGATGTGTAATTGTTGGGATTTTATTAGTTTCTTGGCCTCAGGCAGTGATAAATTTTGAAAGAGGGCATATTGGATTATTTACTTATGACAGCGGATGGATTTATGATGCCCGTTCAGGGAATATAATAAGTGCTTTAAAAAGTGATATAACAACTGCATTGCATCAATACAATGTTTTTTCAGATCCTAGAAATAGAGATATACAACTGTTCCAAATTGATCAGCCTTATTATACAGATAAATATTATTCATTAGGTGATATGGTATATATCATACTTGCGAATCCTTTGCAGTTTTTACTTGGCTATGCAAAAAAAGTATTTTGGGCATTTAGCATTGGAATTGAAAGTGCATATGGAGCTATACAATTTCCATATTATATAAAGGAATTTGCGAAACTGTTTCATTTTTATTTAATCGGAAATTTTATTTACATACTATTTTCTGATAAACTTTTGAAATATTTTAAGATTAAAAACAGGATATGGTTTATAGGAATGGGTGCTGTTACTGTAGCATTACAAGGAGCGTTGCATATTGAAAAAAGGTATTTTTTATTTTATTTTCTATTGATTTATTTTGCAAATGGATTTCTTCTTAGTAATTTTTTACAGGATAAAAAAATAAATGGGCAAGGAGTAAGCTGTAAATATATATTTAGCATAACAGTATTTGTTTTTGCTGGATATGTTCTAGAGAAATTGATTGAATATAATTTTGCATAGAGGATCATGCTTAATTGCAATAATGATATATATGGATCAATTGAATAATTTGTGGAATTAAAGACATGCGGTGTGGAAAATATGAGATGATTAAGAAAGAGGGAGAGTCATGCTTGAAAATAAAAGCAAAGCAGAGAAAGACGATAGAATTGAAAGCAGAAAGCTTGCGTGGAAAATCCGCAGACATGCCCTAGATATGGTACAGCATGCACATGCCTCTCATATTGGAAGTATTTTGTCTATAGCGGACATTGTTGCAGTACTATATACGGACATCCTGCACATAGATCCAAAGAAACCGGACTGGCCGGAAAGAGATCGTTTTGTACTAAGCAAAGGGCATAGCGGAGTTGCAGTTTATGCGGCACTGGCAGAATGTGGCTTTTTTCCGGTATGCAGCTTGTCAACATATGGGAATGACGGCAGCATCTTTTCCAGTCATATTTCGCATTCCCATGTCCCAGGTGTTGAGGTGTCGACCGGGAGCCTTGGGCACGGGTGTTGCATGGCATGTGGCATGGCTCTGCATGCAAAACTCAGGGACAAAAGTTGGAAGGTGTATACAGTAGTTGGAGACGGAGAATGCAACGAAGGGACAGTATGGGAAATGGCTGCATTCGCAAGTCATTACAAGCTGGATAACCTGACCGTCATTGTAGACTGTAATGGGATGCAGGCGATGGGGATGTGTAAGGACGTTCTGGATATGGATCCAATGGGTGAAAAATGGAGAGCTTTTGGATGGCATGTGGTAAATGTCAAAGATGGGCATGACCACAGACTTTTGCGGGAGGCTTTGCTGGAAGAAAGCGGTGGAAAGCCAAAGGCGGTGCTGGCGCATACGGTGAAAGGAAAAGGAGTGTCCTTCATGGAACAGGAACTTTTGTGGCATTACAAGGACCCGCAGGGAGAATTATACGAACGCGCCATAGCAGAATTGGAAGGGCAGCGGCTATGAGAGGACAGATGATAAAAATAGGCAGTTCTAGAACTGGAGGGATAGTTCATGAGGAAACATGTGATCAAAAAATTACAGGTGCTGGCAGGGCTGGATGATCGGATCATGCTTATGTGTGCAGATCTGGGGTTTCATGTTGTGGAGGAATTTTCCCAATGTTTTCCAGGGCGGTTTGTGAATTGTGGAATTGCAGAAACAAATATGCTTTCAGCAGCGGCAGGTCTTGCTTTAGAGGGAAATATTGTATTTGTGTATTCTATTGGGAACTTCCCAACTTTGCGATGTATGGAACAGATACGAAATGACATTTGCTATCACCAAGCAAATGTAAAGATATTGTCTGTTGGCGGCGGATTTTCTTATGGAACACTTGGGATGACCCACCATGCAACAGAAGATATAGCTGCAATGCGGAGCTTACCAGGCATGCGTGTATATGCCCCGGCAGATCCGACAGAAGCTGAGAGAGTTCTTGAGGAAGCATACCATAGCAATATGCCATGTTATATACGCCTTGCAAGGGGGCAGGATCAGCAGCTTCATGTAAAGGGAAGGTCTGTAGATGTAAGTCGTTTAGTGCCATTTTCGGATTATAGAAGTACAAATTATGATATCAGTCTTTTGGCAGCAGGCCCAGTGCTTGCAGAAGGAATTGCAGCAGAACAAATCCTGATAGGAAATGGTTTGCAGACCAGGCTGTATTCTGTACCATCTATAAAACCATTGGATATGGCAGGGATTCAAAGTGTGGCGAATTCATCTAGGCTGCTAGCAACCATTGAGGAACATAATGTAATCGGGGGTTTAGGCAGTGCTGTAGCAGAGGTGTTAAGCGGCATGGCTGTACATGCCCCTTTATTAAGATTTGGGCTGCAGGATGAATTTTCAAAAGAAGTAGGAAGTACCATGCATTTAAGACGCTTTTATAGAATGGATGGAGAAAACGTATCAAAGGCAGCTGCATTAAAATACAAGGAGCTGGAAGATGAGAATAGCAGTAACAGGGGCGACAAGCTTTATTGGGAAGGGCCTGCTGCAGAGATTGGAACTGGCAGGGCATGAATGTATTCCGATTGTACGCAGAAAGAAGGCAGATGCTTTTCGCAAAGAAGATATAAGTCATAGAGCTGCAGTACTGGACATGGATGAGTATGAAAAATTGGGTAGTCACGTTGGCAGATGCGACTGCCTTGTATGCTTGGCATGGGAAGGTACACGCGGAAGAAAACGACTGGATAGCAGGCTGCAGGAATTAAATTATAAGCGAACTATGAATGCAATTAGAAGTGCGGTTTCCTATGGCTGCAGGCGTATAGTGACGGCAGGCAGTCAGGCGGAGTACGGGAATATCCTTGGCATGATATCAGAGGCAGCTGCCCCGAACCCGAATACTGCATATGGGAAATATAAGCTAAAGCTGTATGAGGATGCGTCCAGGTATTGTGCAAACTATGGGGGAGCAGTAATCGAACCGCGGTATTTTAGCTTATATGGGCCAGGAGATACAGAAGAAACGATGGTCATAAGCACAGCCAGCAAAATGATGAGGAATGCGGCATGCAGCCTGACAGAAGGTATCCAGAAGTGGGACTTCCTATACATAGACGATGCGGTGGATGCCTTGATACGACTGATCGAACATCCGTCAGCAGAGGGTGTGTACAATTTTGGCAGCGGGGACTGTAGACAGTTAAGAGATTTTATCTTGGAAATGAGGGAAGTGCTTGGGAGCTGTTCAAGGCTGGATTTTGGAGCGATTCCGTATGGTGAGGCGGGAATGGTCAGCATCTGCCCGGATACCAGGAGATTGGAACGTACGGTCGGCTCGTATGCCAGGACGGCATTCCGGCAGGGTATTTTGGAGGTAGCAAAGGATTTGGAGAAAAAGAGAGATGAAAAAAATAAGTATTGTAATACCTTGCTATAACGAAGAAGAAAATGTACAGCCTATGTGCCGTGCAGTTCTAGACCTGTTTGATGGCGAGCTGGCAGGGTATGATTATGAGATTATATTTATAGATAACGACTCTCAGGATAGGACAAGGAGGATATTGCGAGAGATATGCCAGAAAGGTAGCCAGGTAAAGGCGATATTTAACGCAAAAAACTTTGGCCAGTTCAACTCACCGTATTACGGGATGCTGCAGGCAACAGGAGATTGTGTAATCCTATTATGCTGCGATTTTCAGGATCCAGTGGAATTATTGCCGCAGATGGTTGCGGAATGGGAAAAGGGAAACAGGATCATTGTGATGCAGAAAACAGCAAGTGAGGAAAACAGGCTAATGTACTTCTTTCGGACCTGTTTTTACAAGACGATGAAACGGTTTTCCAAGACTGATCAGATCGAGCATTTCACTGGATTTGGACTTTATGACGCGGCGTTTATTGACATTTTAAGAAGACTGAATGATCCGACACCTTTCTTAAGAGGGATTGTAGCAGAATTTGGGTATAAGGTAAAAGTCATACCTTACACTCAAAAAGGCCGCAGGGCAGGCAAGACATCCAATAACTTTGCAACCTTGTATGATGCAGCAATGCTGAGTATGACTTCTTATACAAAGATTGGACTGCGTGCAGCTACCTTTATAGGGTTTGTAGTATCCATTTTTTCAGCATTGGTTGCTGCTGCATACTTAATTCTGAAGCTGATATACTGGGACAGCTTTGTGGCAGGCACAGCACCTATCCTGATTGGAATGTTTTTCCTAGGTTCAGTTATTCTGGTTTTCTTGGGGATTATGGGGGAATACATTTTGAGTATCAATCAGAGGATAATGGACCGCCCACTGGTGGTAGAGGAGGAACGAATAAATTTTTAAGTTATCAGAAACTGTTAGGAGAAGAAACATAAAATCAGTTACAAAAAGATAGGAGTACATAAGTGTAAAAGGAGGGTGCCGCATATTGGAAGGATTGAAGCCGTTTAGAAACTTGGGGGGGGTATGCGCAGAATTTTTGATCTGCAGGTAGCATCCGTATACCGTGGAATACAACCGCTGATACAGCAGGAAATCAGAAAAAAAAGAGGAAAAGTACTTGATGTTGGCTGCGGAGCCATGCCATATCGGAACCTGTTTCCGGATACATGGGCATATAAAGGAATTGACATAGATTCAGCAGATGATCAATTTGGCTATAGTGAGGAGCGTGTAGTACATTATGATGGCGTGACATTCCCTGTGCCAGATGGATTTGTCGATATTGTATTTCACAGCGAGGTGATAGAACATGTCCTTAATATCAAACAGTTCTTGTCAGAATGCCGCAGAGTCCTTTCCAAGGATGGGGTTATGATTTTTACTGTGCCGTTCCAGGCAAGGTATCATTATATTCCAAATGATTATTGGCGTTTTACTCCGGCAGGCTTGCAGGAACTTTTAGAAAAAAGCGGGTTTGTACGGATTAGAATTATACCAAGGAGCACAGATATTTGTGTTGCAGCGTACAAGGTACTAACAGTAGGATACCGTTTATTTTTTAGCAGATGCTGGTGGCGGGTATTGCTGGCAATGGTTTTTGCGCCTGTCTGGGTGGTAAGTCTTATCGTCGGACAGTTTAGCCTGCATTTAGATGCTGGTTCAGCGGATGACTGTTTAGGTTATTTGGTTACCTGCCGCAAAAAGTAAGAGAGGATAATAGAGAAAATGGAGAAAGTAAAAAGATGTAGGATTTGCGGAAAACAGCTAGAGCTGTTTAAAAAGGAAAACTATACAGCATCGGGCTTGTCATCCTATGCTTTTGCATCTCGCAAAGCACCGGAGTATATGCATTGGGCATTGTATGAATGTAAGGATTGCCGAATACTGTATTCACAATGCCCGATGGGAGCCGATGAGATTACAAACAACTACAAGACAGCATCCTACGACAGCTCCAAAGAGGCGGACTATGCGAGTGATACCTATTTTAAATATTTAAAGAAGAAGCTGCCAGCATATCCAAAAGGAAGTGCTTTGGACATTGGGACAGGCAACGGCGCTTACCTGCTTCGGCTTAAAAAGAACGGAGTAGGAAGAATTTGCGGAGTTGAGCCATCAAAAGCACCAATAGAAGATGCATGTAAGAAGGTAAAACACTGCATCATTCATAATGTGTTTCAAAAAGGAATGTTTGAGCCCAATTCCTTTGACATGGTTTCGCTATTTCAGACAGCAGAACATGTGCCAAATCCATTGGGAACTATGAAGGAAGTATATAAAATTTTAAATAATAACGGATATTTTTATTTGATTTGCCATAATTACAGGTCATTGGTTAATCGGATATTAGGAGGAGGCTCTCCTATTTATGATATTGAACATTTACAAGTTTTTTCAAAAAAAAGTATTTACCGGGCAGTCAGGAAAGCAGGGTTTCGGGAGATACAAGTTTTTACAATAAGAAACCGCTATCCTTTACAATATTGGCTTCGGTTGCTGCCAATGCCGGCTGTTATGAAAACAAAAATTTTAGCGGTAGCCGGGAAATCAGGTATTGGAAAGGTTTGCGTTCCAATTAATGTCGGAAATATTGGGATTATTGCAAAGAAGTAGTATTGGCCTCTTGTCAACTATTGGTAAAAACAAAGGATTTTGTTTAGATATAGAAAGGTGCAATTATGAAAAAAGAGTTTATAATGTCAACGATTATATCCATAACTTTGTTTTTTTTATCGCTGTATTTTGCATTGCTCATACTATCTTCAAATGTGATATCTTACGTTTTTTCGGTTGTATGTGCAACACTTTGTTTTTTGATTTTATTTTATATCTTATGCTCTGTTTCTAAGCATAACAGAACGAAGAAGATTTATAATAGGTTGTATTCAGTGGGGGATAGCATTGAAATCCTAGTGGTATGTGCTGCTATTATCCTGTTTACTATCATATATTATTTGCTTGACTCTAATTCTAAAAATATGCTTGGACGTTATATTTTTTACAAAGATAAAATTTTCATTATTGCAGCTTTCTTAACAATTTTACTTTATTTATTCTCTCACATAAAAAGGAAAATACAGTGGAAATATATACGGGGTTTTTTAGAATGTATTAGCATTGTAATTTGTGGCGTGGGAGGATACAAACCAAATGTTCTGTATGATACCTATAACTATACTGCGTATTGGTTAAGTGTGGTGCAGGTTTATGACCGCGTTGCATATGATTCTTCAAAACTAAGCTTTTATGGACATTATCCTATTCTAATGCTGCCATATTTTAAAATAGTTGGATTGAACGCTGTAACAGTAGCTCTTTTACAGTCTATTGAAAACATTGTGATTTGCATAGCCATTTTATATTGCATAAGAAAAATAACGGACAGCGAATGGATTAGAATATGCGGAATAATAGCTGCGGCATATTTTGTAGGGGCTTCTGCATGCCATGTTCCACAAGGATTTCCGCATAGGGTATTATTTATTGCAATTATGCTGGCAATCGGCTGCAAGACAACCTATGCTAAGCAAAAGAAAAATTGGTTTGTAATAGGTTATATTCTATCATTTTTATCAATTATCTGGAATACAGAGACAGGTGTGGTTTTGCTTGTGGCATGGTCGTTCTTCGTATTTATGCATAGTTACTTTTCGTTAATAGGATGGAACAGAAATATTTTATGTATAACAGCAATAGTAATGATTCCTGTTATATTTTTGTGTTCATGGGGTTTCGTAAGTGTAATAAATCAATGGTATCTGGGTGGCGCGCACCATAAGCACTAACTTT
>CANDJR010000026.1 GCA_947385105.1 uncultured Eubacterium sp.
CACTCTTTCCCTACACGACGCTCTTCCGATCTTAGTCACTAATGTAAAAGCATATGGTTTTGAAAGGTTTCGTATTGTTTCTTTTGCAGCAAAGATCCTGTCTTTTGAATTCGTCCCTTTATAGATTTCATCGATTAGGCACAGCATAGGAACCTGCTTTTTGCTGACAGCAATCATTTCTTTGATGCGCAGCAGCTCTGCATAAAAGGTAGAGATACCTTCATTAACATTATCCTCTGTACGAATGGATGTGCATAGGTTCATAAGAGAGAGCTGCATGCTGGACGCAGTGCAAAAGCCACCAGCGTAAGCAAGGACTAAATTGACACCAATACTGCGCATAAAAGTTGTTTTTCCCGACATATTAGAGCCTGTTAAAATGCAGATGTGATGCGTTAGGCTGATATCATTCCCGACTGCCGCAGACTCATTTAAAAGTGGATGATAAATCGCAGAGACGGACAATACAGGACAGTTAGAATCTACGATTTCAGGTAAGCAGTGGGTTGTTCGGGTGTGGGAGATGACAGCCAAGCTGATCAAAGCTTCGGCCTTTCCCAAGGCCTCCAGCCAAGGCTTAAGGCTGTCCCTATAAGTATCTTTCCACTTCAAATACCTCGCCAAGCATTGATAATCATATAAAAACAGGCTGTTATAGAGTAGGAATGCATAGATATTGTGTCGTGTGCGTACACAGTCAGCTATCTTTTCCAGCTCTTTTAAGGCAATCGAAGCAGTGCCGTTTTGCAGCAGTGTTTTTTGCAGGTCTTTCAGATAAGCGCTTTCAAAAGATTCCTTCTCTAGCAGCTGAAACAATTTCCGATAAGGGGTGATAGTTTGGTTCATTTGATAGATAGGGGACAGTGCCTGATTGGTCCAGTAAAATCCAACAAAGGCAGACATCAGCTGCGCGAACGCACATAGGAAAAAAAGAGGCGCAGTCAGATGCCTGCTAATTCCCAACAGGGTAAAAAATAAAAGGATGAGCGTAAGGAGAGGGAACAGCCTAAGAGGTATCTTGCAAAACGCTGGAAACGTATTTCTTTTTTCCAAAGTATGAAAAAAGTTGTCTGTCATTTTTCTGGAACAATCGTATTCTATCGTTCTTAGACGCCTTGCGCTGGTTTCAAGCGCCATACAAAATGCAGGCTTTTGGGATAACTCAGCTGCTGCTTGCTGGCGGCTTTTTACTTTGCGAAAAAATTGCAAAGCAGAATCTGATGCAAAATCTTTGTCTGGCAGGCGCAGCCAAATAGCAAGCTGATCCTGGCCCCAGGTGGTGCTTGCAGTGCAGATATATTGATAAAGGGAACTTTTGCCAAATAGATCTAAATCCCTGGCCTCCAAAAAGTCATCGCTTAAATACCGTGCCCCATCCAGTGAAAAAAGTTTCCAGCTGTCGTCAAAGCGTGCAAGATAGTCTTTGCATACAGATTGGGAATCTTTGCAGTATTCCAGTTCCTCTACAAGCTTGCTGTGATAGCGGATGAACAGGACAAAGGCACACAAACTCCCAAAAGCAAGTATCCAGAAAGCAATATTTTTTTGCTGATAACCAAAGAAAAAAAGCAGTCCGGCTATGGCAAAGGTAATACTGCGTAAAAGAGATATTTTGTCAGATAACACCGTTAATTGCTCACATTTCTTCCTGCAGGCTTCATAAGCTTCTTCATATTGCTGCTTTTGTTTTTGATTATATTTTTTGATGTTGTTAATTTCTTCGTTATTCATAAGTCGCTCCTTACTGATTGCATTGCAAATACCTTTTAGAAATAATTTTAGTATAGTACTTTTGGACAATCTATGCAAATAAATCATGTTAGGATCTACAAAAATGGGGCTGTCGCATTAAGAAAAAGGATACAAGATATCGTTTGTTTCAACCGTTCTTTTATACCATATCTTGTATATACTTTGCTTCGTGCGACAGCCCCTTGTTCGAATATTTTAACTATACTTCTCCTTACATTTTTCCTGTTTTAAGCTTTTACAGCCAGCGTAAACAGGCGGTATGCTGTGTGCCTGAAAAGATATTTTAGGCTAAAATTTGCGAAATAAAGTTATTTTTTGATGACAACAGATTTGCGGTTACTCCATTTTCCGTACTCTTTTATGCCGTTGATTTCACTATAAGCACGGATACGGACGTAATATTTTTTCTTCTGTGTAAGCCCGTAACATTCTGCACTGGATGCAGAAGCGTCTAATTCCTTTTTTGTTACGCTGCCTTTAAGATTTGCTTTTGTTGAATAACAAAGTTCATATCCGGTGGCGCCGTTTACCCTGCTCCATTTGACTGTCATTGTTGCGTAGGAAGTATTTTTAACACTTTTTAATTTTGGCGCAGCGGTGTTCTTTTTTACGTAGTCAACAGAAAAGGTATAGGAACCTGTACCTTTATTTACGTCTTCTTTGGTAACAACAAAATAATAATCGCCGCTTTTTACTGATACAGGCTGTGATACTTTGCTGCCGCTTTCTAAAGTGTTTGTGTAAACCGGGTTCATTGACGAGTCATAAACAGCATATTTCATAGTATTGCTTGTAGAATTTGTGAGGTTGAGTGTAATCAGACCGGCAGCTGCTGTTTGAAATTTATAATAATCAATGTCGTCATTTTTTGCCAATATGCCTTTGTATTTCTGCTTGAGATTTATTACAGATGCATCAGAAAACATATCGTTATTCGAGTCCTGGGTTTCTGTGAAACTTTCACCCATAGGATCTATATTAGCCACAAAAGAAAATGTTAAATTTTCATCATATTCTACCGCAAGATAATAAGTTCCGCCTGTCAGATATAAATCGGATAGTGTGAATGCGCTCCTTCCGCCTGCGTAAGTATAGATTTCTGTCTGGGATTCGTCATAAAACTTTAAGTAAATATACCCAGAACCAGAACTTCGCTCTAGTTCCATAAAAATTTTTCCAGCTTCTTCTAATGAAAATTTATAATATCTTTTTCCGCCGGTTTCGGGAAATGTTCCTGCCACAGAAACGCCGGAATCAATTTCCCTGGCCTTTGAAAAACTAGTGTTTGTTTCAGATGGGAGTTGTACATCTTCAGCATATGCAGTCTGTACCTGCATTGGAGATGTTACGGCTGCGCAGAGTATTGTAAAAACTGTGATTGCAGCAGCCATTGTTCCTTTTTGATTTTTTATCATAATTGTCTCCTTTATGTTATCTTATTTGTGCTTCTTAGTCCATAAGGACTCGTGATTACTTACAGCAGTGCTATTTAACTATTTAACACGTACTGTCTTTTTAAGTATATTTTCCCCAAATTGTGCTGTGACCGTAACTGTCCCAGGCTTTAATGCTGTCATGGTTCCGTCTTCTTGTATTGAAAGAATGGATTCATTTGATGAATTCCACTTGGCATCAAGTACAACAGCAGGGATATCGTATGCTGTGCGGGTAACAAAAATCTGTTTTTTCTTGCCTTTTTTAATAGATTTTGGAGCGTCGATGGCTGCTTTTCCAAGCCTGGTGGAGATTACTTCCATCATCTGGATCGTGTGTCCTTCCAAGCCTAACTGTTCTTCCGGAAGATTCAGATCAAGCGTTCCTGCATTCGCAAGCGTCCGATATTCTTCAAAGCTCTTTATGCCATATAACCGCTCTAAATCCTCTAAACTGTCCATTCCATCCGGATTATCAGGGATGAGAGGCAAAGAAAGGAAAAAGTAGGGAAAATCTGTGTCACCGCCGTCATTGTATATGCTAAGATCATAGTATTTTTCATCACGGTCTGAATAATTATCAACGAACACAGTTTCTTTCAAGTCATTAAAAACAGAACGCACGGTATCCGCTTTGGTGACAAATTCCCCGGCAATTCCGTGCCATCCGCCGGATTTTTTAACAAACCCGCTCATACCAACGTAAGCAATTTCAGGATTGATCATAGCTGTGTAATGCCCGGTTTCTTTCTTAGTGTCCTGTTTGATCCAGTCATCTTTTTCCTCGTACCATTGTTCAATCCCTTCCAGGATGCCGCTGTTATTCCACGCAAGACATTCACCTGTTGGCATAATGCCATTATGAGTTACAGAAAAACATGATCTGCCGTTTGGCCTGTCATGTTCCTGCCTTACTGTGGATTCAGCCGCACGTATCTGGGAAATCCATTCAAGGTCAGAAGACCATCGAATCGGAACATAATCGTCAAGTGTCAGTTCCTTTTCTTCGTTATCAGGAACAGGATATCCTTTTTTGCAAGCTTCATAGCGTATTTCATTTATGCGCTTTAATATTTTTTCTTTTGGTACACTCTCGTATGTCCCGTCTATACCGATCAGGGTACGCCATTTGGATGCATATCTTACCGAGGTTGCACGTGCAGGGATCGTTAGCTGCGGTGAGGTATCTTTCACAGTAACTTTCATCGTAAGGATAGAACCATCCGCATCTTTTGCAATGATATTTGCTGTGCCTTCTGAAAGAGCCCTTAGTTTGACAAAGATGTCCAGTTTGTTTTCTTCAAATAGTTCTAAAGATATAATAGCAGTGTCAGAGGATGACCATTCAAACTGTTCTGTAATAAGCCTGCCATATCCGTCGTCATATACTGGATAACGCAGGTTTATCATATCCCCTGGATTCATGAAAAACTCTCCATCCGGCTCAAACATGCCTGGTTTTCGATTCATGTCTATGTCAGCATTCGCTGTGGCAGGATTAGATAGAATACCTGCTGCAATCAGGCATACTGCAAAAAGCAGATGTATGATTTTGACTGCCCATTTTTTCATAGTTTTTTCCTCCTGTGGAAATTATCAGGGACTGTATGGTGCATAACCCGTTTTCTATTGGATGAGGTTAATACCTCTTCCAGTAAATACTTGAAACCAAGCCGTCGTCTGTGAAATCAAAAGTAATCTCGTAAAAAAGGCCGCGTAATACCTGGATTCGGTCTGGACCGCTTGGCTTACCGGTAATTATATAGCCGTCTTCCCCGAAAAAATCCCAATCCTGCCCCTTAGTTGTTATCAGGATATTTTTTTCTCCGTATATGTCCTGCAGTTTTTTGATGACATCCTCTTTTTTCATGCCAACTTTTACACCAGCTACAGACGCATTGGTATCTTTGACTGCAACGTATACAGACCCCAGACCTTCCATGCCATTCCTGGAGCCGATCTGCAGAATGGTAGTTCCTTTTTCCCATATGTAATCTGTCGTATCGTTGTCTTCATCATATTCTACACTCGTTCTTTTTCCCCATTTTTGCTCAAGCTGGCTGAGTGATTTTGGTTCCGATTTGGAATTAAAGACAATTTTTTTTCCATTGAATTTGATTTTAACTTTGGAGGCAACGTCTGCATGTACGCATGAAAACATGCTGAGTACCATACAAACTGTCAGCAAAGCCGTTAAAAAACGTTTTTTGTTCATGGCTGCTCTCTCCTTTTTGATTATTAAGTACAAAATCTTGCTTTGGTTATACACTTCATAGGTGTTTCATTTGCTGTGCTCTCCTTTCTTTCTTTATTTTGAATCTGTTGTACCAAAAAGACAGTAAAACTAGCTGTCATTTGTTAGGTATTTAGAACTGCCTTTCTTACCAGTTTAGGTCTGACAAATTCCAATGTCAAGGAAAATATAGATAGTTTATCATTTATAGATGGTTAAGCATTCATATGCTTTTCATTATTTAGTGTACGCTCCTTATTGGAGGTGCATGAGATGATAAGTTATGAGCCATTTTGGACTTATATCAAAGCGCATGGCATATCTACATACAGGCTAATCAATAACGGCATTAACCCTGATGTAATCCAACGCTTAAGATCTGGTAAGAACATCAGTATTAAGACGTTAAACCAGCTTTGCAGGGAACTGGAGTGTGCTGTTACAGACATTTTAGTCTATATCCCAGATGATGACGAAGACATCTGACATGCCATGCTCTAACGGGCAGCAGTATTGCACGTACTGCTGTCCGTTCTTCTAGTTTTAGCCAGGAGGCTGCAGGGATTTGTCAATTTCTTCTCTGCCTCATGCCAGGCCGTAAACTGGTTTCTACTATTAAAAGTATATACATTGATTGATCAAAAGTCAATTTAAAACATCTAATAGATAATAAAATATCACTAAGATATCAAAAAGTCATATCAGATAATGCAATATCTATTGAGTCGCTATATTCTTATTCTAAAAGGAGTGAATTATGGTAGCTGATAAAATAAAATCCTTAAGAGAATCGAACAGCATGACACAAAATGACATAGCCAAACGGCTTGGAATTACAAGGAGCAGTGTAAATGCTTGGGAAATGGGTATTTCCGTACCATCTACGATGTATATTGTGGAGCTTGCACAGCTTTTTTCAGTTTCAACAGACTACCTGCTTGGTCTGTCGCATAAGGCAGTCCTTGACATATCGGAGCTGGATGATGAGAGTGTGCGGATACTGTCGGAAATGGCTCAGTATATGCGGGATCGGCAGAATCATACATAGATAATGGCAAAGCCTTCCTGCAAAAATGTGTTTGGAGTTGTACTGGCAGATGGCATAGCGTAAAGTCTGCGGTCATTGATGATGGCTGCTGCGGCAGTTTCAACTGTCATAGTTTTGTTCAAATAATTCTGATACCATTTGTCAAGGACGAATCCGGTTGTAGTATTATTCCAAGGGCGGGTGAGCAGCAGTACCATATGTAATTTGTCTGCCCATAAGTCTAGTTCTAAGGCACGCACGTTTGTTTCAACTAGTTCTTCTGGCAGTGCACGTTTGACATATTGTACGATAGTTTCTGCAAATTCTTTTTGGTTCATAAGTTTGTCCATGTTGTATTCCTTTCTTAATTATGAGATTTGTACAAAAATGCGCCCGTGCCCGCAGGGCATTTGTTTGTAACTTACCTGCAAGATTAAGTAGTGGAAAAATCGGAAAGGATAACAAAAAGCGAAGCCCCAGCGCTTACTGCATAAGTAAACAGACAGCAGGCGCTAGGCTGAGGCGTGTACCCCCTGTGATGATTTTAGCATAATATGGAAACTGACAAGCGAAAAATCAATACTTGGAAGATTCGTTGTTACTATTCACAGCCAGAAATGCGCATAAACTGCGCATTTCGTAAGAACATGATTCAGGAGTGAGGGGCGATTTTGCGAAGCAAATTTTAAATATCGCCTCGAATTGTTGCTATGAGCAGCCTTTAGGCTGTGAATAGTAACGATTCGTTAAGAATTGTTAAGATTTATGTAAGCTAACATGTAAGAATTTTGCGTTATTATGAAGACGGTTTAGATAAAAATAAAATAGAAAAAACCAGATGACAAAAAAATGCAAAGGAGAGAATCAAACATGAAAAGAAACGCTTTTAAAATTTTAACAATGGCAGTCATACTTTCTGCACCGATATCTCAGGTATCTGCAGCAGCACCTGTTCAGGCAGCGGAAAGTACATCAGCCAGAAAGACTATGAAAAAATATGATGTGACGTCAGATATTTTGAATGTACGCAGCGGGCCAGGTACAGATTATCCTGTCATAGGCAGCCTGACACGTGGGATGAAAGTAAAGGTCATCTCTGTCAAAGGAGAAAAAGGCAACCGCTGGGCAAAAATTAAGTTTGAAGGACTAACCGCGTACGTATCTGCAAAGTATGTAGTGAAAAAATAGTAAGTTTGAACATGATACGGAAAAGAGATGGCAGGCTGGGGAGTCCGGCCTGCCAAATGTATCAGGGAGGTGTCTATGGAACAGGGCAATATACTGATCATAGAGGATGATGCAGCGATTCGGGAAGGAGTGCGCATCCTGCTGGAAGGGGATGGATTTATGGTGACGGAAGCTGAAAATGGGACTTTGGGCCTGGAAAAACTTTCAGATGCAACAGAGCTAGTCATTCTTGATGTTATGATGCCTGGGATATCCGGGATCAAAACATGTGAGGAGATAAGGAAGAAGTCCAAAGTACCAGTTTTATTTCTGACAGCAAAAGGGCACGAATCCGACAAACTGCTCGGTCTTACCGTTGGGGGCGACGACTATCTGGTCAAGCCATTTTCCTATGCAGAACTGCTTGCAAGGGTAAGGGCGCTTTTGCGGCGGCGTAACGTGTACGATAAAGCAGTTTCGGAAAATATAGAGGATGTTCCCATGTGGCTGGAAAGAGGATGCATCCGGATGCATACAAAGCATAATGAAGTGTTTGTGCGAGGTGAACAAGTAGACCTAACAGAAATGGAATATGGGCTGTTATTACTGATGATGAAACATCCGCAGAAAATTTTTTCCGTAAAAAATTTATATGAAAGTGTCTGGGGAGAACCTTTTATTTATACATCAGGCAATACGGTTATGGTGCATATTCGCAGATTGCGGAAAAAAATAGAGGAAGATGCACAGTCTCCCAAGATCATAGAAAATGTATGGGGAAAAGGGTACCGGCTGACCTGGAAAACAGGAGACGCCTATGCATGATAAAATAAAAGCTTTGCTGCATTTGGCAGCAGTAATTGCAATTTTTTTTCTCACGGATTCTTTTTGCAGCGAAGTAATTGGAATGGTATTTCGAATATGTGATTCTGTACTTTTTATTTTCGTATTGTATTTATTTATGGATATTTTAAACGTCTGGATCGCTGTTTTATTATATTCGAAGTATGTATTAAAGCTGTCTTTGACAGAAATCTATCTGGGAAAGCCGTTTCTGTCGTTACGATGGTGTATAGCAGCTATTGTTGTGCCTATTGTGATAGATGCTGCTTATTTGATCTTTTCAAAAGGCGTATTTAAGATACACAGTCAGGATGGATGGGCTTATCTTTTGCTTCATGAGATTTTCAGCGCTGGATTTCGGATTGCAATAACAGAAGGGATATTGTTTAGGGGATTGCTGCTTCGTGCTTTGCAAAAAGGATTTGGAAATAAAGCAGGAATACTTGTTTCGAGCTTCTTTTATGCGGCGGCTCGTTTTATGTTATATCATAGTTTTACCTGGCCAGGGCCGGAGGATGGAGGAATGTTTTTATTGACGTTCCTTATGGGGGCAGCATTTGCTCTGATTACGTGTGAGACGGGATCTGTCTGGTCTTCTGTAATGATCCATTTTTTGTATCTTGCCCTTTCTGGCAATGCATATATTTTGCATATTGATACAAAACAGGATTTTCCTGCCATTTTTACTTATACAGTAAAAACCAAAAACATATTTTTTACAGAGATTCCCATGCCGTCCATAGCGGTTTTTTGTGCGTTGATCCTGTTGGTGCTGATACGTATGAAAAAGGAGGACAGAAGCAATAGTACCCTTAATTGTCTGAACAGATAAGGAGCTGTAGATTGTGAGATACGTAAATGATTCTGCCAGTTTGACAGGAAAAATGTTAAAAGACCTGGTAAGCGGACTGGCTGTAGGTATATATGTCATGGTTCTCTTATATTTGGGCGGAAAAAATATGCTCCAACAGTATTTTTTCACCTATGATACAAAAGAGGCAGAATTAATGAAAGAACTTGAGGAATATGCAGGACAGAAAGATCTAGGCGTTACAGATATCAGAGAATTGATTCCATGGATTGAGCAAAAGGGGATTCGTGAGTTTAAACTCGCACAGAAAGGATGGCTGTTGTTTGACGTATCCTATCCAGGCGTAATGCCTCCAGGCAGAAAGAAACAGCCAGACGGTAAATGGAGGGGTTATTACCATGTCACTTTTGCTGACGGGGATGCAGATGTATATATTTCTACTGGGTTTGATATCAAATATTACCGGGCGCTTCTTGCCATATCTGTAATTTCCGGTTTTGCTGCCTGCCTTGGGATTATCATTTCCGGGATGAATCAAAATGTGGTTTCCATACAGCGACTGGAAAAAGAAGTGGATGCTATCAAACGGGGCAGCCTGCAGGCAGCAGTAACGATAGAGGGAAAGGATGAGCTGGGCCAGCTTGCCTATGGCCTGGATCAATTGCGCAGGCAGTTGTATGAAAAAGCAGAAATGGAAAAGGAACTGCGTGCAGCACAGGAAAAACTTGTCCTTGGAATGTCGCATGACTTAAGGACTCCGCTGACTGGGCTGCTGGCGTATATGGAGGTCATAAAAAAGCAGGAAAGAGAGGGCAGGCTCAGTTCTGAATATATTGACAAGGCATATGATAAGATACTGCAGATCAAACATCTGTCTGACCAGATGTTTGAATACTTTTTTATTGATTCCCATCAAGGAGCTGTAATGGAATCTTTGGAAGAAATAAGCAGCGCTTTTGGAGATTATCTTTCTGAATTGTATGCTATGCTGGATTGCTGCGGGTTTTCTGTAAATGTGGATATGCTGCAGTGGAAACCTGTGTTTGTCCAAGTGAGTACAGATTATCTGGGAAGGATTATAAATAATATTTTTTCGAACATTGAAAGATATGGGGATAAGGAAAAGCAGGTAAAGATATGGATGATTTACGAGCCGCACAGGGTTGGCATTGCCATGAAAAACAGCATGGCAACGCCTGTGCAGTATGTGGAGGGGACGGGCATTGGCATCAAAAATGTATCTTTAATGATGGAGCAGATGGGCGGGACAGCAGAGGTGAATATAGCAGAGGGAGATTACCAGATTGTCTTGTATTTTCCGCTGCAAACTGCCATAGGGCTGCGTAGTTCTCAGCCGATTCCTTTTGATGAATGACTGCTTTGCTTGTTCTTGCTCCGTCCAACAACCATAAGACTTGTATAAATGCTGCAAAGAGCAATGACGATCTTTCTTATTTTTTTACCAGAAAGTATGCGGTAAAACTGCATCATAGCTGTAGGCATAATACACAGCATAAGCATTGTTGTAGATGAGGGATAAGAGGCTTCTAAATCCCATTTGATTAAAACTGGTCTGTCATTTACAGCCAAAACCTCAAAAAAGAGGTATATGAAAAACACAAGCACATAAAACCCGCCTAATGCCAAAATATCGTGATCCACATATAACAAGTTTTTTCTTTTTATAAGCTGTACAAGACCAACTGCTGCAAACCCAAACATGATAAGCAATACAACAATGCTTAACCAGTCTGTGATATCATACAGCAGCATGTTCACACCAACCAGCTCTTGAAAATGTTGATTGAGTTTTGCAAATCCAACACTTGACCCCTGCGGACCGATTGGCTGTACATCAACAAACATAATTGCTAATGTATAGATAAGAAACAAAACCAATAGTCCAGCAGTTACAATAAAACTTTTTTTCACTTTTTTCTTTTCTTCTTTCATTTTTTTCTCCTTTTAGTTTTACTTGGCTCTTGCCTAGTCACACCTTAACAAAGGAATGCAAAAAAAGAAAGAATTTGACCGTCACATCCGTGATACGCTTCGTGTCATGGGTGTTTTAGCAGCAAAACGCCCTTGATAAGTAAAAGAACAAACGAAAAAAAAGCCGCATATGGTTCAAGCGTTACGATAAAAATAATAACACTAATAATAGTTAGTATGATAGATAAGAGTGGTTTTACTTTGATCCAAAGAGTATTGGAATAATTTTGTAAGGCTAATGTAGCTAGTCCGCAAGCAACTGTTAATAAAATAATTGTAAAGTATGCAAATTTTATGAACAGGGGGAGTTCTTGTAATGACAGAAATGAAACCTGATAAATGATCCCATTTCCTTTCTGACCAAAAAGAGGGACAAAAAATAACATTCCAATGGAACAATCAAGCAACCCAAACACTAAATCACACATATGCTGTGTCTTTTTGCAGCTGTCTTTTTCTGCGATACAAATCAATTCCCTATTGGAGAGCAGTTCATCTATGGTTATTTCGAAAAATTCCGCAATTGCTTTTAAAGAATCAATGCTTGGATAGCCACGACCGGATTCCCATTTTGAGACAGCATTTCGTGAAACAAACAGCATTTCAGAAAGTTCTTCTTGTGTTAAATTCTTTTGCTTTCTAAGTTCTTGTAATTTTTCATGAAATTCCATAAGCGATTCCCACCTTGCCGTTTTATTTTTATTGTATCATATAAATTGTATCATATTGATACCGTTTTTTACAGCTGGTGCGCATGAAATTTAAGTAAAATTACAATGCCATTAATTTAAGTCTGCATTTAAAAAGATGTGTGTGCTAATATATCTTTTAACACCAACATAGCGTCTGAATCATTATATTCATATTTAACTTTCAGACTGTTCAGCAATTCTCTTATTTTCATGACATAATCGTCAACGGCAACTTTTTCCTGATAGGTTGTCAATACGGGGTATTTTTTTGCCCATAAGCTTGTCCAGTCAATTTTTTGCTGCGCTGCTTCGCTTGTATTTTCGATCATCTGTTCTATCTCTTTGACATCTATATCAAAATCGATCAATTCGTCCAGTGTCACATGATATAATTTAGATAAACGTTTCGACTGACAGATATCCGGCAGTGTTTCATCCAGCTCCCATTTCGAGATAGTTTGTCTGCTTACACCTAACTTTTCCGCTACTTCCTCTTGTGAAAAACCACTTGCTTTTCGTGCTTGAAAAAGGCTGTTTCCTAAACTCATACTCATTACCTCCTATGTTTGATTTCCTTTATCATAAGGGATATACAGGTAAAAATCTACCGATAGAAATTTGCAATTTCGCCCGTTTTCTTAACATTCGAAAACATGATGCAGAGTAGCTACCATATCCATAGTATCACGACCTTCTTTTTTATGATGTTGAAATGATATGTGCAAATCGTAAAGAAAACGGTAAAGATTTATTCTGCTCTCATTTTAAAACCGATTCCCCAGACTGCTTCAATATAATCCCGCTCACTTACCTCACGCAGCTTTTTTCTTAAATTGCTGATATGCATTTTCAATGAGCTTTCCGTGCAATCGGGTGTGTCTGCGCTGATTCGCTCTAATAATAGTGATTTTGTTACAACCTGCATAGGATTTTGCATAAGTAATTTTAAAATGGCATATTCTGTCCGGGTCAATTTGATCTCCGTATTATTTATTTTTGCAATATGTGTATTGGTATTAAGGACAATATTTTCAAATGTTAATTCTAAAGATGGGAGCTTACTTTCGGTATTCCTTAGATGTACGGAAACTCTGGCTAAAAGTTCTTTTGTATGGAATGGTTTTGTTATATAGTCAACAGCACCGCCAAGTAATAAATCAACTTTATCATCAATATCAGTTTTGGCGCTTACTACAATAACAGGAGTTCCCTTTATTTTTGGAAGTACATCTTCTCCGTTTAATCCCGGCAGCATCAAATCCAATAGCACCAGGTCTGGGCTGATTTTGGAAAGTATGAGCAGACATTCTGTTCCAGAATATGCACGAAAAACCTGATAACCTTCTTTTGTAAGTACTTCCTCCAAAACATTCCCAATGTGTATATCATCATCAACAATTAAAATTTGTTTCATAAATTCAAAACTCCGTTCTCCGTTTTATTTTCTTATATGTGCTATTGGCATCTGCTTTGTTTTGCCTTTCTTACACAATGATGGAATCTAGCATCTCTTAAAATAGAGATACACATATTATAGGCGGGCATGCAAATAATAGCAAGTTTTCAGTCTGTCTATTTTGGAGAGTTTGTTACTGTTTACTCTACAAAATAATACTTGACTAATTTTGGAAATGAGTTTATAGTTTGTATTAGAGTATATTAAAAAAATCTAATAAACATACGATTTATTAAAAAAGCAGAATATGTAAAAGTGGTGAGGAGAATACAAAAAATTTACACTCATTAGTGAAAAAATACGGAGGTAACAGATATGTTTCCAAGCCTTCTTTTTACGATGTCGGTTGCAGGAAGTACCGTTTTTCTCTTATATATACTGGCTTATCCGTTTACAAAAAAATATGTTTCCTTAAAGTGGCGCTACAGGATCTTAAAAATAGCAATAGCGTTTTACCTGATTCCAGTACCCATATGTAAATATTTAATTATAGATATCATCAATTGCTTTTTTCCAGGGTTCTGGGAGAAAAACAGACAGATATCAGAAACAATAGATATGGAATACGTGATTATGATAGGCCGTGGCTTTGTTAACTTTTCGTCAAGCGTTAGGCGCATGCTGTTTGTTGTGCTTATTGCAGGCATTATTTCGCTTGCTATGATTCTATGGAGACTGATTCAATACTGGAAATGGAAAAAAATCTGCGGTGCGGATTCTAAAAAACCTTTAGACTGGGAACAGGAACTTTTTATAAAAGTAAAAAAAGAGACAGGCATAAAAAAAGAGACAGGCATAAAAAAAGATGTGGAACTTATTAGCTCTGCATATTGCAGATCACCAATGGCGAGTGGCACTTTATCTTCTATTCTTATATTTCCAATATGGAAAGATAAGATGGAGGCGGATAGTTATGAATATATGTTCAGGCATGAATTGATACATATTAAGCACCACGACTTATTGACCAAGTATATTGCATTACTGGTGATGGCAGTCCATTGGTACAACCCTTTCGTTTATATCATGTTCCATGAAATATCCGCTATGAGCGAAATGTATTGCGACAGTATCGTTCTGAGCGGAAAAGGGGAGAAAGAGCGAAGAACCTATTGCGATTTGATTTTGACACTTGCTGCGCAGAACGAATATACTGGCAAGGAAAAATTCTTTGCAGGCATGGCAAACAGTGGAAGAAAAAATATGTATAAAAGAAGGATTTTAGAAATGAAAAGGCAGACGAAGCATAAAGCAGCTTTGTCTGTTATCATGACAGTACTTATCTGTATGGCTGGCGGAATGACAGCTTTGGCATACGATTCTCCTCATACAGTTTCAGGGCCTCTCGAGAATGACCATGATGGAGATTTTACTTTTACCAGGGATTTGGCTAAAACAGAGCAGATGAAGCTGCCATCAGATTTTTATTTCACAGATGACAGTGGAAATTTTTACGATACAAGCGAATCTGATAGGAACAACAGGACGATTCATACACATGAATTTTCCATACATGGCATTTGGAATCACCATAAAAAAGATGAAAAAGGCGAATGTGTAGTAAAAAGCTATGATGCATTTTTATGTTCTGTGTGTTGGGCTGTAAAAGTAGGAGAGTTAGAGAAAACGGTTCTTTCTATATCATGTCCGCACTAAAATAAGGAAAGGAAAGAAAAACATGAAAAAAAATTATGGTTTAACCAATACGGAACTGCAGATTATGGAGCTGTTGTGGGCAGCAAAGGAGCCGATGTCCTTTCGGGACATCATGAATGTGGCAACAACAGACTGGAAGAAGTCTTGGAAGGTGCAGACGCTAAATACATTTCTGCTTGGCCTGCAAAAAATGGGACTGGTCGGAACAGACAAGAGTATGTCAACTTATAATATGTATTATGCTCTGTGTACAAAAGAGCAGCATATCCATAACTGGACGAAAAAAATGGTAGCAGAATGTTATGAAAATTCTTTTGTACGTTTCGTGACAGCTTTTATCGGAGACGGTAAATTGTCGGAAGAAGAAGCAGATGAATTAAGGAAGTTGCTGTAGGATAACCGAGGAATTTTTGTTCATGAGCTGCTTGCTGTCAAAATAAAGCGGCTTCTTCTTGCTGAAGGAAAAATTTAGGCAGGGAAAGTGAAAGTTATAAATAGCCAGACAGTCTATGTGTTTGATGGCGAAGTTGATTTGAACAGCTGTATAGGAAAGACGAATGTAAAGTGAAAAGCAAAAAAGTACAAGGAAGTTCAAAGAGTGCAGAGAAAAATAAAAAAGCAAATAGTATATTGAGGGGCAAAGAGTGCAGAGAAAAATAAAGAAAGCAAATAGCATAAGGAGGGGCAAAGAGTGCAGAGAAAAATAAAGAAAGCAAATAGCATAAGGAGGTTTAAAGAGTGCAGAGAAAAACAAAAAAAGCAAAAAGTATATTGAGGTTAAAGAGTGCAGAGAAAAATAAAAAAGCAAATAGTATAAGGAGGGACAAAGAGTAATGAGAAAAAAACTGAAATCTATGTTGTTACTGGCTGCTATGTGTATTGTTATGGTTACAGCAAATATGCAGATGAACGCATCAGCAGTAATAAAACATGCAGATCCTACAGTGGAATATGCCAAATTTGGTATAGCAGTCAAAAGCAGCGCATATTACTATCAGGATGCCCGTATTCGGATTTTTCAGGATCTGAAAGCAGATCATTCGTTTGCGAACAGCTTTGTCGACTTGGAAGGTACTGTTGATGTCCGTTTGCTCAGGGGAAAACATGGGGCTATAAAATCACTGTCTCTTATCCCGAAAGCCGAAGCAAATGAAATTTTGGAGGATTTATTTGGCTATATTCCATCCCATAAAAAGGAAACAGTGACCAAAAATCAAAAGCAGAGTCACAGGCAGAAAAAAGCAGGCGCAAAAATAAAGAAAAGAGAAGAATTGAAAAAAGGAGAATCTGTCAATATCAAGCGTTGCGAACTGGGAGATGTTCCTGTAAAGGTTCAGACTATCATCAAAAAGCAATGTACTGGTAACAGCTGGTATGTGATCAAAACTGCCAATAAAAATTACATCTATTATAACAATCTGCCAGGAGATTATGCGTTTTATCTCTCCGGCAAAAACTTGAATGTGCGTGATATGGGCAGACATACAGGGATCTATGTGCTGTTAGCCATTGATAACAATATCAATGTTACTTTGTCCTACAATGCAAAGCCTGTGACGCTTACTGCGATTCACGCACACTAAGGCTTAAAATAGGATGGACAGTTGAGAACTATTAGTAGTATTTGCAAATGAAATGCCACTATTTGTTTACGCAGAATTTTAATATTCTGATACAGCTTTGTGCAATAGGAAGGTTACTGTTCACACAGGACTTTGCATTTACTGCAAAATCCGTAAAAAAATGATTCGGGAGTGCAAAAATTCTATTGCCGAAGGCAATTTTAGATGAATTTTTGCATGTTACTGAGAACGGAGTGAACAGCAACATAGGAAGGCTGTATGTACTAATTCTCAGATAAAAAGGCTCTTGAAATCTTATGGCAGATGTGCTATATTGAACAAAGAAAAGGGAAAGCCATAAAAAATGGCTCTACCACATTCCATGAATTAACTTACCTCTACTTTCGTAAAGGTCAGCCGTCGCTATTTGATAGTGACGGCTATTTCTTTTCTTTAATCTGAAGTGTGGGATTGTCTATTATAGTTTAAGCATTCTATAGCATGTACATATTTGCCAAATCAATTGTTGGGAGAAGACTCTAATGAGGTAAATTTGAGCAATAATAAATATACAATAACAATACCAAGAACGGTATTTGCTTTTGAAGATATTAAAGAATAATGAAGCTATCCATGCTTGACAAGCACCTTCTATTCATGGTATATTGGTATTACCTTAATAACTTACGAATTTACAAGTTTTTCCATAGGCAGAAAAAGGAGATCATTTTATGGAAATGCAGCCTTTTGTTAAGCAGAATTTAAGTGATGCAGTTAAAAAAATGCTGTGTGAATACATTGAGCATCTGGACCTGTCTAAAGGGAACAAGCTGCCTTCGGAAAATGTGATTGCTAAAAATTACGGCGTCAGCCGTGTTACGATCCGAAGGGCACTCGATGAATTAGAGCAGGAGGGAATCATTCTGCGTATTCACGGGCGGGGAACCTTTGTCAATCCATTATCCAGACAGTTTAAAATTAACCTTGCCGTTTCCCAGGAGTTAAGTGCCCTGGTTCAAAAGAGCGGTTATAACATTCAAATTAAGCTGACGGATTTTTCCTGCCAACCATGCAGCATGACGATAGCAAAGGCACTGGAAATTCCCTTTGAGGAACCTGTATACAGTGTGGAAAAGGCATACTATGCAGACGGCAGTCTTGCTATTGTATGTAAAGACTATTTACCGGAAAAGCTGTTTAAAACACCACTTACAGCAAAAGACCTGGAGAATTCATCCACCTATGAGGTCTTAAAAGAAAAGGCAGGAAAGCTGGTTGCAAGGGAATGGATTCAGTTAAAGACCATCCTTCCTTCCGAGATCTATTCTCCAAGCAAGATTCAAAAAGAATTTACCTGTAATTCGCTGTTATACTTTTATGGCAGTATTTACAGTGCGGATAATGAACCTTTAATCTATGGAACCACCTGTTATGACACAAATTATATCTTATTCAACCTGGTTCGTAATATTATTGCGTTTTAACCAATTGTTTGTAAAACCCTAAAGGAGTTGTCACAAGATCCTACGTTTATTCTGGGCAACTCCTAAAATTAACGGGGTTTATAAGGTATTACCATATTACCATACTACAATTAAAAAGGAGGTTACCATGAACAAACACGCAACTTTGGAACGCATCTTTCATTTGCACGAGCGGGGAAGCACCGTGCGAACAGAATTTCTTGCTGGTTTTACAATCTTTCTCTCCTGTGCCAGTGTACTGGTGCTGACGCCATCTATCTTATCGGCAGCAGGTATGGACACAAAAGCCGTTTTCTACGCGACGGCAATTTCTGTTTTTATTGCCTGTACACTGATGGGAATTTACGTTAATCGTCCCATTGCATTAGGACCGTCTATCGGGCTTGCCAGCTTTTTAAGCTTCTATGTGGTAAAAACCCTGGGCATGCTGGCATCGGGACAGCGCAAAAAAATATCCCCAGTTGTTATTATTTTAAGTATTCTTTTTATCTTTTATCTAGTATGTAATGCTATACTATAAACGGAGCCAAACATTATCCGCAAAAAAATAAAAAAGGAGATTTATTATGAGAGAGAACATCATTAAGAAAATGCCAAAAGTAGAATTACATATCCATCTGGAAGGAACTCTGGATCTGCCTTTAATTGAGCAGTTCTGCGAAAAGCACCAGGTTGCCTTGCCATGTGAAAAGGAAAAGCTCTTTTCCTTTACCGGTCTTGCCGATTTCCTTGAGCGCCTGGACTGGATCTGCGCGCTGGTCAGAACTCCAGAGGATGCAAAAAAAATCGCCTACCATTATGCGCAATCAGCTACTGAACAAAACATAATTTACGCAGAAGTTATTACAAACCCTACCCACTGGAAGGAACTTGCCTATTCTGATCTGCTGCCAGCCATCCTGGAAGGCTTTGACGCTGCCTACAGCGACGGATACTGTGACTGCAGACTTTTGGTTTCCCTATTGCGTGCCCAGACAAAACAGGAATCCCTGCAGCTGGTACGCTGGATGAAAGCCAACCGTCATCCACGCCTGATAGGGCTTTCCATTGATGGAAATGAAGCTGCCTCCCACGGCTCCAACCGGATTTTCTATGAAGCCTTCCTTGAAGCAAAACATGCAGGCTTTGGCATTACGGTTCATGCCGGTGAATCTTCTCCGTCTGAAGGCGTGTGGGAAGCTTTGGATCTTCTTGGTGCAATGCGAATTGATCATGGCGTGCGCTCCATCACAGATCCAATCCTGCTGCAGCGCTTAATTGACGAACAGATTCCGCTAAATATTACGCTGACATCCAACCTGATGGAATTGTATGATCATGCACACAACCATCCTCTCGGCAAACTTTACCAGATGGGCATCCCTGTTACCATCAGCACAGACGACCCGGAGCTTATGGATGTAACCCTGTGCAGCGAGCTTAATCTGGCAGCAGAAACCTTCCATTGGACGATTTCGGATTTAATAAAGCTGCAAAAAAATGCAATTTATGCAAGCTTTTGCGGGGAAGAAACAAAAGCCCTTTTGTATCAAAAACTGGAAACTTTCCAAAAGGCAGAATGTGATGCCCAGGCTCTTTCATGTAGTTAGCATGCCAGAACTTGTCGGCAATAAATGCTCAGACATGCTCTTGTGTTCTGACACATTTACTTGCAGGCAAATAAAAACGTCACTTTATTGAAAACTGCAGAAAATAAATCAGTTCTCATTATCAACCGAGTGAATGTTACAATCATTCAATATCAACCAACCAATATACCAGAAAAAGTAGTGTCCAGCTAGGGAGCTATTTCTTTCTGGTATTTTTCTTAAATCTGCAAAGATCGAAAACATCTATCCACTCCATGTGCTTTTCTTTTGCTTCTTTTGCAAGGGATGTCAGAGAAATCTTTTCTCCTTGTGCTTGATACAGGCAGAAGTTTTTTGGAGTAATGCGCAGTGGGTTTCCGCTGCCAGAAGAAGGGCGGAAAGCAGGGAATGGAGTATTTCACGCAGGAAAGGTGCGGCTATGGGAAAAACGATTCTGTGCGGATCATTTCTGACTTGTTTTGTTTGATTCCATTGAGAAATAAATGGATGGATAGCTTCTGTCCAAGCAGTGAGGCACTGATCCGGCCTCCATGGAGTTGCACAATACGCTTTGCAATGGCCAGCCCAAGCCCGGAACTTTGCGTATCACTCCTGGCCTGGTCCCCGCGATAGAAGCGTTCAAACATTTGATCAGGATTCAGCCCGCTGGTATCTGCTACCTGGTTTGCAATGCAGATATGGAGTTGGCCGGTGAGCTCTGTTTCTGCCGTAACTGTTATAGGAGCAGATTTGTCAGCATATCTGCGGGCATTGTCGAGCAGGTTTTGGAATACCCGGACCATTTGGTGTGTATGGATGGTGGCTGTATAGGATTCTGTTTCTATCTGCCAGGAAAGTGTCAGTCCGTTCGTCTCCATCAGCACTTTATGTTCATAAAGGACGTGGCGCAATAGTCCTATTACATCCATCTGCTCCATATCAGGGATCTTTTCGGCAGAGTTTAGTTTTGTATATTCAAACAGTTCATTGATCAGCACGTTCAGCCCCGTCAGACGGCGTTCCACCACCTCAATGTATTCAGCGAACCGCTGCTGGTCTTGTGGTCCTGTCTGCTTTAGCAGATCCACATAGCCGATAATGGAAGTGAGGGGACTGCGCAGGTCGTGGGAGACATTGGTGATCAGTTCATTTTTGCTTTGCAGCTGCTTCTTTTCCAGTTCTTGTTTTTCACTAAGCTGGACTGACATCTCATTGATGCTGGCGCATAGTTCTGTAATTTCATCACTGCCCTGCAGTTCCATAGTTCTTCCAAAGCCTTCTTCACGGATTAGCTGGATTTCCCGGGAAAGATACTCCACGTACTTTACTTTGTAGTTGATCCTGACAGAAAAAGACAGCACAAAGCATATCAGAGGGGGCGCTGCTGTTAGTACAGTATGAAGATATTCGGCGGCAGCGCCATGCTGTGAACCCAGATGATAGAAAAATTCCCTCAGCACATAATAAAACAGCAGATATTCCACAGCCAGTACAACCAGGCTGATAGCAAGGGAAAGACAGGCAGCTCTCAGAAAATATGCCGTAAGGCGTTTTCTGAAAGATACTGACAATCTCCTGTAAATCAGAAAAAGTACCAGGATTGTCCCGGCAATGACAATGCTGTTGATCAGGATATAGTCAGGAATCATTCTCCAGTCTGTCATATCTGATACCCCCTTCCCCAGCAGGTTCTGATAAAATCTGGGTGCACACCGTCCCAGTTCAATTTGCTGCGCAGATTTGCAATATGCATCATGACTGCATTTTCTGAGTGAAAAAACTCTTCGTGCCACACCGCTTCATAAATCTGGGACATCGCCAGTACCTGCCCCCGGTTTCGCAGCATATATTCCAGAATATCGTACTCCTTTCGGGTCAGCCGGACTTCCCGCCCGTTTACCCAGGCCTGGCGGCTTTTGGTATCTACCGTCAGGTCATCCGCATGAAGCGTATGTGCCGGCATTTTTGTCTCATTGTACTGCTTATAGCGGCGGAGCTGGGCCTTAATGCGAGTAAGAAGCTCAATAGGCTTAAAAGGTTTGGTTACATAATCATCACCGCCGGCTGTGAGTCCTTGTATGATATCCATATCTTCGGACTTCGCTGACATGAAGATAATTGGCATTTTGTTCGTTTCCCTGATTTTGAGGCAGGCGCTGATACCGTCAATTCCTGGCATCATCACATCCAGAAGGATCAAATCTACCTGATAGTGTTCCAGTACATCCATAGCCTTCCTGGCATTTTCGCAGGCAAGGTAGCGGTAGCCCTCATTTCCCAGATAGATGCCCAAAAGTTTACAGATATCTTTATCATCATCAATGATCAGTATAAATTCTTTCATGTTTTCTTTTTGCATCCTCCTCTTTGCAAAAATACTGCAGGCCTGCCGAAGCAATAAACATCATTAGAAGCTCAGCGGTAATGATCTGCCAGTGTTCCAGGCCGCATAAGACACCGAATGAACCTGAAAATGAAATCATTCCGACAGATATGCTTTTAGCAATTATACCAATTTTCAGGAACTGGAACAAGGGTATTTTTAAAAGTGCAGAGCCTACGCATAGTACTTCATCGGACACCAGGGGAACGATCAATAGTATACCCAGGGCCTGACAGCGGTGCTGCTTTGTCAGCCGCTGCAGCCAAAAGGCCTGCCGTCTTTCTTTTTTACCCTTAAAAATGCGGCAGGCCGCAAGTGAAGATAGGGTAAACATGACTGCAAGGCCCAGCACGGAACCTGTGACACCAAGTAAAAAAGCTTGCAGACTGCCAATATGATCCGCTCCCCACAGTACCACTGCGGCCTCTGGTACGGGAATACATATGGGGAGAAGTACGCATAGAAGAAAATAAATGAAACACATCATAAACCCTCCTTGCAGCAGTTTAGATTGTTACTATTCGCGGTCTGGGGGCCGTTCATAGTAAGATTTATATCCGCTTCACGGCATTTTAATTTCATATTCAGTACATATGCCGGAGGCAGATTGCGCCAGACGCGTACAATTTTCCGGATATTGAAGTATTCCTCCAGAAACTGTCTGCGTAGCAAAGTATACTGGAAGGCAGTAAATACGCCTTTTGATCCGACAGCTTTTTGAGTCTGGGACAATATCCTACGGGACACAGGCTCCGGCAGGGAGGTAAAGGGCAGGCCGGAAATAATATGATCCGCATGCAGGAAACCCTGCTTTTTTAAAAAGCTGCAGACGTTTCCGGCATCTCCATGGATCAGTACTACACCCGGTACTCCACGAAATTGTTTCTGAAGCATACTGTAAAAACGGTCATTTTGTTCAATCACAATATAAACCGTGCCAGGTCTTTTTTTCGCACATACTTCTCGGGTAAATATGCCGGTTCCAGCTCCATATTCTACAATACACTTTGCTTTATCAAAATCGATCCAAGCGGTCATGGCAGCTGCCAGATGTCTGCTGCTGGGAGCGACAGCTCCAATAATGTCCGGAGTTTTGATGTATTCTCTTAAAAATTTCCACATATAAAATCCTCCTCATATCATAAATTCAGCATGCTGTGCTGTTATTTGATGGTTTCAGTATAAAACGCGGACATAAGGAGAGTACTGTAGAAAATATAAAGATTTATTTAGGAATGTATATTAGGCAGGTGTGGAGGCAGTGCTTTTGATTTCAAATTTTTTAGCAGTCGTGATGATGAAGTTAGGTATTACCGTTGTTTCCTCCATTTCTGTAATGCATCTGAAACCCCGTGAAATTTTATCGAAAATGAGTGAATAACTTCTCGGAATCTCAATGAATGAGATACCAACTGAAAATTGACAACTGAA
>CANDJR010000027.1 GCA_947385105.1 uncultured Eubacterium sp.
GCAATTTTAGATGAATTTTTGCATGTTACTGAGAACGGAGTGAACAGTAACGAAAACAAAGAAAGGAAGAATCAGTTATGGGACAATGGCTTGACAACGCAGTATTTTATGAAATCTATCCACAGACTTTTAAAGATTCAAACGGTGATGGAATTGGCGACTTCCAGGGAATTATTGAGAAGCTTTCGCATATTAAAGAATTGGGATGCACAGCTATTTGGATGAATCCATGTTTTGAATCTCCATTTGGGGATGCGGGCTATGATGTATCAGATTATTATAAAGCAGCGCCGCGCTATGGTACAAATGATGATTTGAAGCGTTTATTTGAAGAAGTACATAAGATGGGGCTGTATTTGCTCCTGGATCTTGTGCCGGGCCATACATCGATTGAGCACGAATGGTTTAAAGAATCTATGAAGGCAGAAAAGAATGCTTATACAGACCGTTATGTATGGACAAACAGCGTATGGGATGAACCAGAAGGCATGGGATGTATCCGCGGTATTTCCCAGCGTGACGGCTCTTGCGCAGTAAACTTCTTTTCCAACCAGCCGGCATTAAATTATGGCTTTTATAAAACTGACCGCCCGTGGCAGCAGACTGTGGATGCACCAGGCCCGCAGGCAACCTTAGATGAGCTGAAAAATATTATGCGCTTCTGGCTGGATTTGGGCTGCGATGGTTTCCGTGTGGATATGGCGCATTCTTTAGTCAAGCATGATGAGGAAGGCAAAGGGACGATGGCGCTGTGGCGCAGCGTACGTACGATGCTGGATGAGGAATATCCAAAAGCAGTTATGATCTCTGAGTGGGGCGAACCGGACAAATCCCTGCAAGGCGGTTTCCATATGGACTTTTTGCTGCACTTTGGCCCGTCTCGTTATAATGATTTGTTCCGCTGTGAGGAACCATATTTTTCCAGCCGCGGCAAAGGGGATATTTCAGAATTCGTAAAAAAATATATGGACAGTTATGAAAAATCTGACCGCAAAGGGCTGATTTGTATTCCATCCGGTAATCATGATATGGACAGGCTTGCGCGCCATCTGCCGGATGTACATGAATTAAAGGTAGCATACGGTTTCCTGCTTTCTATGCCAGGCGCTCCATTTATTTATTATGGTGATGAAATCGGGATGCGGTATGTAGAAGATATTGTATCTGTAGAAGGCGGCTATGACAGAACTGGTTCCCGTTCCCCGATGCAGTGGGATGATACAAAAAATGCAGGGTTTAGTGATGCTCCGGCAGAAAAGCTTTATATTCCGCTGGATCCGGATGAAAACCGTCCTACAGTACAAAAACAGCTGGCAGATCCACAGTCGCTTTACCATGAGATTAAAAAGCTTATTCAGATCCGCCAGGCAAACCCAGCGCTTCAAAGCAATGCAGAGATTGATTTTGTATATGTGGAAAAGGATATGTATCCATTTGCATATTTACGCAGCACAGACGGACAGAAGATATTGGTTATCATCAATCCGTCATCTGCGGAAACTTCGTTTGCATGCAGCTATGAACCAAAGGAGACAATTTATTCCTTTGGCGGAGAAGTGTCTGTACAAGATGGAAAGCTCATAGTACCTGCAGGGTCTTGCGGATATTATTGCGTATAAAAATCATTCTTACAGAAAAGGGCACAAGAGCCTGTTTGAAAATTCGTACGGTGTAACTCAGTAAAATGGGTTACACCGTTTTTATTTGTTATGATATTGCATTCAGTTGGGGCTGTCGCAATAAGGATTGAGTATACAAGATATAGTATTGTTTTGGAATTAAATCCGACTAAATCTTGTATATGTTTTTCTTAGTGCGACAGCTCCAACCTTAGGAGAAAAACGCACAGAAAATATAAATTATTATAGTAGGATTTACAAGCTACATCTGTTATAATAGAAATACAAGTAGCCTGTCAAAAAAGGATGCTGACAGGATGCGTACGAACTATAGAAAGGCAATGGTATGGAAAGTTGTAGCTTTATTTTTTACAAACTTTCCAAAGAAAGGGAGGCAACATGAAAAAAAAGGAGCAGGGTCGGGTGACTTCTATTAAAGTGAAGCTGCTGGGAATTATATTACCAGTTGTAATCATCATCATGGTAGTTTTGGTAGGCATCTCCTATTTAATTTCCAAGAGAATTATCACGGGATACTCACAAGATCTGCTGCGTTCGTCGATTGAGAATCAGGCAAATCAAATTGAAGCCTGGATGAATGAAAACTTATCTGCATTTCAGATGGTAAAGCACATCATCGAGGAAACCAGTCCGGATCAAGCGCGTTTACAGGGGATTTTGAATAGTTCCTGCGGGTTCCATGATAACTATCCGCAAGGCATGTATATTGCGGACGAGTATGGAAAACTGCTAAAAGCAGCAGCTTCTGTAAAAACAGAACCTGATCCACGTGCCTCCGAATGGTACAAAAGCGGGCTTACCAGATGGAATATGGGTTTTACAAAAGCATACCGCAACGAAACAGATCAGGCGGTAATTAGCGCTTCTGGTATCCTGGATGATAAAACAGGCGTCATGAAAGTTATTTCAGCCGATTTGACCTTAGAGCGGATTAGTATTATTGTCAACAGCTTTATTGAGATGGATCAGGCGCGTGCCTTTTTAGTAGACAGTACAGATGGCACCATACTGGCACATCAAGATCAAGAATTGATTTTCCAAAACTTAAGCGGTTCGGGTGATAAGTTTTTAGAGGATATTGGGGGAAAGATAGAGGCTTCGGATTTTACCATGATGGAAATTGATGAAAATATGACAGCATTTCAGCAAATCCAGGGCATGGATTGGATCCTTGTTTCCTATATTCCAACGAATATCATTTATGCGGATCTTAACCAGGTCAGACTGGTTATGATGCTGATAGGGCTCATATCTGTCCTTTTGCTGGCTGTACTCGTAGAACGTGTGGTACATTTCGTCATCCGTCCGGTTAAGAAACTGACAAAAGCGATTACAGCGATGACAGACGGTGACTTTACGATTGAAGTAAGTACAAAGAACCGTGATGAAATTGGCGTTATGAGCAGGTATGTGGAGCGGTTTATTGTTTCCATGCGCCAGATGATCCAAGCGATCCACGATGTATCGGATAAATTAAAGGTGCAGGCAGATAATAGTGATGAAGTATCTGAGCAGATGTATGATGCGTCAAAATTACAGGGACGCTCGATGCGCGAGCTCAACCAGACCGTGGAGCAGCTTTCTATTTCGGTCAATGAGATTGCAGATCATGCAACAACGCTTGCAATGGTAGTTTCAGAAACAAAGGAAAATGGAAACGCGGTCAATGATAAAATGCAAGAAACGGTCACTGTATCTAAGCGCGGAAAAGAGGATATCCAGCGTGTAAGTGAAGCGATGGAAGATATTCACGCATCCATGCAAAAGCTGCAGGAGGCAATTGACAAAGTAGGCAAGACCTCAGGGGAGATTTCAAATATTGCAGGTATGATCGGTGATATTGCTGATCAGACAAACCTGCTTTCCTTAAACGCTTCGATAGAAGCAGCAAGGGCAGGCGACGCGGGGAGAGGCTTTGCGGTAGTTGCAACAGAAATCGGTCAGCTGGCAAGCACGAGCGCGAATGCAGTGCATGATATCGAAAACTTAAGCGGTGAGATTAACAGTCTGGTGAAAGATACGGTGAAACAGACCGGGGAGAGCGTAGATAGTATTAACCGCAGCGGCAGTCTGGTTGGAGATGTATTAAAAACATTTGATGCGATTTTTGATAATATCGAAAAAGTGAACCAGCTTGTACAGGAAATGATTCAAAAAGTTGATCAAGTAGATGGTGTGGCAACAAACGCAGCGGCAATTTCACAAGAACAGGCAGCCAGCTCAGAAGAAATTCTGTCTGCATCAGAGACAATGGTAGAACAGGTAGATCATATTACAGGCAACAGTGAACAGGTATCCGAGGGAGCCAAAGAGTTAAAAGTATCTGCAGAAGAATTATATGGACAGGTTGCGAAGTTCAAGATTAGAGAGGAGGAAGTGCAATGAGAAAAAATCGTTTAACATACAGGATCATTTTGTGCGGGATGCTTTTGTGCCTGCTGCTTGCAGGATGCGGGAAACAGTCATCCGCTGGAAATGATAAGGTACGCATCTTTCTTTCTCTAAATAAAATGGACACGTTTCGAAAGACACTGGTTGATGCAGCACAGGCAAAAGCACAGGCTGAAGGGATGGAACTGGATTACCTCGATGCAGAAGGCTCGATCGAAAACCAGGTAGGCCATATAAAGCAGGCTGCAAAAGATCAATATGATGTAATCCTTTGCAGTGCTGTGTCCAGGGATACGGCAACACAGCTGAAAATGAGTGCTGGGGATATCCCGATGGTCTTTTTTAACAGCTGTCCAGAGGATAAATATCTAGAAGCAGGTAAATATATGTATGTGGGATCCAATGAGCAGGTAGCAGGAGGATTCCAGGCAGAATATGTCTTAAACAAACTGTCAGGAAAACAGGAAATCAATGTTGTACTGATCACAGGGCCAAAAGGCCATTCTGCAACAGAAGGCAGGACAGCAGGTGTGAAAAAGGCTTTGCAGGCAAGCGGAAAAAAAATAAATTATATTTTTGAAGACAGCGCTGACTGGGATACAGACAAAGCACAGAAACTATTTACGTTGTTTCAAAAAACAGGAGTGCAGGCGGACTGTGTCATTTGCAACAACGATGCAATGGCATTGGGCGTAATCGAAGCCTGCAGGCAGTCAGATACAGATTTTGCTGCGCTGTCGATTTTAGGTGTGGATGCAACTGCTGACGGATGCGAAGCAATCCGAAGTGGCGAGATGGCATTTACAGTCTATCAGTCCGGTGTTGGGCAGGGAGAGGCTGCTGTAGATATTGCGCTTCGGCTTGCAGGACATGGAAAAATAGAGGATATGGAAGGCCTTTCAGAAGATGGCAAATATGTATGGGTTGATTTTGAGAAAGTAGACAATCAAAATGTGTCACAATATGGAAAATAAAATTTGCAATCACAGATTACGGCAAAAATATTGAGAACTAGGAGGCGTACTATGGAAACACATACGCATACAGATGGTCATGTGCATACGCATGACCACCCGAATGCCAAAGCGGTGTCCAACCGTTTGGCAAAGGCGATCGGGCATCTGGAAAAGGTGAAGCAGATGGTCGATCAGGGGGAGGACTGTGCGCAGGTTTTAATACAGCTGACAGCTGTCCGCTCAGCACTTAATAATGCAGGAAAAATTATTCTATCAGACCATTTAAACCACTGCGTGATCGAAGCAGCGCAAAAGGGCGATTACCAAAAGATAGAAGAATTTAATGAAGCTGTCAGGCAGTTTATCAAATAAAACGAGAACACATCAAAACTATAAATACCGTTCTTTGTGAGCAGTGCTTTTTCTAAGCCAGTTTCCAATATTTGCCATACACATCAGCAATGCAACTAAAAAGAAACCAGGGATGAGGATCATCCACCAAGCCTGCGCCATCAGCGCATTTTCGGATAAGGACAGCATGCTGCCCCAGGAAATGATTTCAAGGGGCAGCCCGATTCCCATAAAACTGAGCGTCGATTCAAACACAATGGCTGTACGAATGTTCATCACTATCATAAACAGAATAGAAGACAGAAAGTTAGGAATCAGATGTCGGTAAAGGATAGGAAAGAATCCGCTGCCCATACACTTTGCTGCCACAATATATTCACTGCTTCGAATCTGTCGTACTTCTGTGCGCACAATTTTTGCAATGCTGCACCAGCTTGTAACGCCGATGACAAAGGAGAGCGAAAATATCGTTGCTTCTCCAAGCATTGCCTGTATAAAAATAATGACAAGCAGCGAAGGCACACTTAGAAAAATTTCAGTTAACCGCATAAGCAGCGTATCCAGCCAAAGAGGGGCAATCCCGCTAAGAGAGCCATAGATCATTGCGGTTATGGTAGAAATTGCATCTGCAAACAGGCCAATAAAGATAGAAACCCGTCCGCCATACCAGATGCACGAAAAGATATCCCGGCCCAGTGTGTCTGTACCAAAGAGAAATTCGCTGTTTGGCGGGTGTGTATAATTTTCCAAATCTAGGAAAGAGGGGTCTTTTGTCGCTATCACGTCTGCAAACAGACATCCCAATACAAGAAGAATGAAAAGGATGACAGAAAACAGGGGCAAGCTGGCAGCATAGGCCTTCTTTTTTTTCGCTTCTGGAAACTGCGGTTTTGTTTGTTGTATTCCGACAATGGAAAAAAGTTCTTTTTCTGTCATTCGTTTGTTACCTCCACATGTCTGGCTGCTTGGTTTGCTTTCATACGGGGATCAATCCGCTCATTGATCATCTGTCCTATCATATTACAAAGGATGACAGTCATTCCAGTCATCATGCATAGAACCATTAACAAATTATAATCCGCATAGCGGGCACTTTCATAAGAAAGAGTACCAATTCCAGGATAAGAGAATACGGTTTCTATAATATAAGTACCCCCTAAAATATGGGGAATAGAAATAGCCATCATACTAATATAAGATGGCAAACTGTTACGCAGGCAGTGGCGAAACAAGATCTGACGCGGTGTCAGACCCTTCGCTTTCCCAAGCAGGACATAATCTGCACAAACTTCCGCAAGCAATTGACTGCGGATCATATAAGCATAATACCAAAGATGGCCGGATAAGACGACAGCCAATGGGAGGATCAAATGGACAAGGCGGTCCATCGGATCTGCGGCATTGCCTACCGAGTAAGCGCCGCTGCTTGGCAGCCAGTGCAGCATGACGCTGAAAACAAATATGAGAGCCAGCGACAGCCAAAATTCCGGGATACAGCTTATGAGTGTCCCCATTTTACACAACAGGCGGTCCAGCCAGCGATCTTCCAGCCATGCGCACAGTATCCCAAGGATCAGCGCGCCTGCAAAGGTTAGGATAAATCCAATACCGCCTAACAGCAGTGTATTGCCAATGCGCAGGCGGATGACTTCTTTTACATCCTGTTTATATTGATAGGAAATGCCAAAATCACCATGCAGTGCGTGTTTGACCCACTGGATATACTGCATATGGATCGGTTCATTCAGCCCCAGCTTTTCTTTTGCGAAATCTTTTTCTTCCACACTCATTTTTTCCACACGGTCGCCATAATAAGACTGCAGCGGGTTCGTAGGCGTTAAGCGCGAAATATAAAAGACAGCTACAGACAGGATAGCAGCACTGAATAAAAACGTGAGTACTTTGATGCCGAAATATGTGAGGGAATTTTTTAGCTGCTTCATGTGGTTACCTCGTTTGTAAGTACATAATGTCCAGGCTCCTGCTCGATCATACTGCCGGAACAATCAATTTGCAGGCTGTCAAAATCAATGTGTTTGCGTTTCCTTTCTAAAATTGGATCAGGAATAGGGATGGCGGACAAAAGTGCACGGGTATATGGATGCAGGGGATGCGCAAACAGTTTTTCTGTGGGCGCAAGCTCCACCAGCTTGCCGCGGTACATCACACCGATGGTATCACAAAGATATTCTACCATAGCAAGATCATGGGCAATAAATAAAATGGTAATGCCGTGTTCCTCCCGAAGATGGCGGAATAGATTGACAATTTGCGCCTGAATCGATACATCCAAGGATGCAATGGGCTCGTCCGCCACTAACAGCTTTGGTTCTACTGAGAGGGCGCGGGCAATGGCCACGCGCTGCCTCTGCCCGCCGGAAAGATCATAAGGATACTGATCCAGATAAGTTTCATCCATTCCGACATAATGCAGCTGGAACGCTGCTTCTGCCCGCAGGCTGCCTCTGGGCGGATGAAACTTATTGATCGCCATAGGCTCTGCGATGATGTCCGCAACCTTCATGTGGGGATTTAGGCTGGACGAGGAGTCTTGAAAAATAAGCTGCCGTTCGATTTGCAGACGGGATTTATTTTGCTGATATTGCTTTTTGTCAAATATTTGGATGCCATCATAAAAAATCTGTCCGGCTGTCGGCTGACAGATATTCATCATGCAGCGGGCAACTGTAGATTTTCCGGAACCGGATTCTCCGATCAGGCCGAAAATATCGCCGCGTTTGATTTGAAAGGAAATATCATCGACTGCGCGGATGGATTTTTTTTTGGAAATTTTAAACAAGTGCGTCAAGTGCTCTACGGTTACAAAAATATTTTCATTCACGCTGAAAACCTCCCATGGGGCATGGAATATGCGGCGCCCTTGGGTCTAACAGCCAGGTTGCCGCGTAATGGGTATCACTGATTTGAAACATGGGCGGCTGCTTTTCATAGTCAATTGCCAAAGCATAAGGATTGCGGCTGGCAAAGGCATCTCCTTTGGGCGGATGAATGAGTGTAGGAGGCATGCCTGGAATAACAGCCAGGCAGCCGTTACGCTTTGCCAATGCCGGCAGAGACTGCAGCAGCCCCCAGGTGTAAGGATGACAGGGGGTATGGTATATTTCTTCCGCTGTGCCGATTTCTACTATTTTTCCTGCGTACATAATTGCAACGCGATCTGCTGCACGGGCGACAACACCCAGGTCATGAGAAACTAAAATCGTAGCTGTATGTTGTTTTTTTTGAATTTCACAAAGTAAATCCAGAATTTGCATTTGGATCGTTACATCTAAGGATGTGGTTGGCTCGTCAGCCAGCAGTATTTTCGGATTGCCTGCCAGTGCAATTGCCATCACACTGCGCTGGCGCATACCACCTGAAAAATGATAAGGGTAAAGCTGATACCGCTCCTTGGGTTGTGTAATGCCAACCAGCTCCATCAATTCTATGACACGGTGATATACGCCGCGCTTAGACATTTTTTTATTGTGAACCAAAACAGCTTCTGCTATCTGAGCACCAACTGTCATCGTAGGATTTAGGGAGGCCATTGGATCTTGAAAGATCATAGAAAACAGCCTGCCGCGCAGCTGACACATCTGCCGCTCCGTATAATTCGTAATATCCGTTCCTTCTACGGAAATGCTGCCTTCTGCAATTCTTGCATTTTTCGGCAGTAATTTTAAGATAGATTTGCAGAGCATACTTTTTCCACATCCAGACTCGCCTGCAATGGCTAATACTTCCCCTTCCTGTAAGGTAAAGCTTACATCGCGCACAGCCTCTACGTTTCCTGCGGCTGTGGCAATGCTGACAGATAAATGTTTGACTTCCAGTAATTTCGACATAGTTGTTTCCTGTTTTCTATAGTTTCGTTTTCGTTAGTTCTCTATCGTCCAATCGCAGATATTCCAAAAAATACCTACGCCATGATGACCTAATACAGTATCCGGCGTAATCCCAGTAAGAGAACTGTCCGCCACATACATGGCGTCAATATAGCAAAAGAACGTATACGCAGGATGATCTGCTAATGCAGTTTGGAATTTTGCATACGCCTTTGCACGCTTTGCGGTATTGTCTGTCTGCCTGGCCTGTGTAAGGAACCGATCGACCAGTTTGTTTGAATAGCCAGAATAATTGGCTTTTTTATCTGTAGAAAACACCTTATATGTATGATCGTCTGCATCAAAAGGAGAACCCCATCCAATGATACAGCATTGCTGTCCGCCCCAGTCAATGCCGTCAGCAGGGACCTCAGCAGTTACATCCATACCAATAGCCTGCAGCTGCTGTGCGGCAATCTGTGCCATATCAATACGTACCTGATCGCCAGCAGATGCATGAATGGTAAATCCAATCCGTTTGCCGTCTCTTTGCCAAAAGCCTTCCGCATCTTTTTTACAGCCAGCTGCCTCCAGCATTTGTTGTGCCTTTTTTGGATCATAATCATAGTGGTTGACATCTTCATAATTGTAGATATTTCGCTGCAATGGACTGTATGCAACCTCGCCGCACCCCATTAACACAGCGTCTAACATAGATTGGCGGTTGATCGCATAGTTAATAGCTGGAATCAGGTCTGAATTTTCCTGCCAGTATGGATTGCGGAAATTATAAAGAATGCCGCGGTAATCAGAGGTACGCATATCATAAACACGAAAATCTTCTTTACTTTCAAAAGCAGCAGCATCCTTTGGAGTTACTTGGGCTAAATCCAGTTCCTTGGACTGCAGCTGCATTGCTTTTGCAGTATCTTCTGTCACGATTTTAAAAATAACAGTATCAATTTTGGCAGCGCCTGCAAAGTAATCTTCGTTTTTCACCATGGTAATGGATTGGCCGATATCCCAGTCGTCTAGTTTATAAGGCCCTGTACCTATAGGGGCACGGAAGAAATCAGATTCCTGCCAATTTTCACCTTCCAGCAGATGCTTTGGCAGGATTGCCATTGTCATATAGTCTAAAAAGGCTGTATTGACATCAGACAGCTGAAAGGAAACCGTATGTTCGTCTAAGACTGTGATCTTTGTGACATCTTCATAATTTGGTGCGTTTTCCGATTCATTTTGCGGGTCCATAATCGCTTCAAACGTAAATTTGACATCTTCCGCTGTAAAAGGTTCGCCATCATGCCACTGGACGTCTTTTACTAAATGGAAAGTATAAGTTTTCGTCTTTTTTTCGTAGTCCCAGCTTTCTGCCAGACGGGGAACGATTTGATTTTTTCCATCATGATCCGTCAGTCCGTCAAAAAGCAGCATATTGATTTCGCAATGCTCATCCATCGCAGGATTGATGCGGGTATAATCAGAGCTGCCATATACAAGAGTTGAACCTGATGTACGTTCTGTTTCCGTAGATTGACCGGGTGCTTTGGCGCTGCAAGCAGTCAAACAAAAGCACATAGCTGCTGTCAGAAAAAATACAGCAAGCTTTTTTTCATATTTCATGAGATGATCCTCCTTTTTTATTCATACATCCTCATTTGCGATTGCACAAGTCAGTATTTTTTCTATTTATAAAATAGCAGATCTCAAATACAGGCACAAGCCACCAGGGGGGATAATTTTACCAGAATAAAAACAGAAAAAACAGAATAAAAACAGAAAAAAGTATGAAATAAACAAAAAAACGGCATAGCAAATCTGACATGGTTATGCCAACTATGCCGTTTTTTAAGAGAAAACTAAGCTTTTTCAATACAAAGAATATCTCCGACGTCACATCCTAGATAGTTGCAAATTTTTTCTAAAATAGAAAAACTGATTCTGCTCGTCCGGTTATGATTTAGGTTTCGCAGTGTGGATGTGGATATGCCAGTATCCTTTGCAAGCTGGTTTTGTGAGACACCTTTTTGATCTAATAACTGGTCTAGCATAATTTTCAAATCAAATACCTCATTTCTTATCTTTTTTTAGTGTGTTGTATGGCAAGCTGTTTACAAAAGAAGTATACCCCATAAAAAAGTGTTCTATGTGCAAATTGCAGTAAGGCGTGAAAATTATGTCAGTTCGTTAAAAACTGAAATATTCCTGCCCAAAATGCAAGAATCTGGTTTTGAAATAGAGTTCCTTATTGACTGCCAGAAAATACCCTGCTATACTTTAGTGCAGGTTTAAAATGAAAGGAGAGGAGAAATTATCTTATGAAAGCATATATAGACATGAGTAAAGATGAGCTTTTCTCATTAAAGGCAAGTTTAGATCAACAATTTAAAGAAGAAGAAGCAAAAGGGCTTTCACTTAATATGGCAAGAGGCAAGCCAGGTGCATCGCAGCTGGCCTTATCAATGCCTATGCTGGATGCGATTAATTGTATGTCAGATATGATGACTTTATTAGGAAACGATACACGTAACTACGGCGACTGGGACGGGATTGGAGAATGCAGGCGCCTGATGGCAGCTATGATGGAAGTAAAAAAGGATCAAGTCATCGTGTGCGGCAATTCCAGCTTAAATATTATGTACGATACGGTTGTACGTTCTATGGTTATGGGGGTAAACGGTTCTACGCCATGGTGTAAACTGGATAAAGTTAAATTTTTATGCCCAGTTCCAGGTTATGACAGACATTTTAAGATTACAGAATTATTTGGAATTGAGATGATTAATATTCCATTGGGGGAAGACGGGCCGGATATGGATCTGGTAGAAGAATATGTGAATCATGACGAAGCGGTGAAAGGGATTTGGTGTGTACCAAAATATTCGAACCCAACAGGAATTACTTATTCTGACGAAGTTGTCAAACGTTTTGCAAACTTAAAGCCAAAGGCAGAGGATTTTCGTATTTTCTGGGATAATGCGTACTGCATCCACCATTTATTTGATGATATTCATGATAAGATCCCAAATATTTTAGATGAATGTGAAAAAGCAAATAACCCGAATATGGTTTATGTGTTTGCTTCTACTTCAAAGGTAAGTTTTCCAGGCTCAGGTGTGTCAGCAATAGCTACGTCACTGGAAAATATGGAATATATTAAAAAATTTATGACAACACAAATTATCGGACATGATAAGATTAACCAGCTGCGTCATGTCAGATTTTTCAAAAATATCGATGGTTTAAACGAACATATGGAAAAACATGCACAGATCCTGCGCCCGAAATTTGAAGCAGTGCTGCGTATTCTGGATCAAGAATTAACAGGGCTTGGAATTGGCAGCTGGATCAAACCAAGAGGCGGATATTTTATTTCCTTTGAATCTATGCCAGGGTGTGCAAAATCAATTGTGGAAAAATGTAAAGCATTAGGTGTTGTGCTCACTGATGCAGGTGCCACATATCCATATGGAAAAGATCCGCAGGATTCGAATATCCGAATTGCGCCAACCTTCCCAACACCAGAAGAAATGGTAGAAGCAACAAAGATATTTGCACTTTGCGTAAAACTGGCTGCTGTAGAAAAGCTGTTACTGGTCACTCCGTGACCAGTAACATGCAAAAATTCATTTAAAATTGCCTTCGGCAATGGAATTTTAGCACTCCAGAATCATTTTCTTACGGACTTTGCAGTAAATGCAAAGTCCTGTGTGAACAGTGACGAAAAGCGAAACTATTCCTTGCATTTTGCGCAGCAAAGCAATATAATAAAATTAATGTCAGTTCTGGGAGGAGTGCGGGAAAGTATCCCGTATCGCCAGTGTCTCGGTTCACATATGATAATCCCGGAAGAACACATGGCGGCTGGCATATCCTTTATTTTCAATGTAACAAAAAAGCAGGCATGCACCTGCTTTTTTGTGATTCTATCAATAAAATCGTTCCAAAATTTATTCAAAACTTTGTTCAAACATTACTTTTACGCCTGTTTATCACAGCTTTCACCCTGGATACGATTAGGATTCATAGCAGTTGGAGCGCAGAATCACGCGCACAAGCCTTGTAATGCATTTGCGCAGATCTTCTTCCGACAGAGTCTTTTGCTCTAATTCTTTGCGCATATTCTCATGGTCTGAAAATTGACCAGGCATAACAATGTCGTTGCCTGCACGCATACATCCAGATGCAGTACAATCGTCGCCTTGTTCTGTTGTTGTCCAGTCTGTCATGATGACACCGTTAAATCCCCACTCCTGTCTTGCTGCTTTGGTGCAGATATCGTGACAGTTTGCAGCATGAATGCCATTGATGAGGTTATAGCTTGTCATAATGGACATTGGTTTAGACTCTTTAATAGCGATTTCAAAGCCTTTTAAGTAAATCTCACGCAGTGCCCGCTCTGAGAGAATGCTGTCGGAACCCATCCGGTTATCTTCCTGGTTATTGCAGGCAAAATGCTTGATCGTTGTCCCGCATCCTGGGATACTTTGAACACCGTTTGTCATAGCAGCAGCTATTTTTCCACTTAACAGAGGATCTTCAGAATAGTATTCAAAATTGCGCCCGCACAATGGATTTCTATGGATATTCATACCTGGCGCAAGCCAAAGCGTAACGCCAAAGTGATCCATTTCCTCAGCAATGACAGCTCCTACTTGTTCGATCAATGCCACATCCCAGCTTTGTGCTAACAGCGTGCCGACCGGAATAGCGGTACAATATTGATAATAAGGCGTTCCTTCGGACTGGAAATCTTCGGCAAAGAAACCATGCTCTAAACTTGCTTCAAACGGCGGCATTTGGATGCAGTCATCTTTTACAGTATAGCGCTGTATCAGCCGAAGCCCTGCCGGGCCGTCAGCAAGTACAATATTAGCTACACCCTGCTCATATGCAGCAGTACTTGTCTCTCCGGCGGAACCAGGGACAGAAATTCCAGCAGATCCAAGGTTGCTGCCCTGTCCTTTTGCCGGATCTCCGGTAGCAAGGCAAATCAGCTGGTCAGTCGTAAGGCCTTTTACAAGCTCAGCTGCTTCATCATCTGCAGGCTCAAAAGGAGCCTCGTAATCAATCGTAGTTGTTTCGACATCATGTAAATCCCAAGCTGTTTCAAAGACGTGTTTGCTGCGTCCTTGTGCGACATATGCTTCATAACGCGCCTGACGTTTTTCTTTTGGCAAAGAAAGCTCAGTGAGCGGCTGCTGTAAAGGACAAATATTTTGCACCTTGGTAAGCACTTTTTTCTCATCCAGTATCAATAAAGCCTCCAAGCTGCTGTCTGCCAGACAATTGCCGACCCAAAGCCCGTATACGCCGCTTTCTAAGATCCAGGCAGCAGATGCGGTATCATAAGACGCCATTTGTTCAGCTGGGAAACAGATGGTTAGCGTCTCACTTTCGCCTGGCGCCAATTCAGACGTTTTGGCAAACCCGCACAGACGGCGGTATTCTTTTTCTAATTCGCCAGCAGGTGCAGACATATAGACTTGCACGACTTCTTTTCCACGATAGGTGGTGCCTGTGTTTGTTACTTTTACTTGTACCTGCACTTCTTTTGAGGCAGAAGTATGGACTGTTTCAAGCTGGAAATTTGTATAGGATAAGCCATAACCAAAGCAGTATTTCACAGGTATTTCAAAAGAATCAAAGTAACGGTATCCAACATAAATGCCTTCTTCATAATATTCCTTTTCGACATTGTCGTTAATATGGGAAAAGGTTGCTGCATTTGGATAGTCTTTGTACTGCTGTGCCCATGTATCTGTCATCTTACCGCTTGGCGTTACGTTTGCAAGAATGACGTCTGCCAGTGCATTGCCGCCTTCCATACCTGGCTGGACGAGCTGAAGCACGCTGTAAATATTGTCATATTGTTCGATAAAGGATAAATCGACCAGTCCGCCAGTATTGATAACTAATACAACTTTTTCATAATACTTGCAGATGTCAGCAATATCCTTTTGCTCATGGGCAGTCAGATAATAATCCCCTTCTTTGTCAAACCGATCGGAACCTTCTCCTGCCACACGGCTTAATACATAAATTGCTGTATCCGCGTCTGTATTTGTAATATCCGGTCCGTCCGGCATAAAGAATGGGCTGGAGGAATATGCAAAGAAAAATGCCAAAGTAGAATCACTCTCAAGTGCATTTGATTTTTTTATAATTTCATCACGCCATGCATTTCTTGCATCTGTATAAATTTTATCGTACGCATCGATCCAGTCTTTGCTTGTTATCGTAAAACCTGCTTGTAAAAGCCCTTCGTAAATGGTTACAACATCTCTTTCATTGACATCGCCAGAACCAGTACCGCCCTTTACCATATGAGTGGCACCTGGCCCAAAAAGCGCGATTGTACTTCCTTTTGCAAGCGGTAGAACCTGATTTTCATTTTTCAGTAATACAATTCCTTGTGAGGCTGCTTTCCTTGCCATTTCACGGTGCGGTGCTTCAAATGCAGCTGCATCCATTGACGTACTTCCATAAAATGGACGTTTTTTGATTGCTCTTGCCATATTGTTACTTATCCTCCTTTTTTATCATTCTTACAAAATACTACTTCTATTCTACATGATTTTTATAAAAAAGCAAATATTTTTGTCTATTTGCCTAAATTCCTAGCGCATCACAAAATGCCAGCAAAGATGCAGCCAAAAGATCCTGACCAAAATCGCTGTCACTGTCTGCAAGCAGTGCGGTCTTGCATCCTGCCGCTTTACCAGCGCCAATATCTGTCTGCGCATCGCCTACCATCCATGACTGGGCGCAGTCGATATGAAAATCAGCAGCAGCCTGCAAAAGCATCCCTGGTTTTGGCTTTCGGCAAGAGCATTCTATTTTTAGTTCTGCAACTTCACCTTCGTATCCTTTGTGCGGATGATGCGGGCAGAAATACAATCCATCAATATAAGCCCCCTCCAGGCCAAGCAATGTTTCTAATTTATAGTGGATCTCCTGCAGTCCTAAAAAAGAAAGCTCTCCACGTGCCAGGACAGGCTGGTTTGTTACAACAATTGCCAAATAACCTGCTGCATGTATCCGGTTTATCGCATCTGCTACATTTGGAAGCAATACAAAATCATCGATATTAGAAAGAAATCCGGCAGGTTTATTTAGTGTGCCATCCCGATCTAAAAAAATAGCTTTCTGTTTATGCTGTAAGTTTTTGGCTGTGACAAGCCCTGCATGGAAGTCCTGGCAGACCGCTTCGTAGCGTTCCGGTGTTCCCATATCTTTGACATATTCCGGGCTGTCGTAACAAAACATCCTGCCAGTACCTGCTAATGGCTTTAAAAGCTGCCTGTCAAGATCGATTTTGTCAGCTGTCTGTGCCAGCTTTGCCGCCTCTGTTTGAAAAATCAGCGGAGACAGTACATGCAGTCCGGCATTCACCCGATTTTTATAATAACGCGGCCGCGGATCTTCCTTTGTCAGCCATTGCTTCACAGAACCGTCCGCTTCTGCAACTAATAAGCCGCTGTCGTACGGATGGCTGTTTGGATGTGTAAAGAGCGTGACCATTGCCTGATGCTCCTTATGAAACTGTACAAAGCGCTGAAAGTCCACATCAAACATGACATCAGCATTCAGTAATAAGAAATCCTCTGTCAGCTGCTCCTGCATCTGAAAGAGTGCGCCAGCATTCCCAAGCGGTACGGATTCTTGAAAATAGGAAATGTTTACGCCAAAGGGCTTGCCCGTTGACGGAGATATGCCGCTGCCATCTTGAAAATAATCCATAATCACATGCCCAAGGTGGCTTACGGTAAAAATAATATCTGTAAACCCTTGTTTGCGAAGGCATTCAATTTCATGCTCTAAAATCGGTTTGCCTTCTATTTTTAACATTGGTTTTGGGATATTGCCTGCATTTGTTAAAACGTCTGCGATGCGGGAACCTTTCCCGCCAGCCATAATTACTGTTTTCATCCATCTTCTCCATTAAATTAATTGAATTTATACCTGTTCCTTCCTTATTATAAAGCGCCTGATAATTACAATCTATGCCCTATGTTAGCATCGCCTCCAAAGAAAGTCAACGCAATTTGTTGTTAGTTACTGTTCACACAGGACTTTGCAATTACTGCAAAGTCCGTAAGAAAATGATTCAGGAGTGCAAAAATTCCATCGCCGAAGGCGATTTTAGATGAATTTTTGCATGTTACTGGGAACGGAATGAACAGTAACTGCTGTTGAGAACAGATTCCAAGGCTGTTTAATCAGTATTTGCTAATCGAAGCATTTTCTGTTATAATATATCCAATTATGTAAAAAATAAGGATGATCAGGTTTTTAAGACATAAGTACAAGGAGAAAAGGTGATATGGAGAATCTGATGGAGAAACGGCAGATAACTGCCTATGTTACAAAGATTGAATGGGAACGTATTTGGCTGTACTTGGATGTCCAGGTTGTGTTTGCAAATGGGGCGGATAGGGAAAGTGCGCTGTCCTTTTACCTGGTCAATGGTTTATATGAACCAAAGGCAAAGTTAAAGGTGCAAGAGGTAGAAAAAGAGTCATCAGCGAATACAGATACGTATAGGCTGAAACTAAATATAACAAATCCAGGAAATGCCTTGTGCCTGCCGCAGGGGACGTATTCCCTGTTTCTTTGCCAAAACAATTGCCAGATGGCAAGAGCAGAGATTGCAGAATCACTGGTCAAGGATATGAGTAATGCATCCCGCAATTTTCTCTATGGGGGACGTGCAAAGGTATATAGTGTTACCTTTTATGTGACAGAAGGAGAAGAAGGACTGCCGTTTATTATGTATGTACTGGCAAGCGGCAGGACTGCGATTTCTGCGCCAAGCACACATGCAAAAAAAGGATTTGATCCAAAGCAGGAATTGAAAAAACGTTATTCTAAGATTAATAAGCCGGTTAAGGTGGATTTATATTGGTCTTATCGGAAAAAGTATAAGAAAAAGAGTACAAAGCCAGTTGTTTTGTTTATGTCAGAACAAAGTACAAGCATTAGTACAAATTTAAAGGCAGTCAAAGACCGGATGCTGGCACGCGGCATGGACAAGGATTATATCATTTTAGAGTCCTATCGTTCTTCTATGACAACACCGCGTATGGGACTGCAAAGCTGGAGGGATACACTGCGCAAGATGGCAATGAGCGATTTTATCTTTTTGGACGACCATGCGCCTTTGATGGACTGGCTTGTTTTGGACAAAGATACAACAGTCATCCAGCTATGGCATGCAGGCGCAGGCTTTAAAGCATCTGGCTATAGCCGCTGGGGACATTTAGGCTGCCCTGCGCCTTATAGCTGCCACAGACAGTACAAATACGGAATTTCCGGTTCCAAAAATATATCGCACTTCTTTTCAGAAGTATGGGGGATTAACGATTCCCAGGTATTGCCAACAGGGATGCCGCGTATTGATGAATTTTTAGAAGAAGGCTACCGCAAAAAAAAGACAAAAGAGCTGTATGAAAAATATCCGTTGTGTAAAGATAAAAAAGTCATTTTATTTGCACCTACTTACCGTGGAAGAAATAAAGCAAGCGCGCAATATCCGTACGAGTTGATTGATTTTAAGAAATTATATGATTTGTGTGGAGATACGTACGTTGTATTATTTAAAATGCACCCATGGGTAGCTACGCGTGTGCCAATCGAGGAGCAGTACAAAGACCGCTTTGCAGATGTGGGCACTTATCCAAATATCAATGATTTATTTTATTTTACCGATTTGCTCATTACAGACTATTCCTCCAATATTTTTGAATATTCTCTAATGCGCAAACCAATGTTGTTTTTTGCATTTGATGAAATTCAGTATTCTTTTTCCAGGGGATTCCATCGCGACTATGAGGAGTCTGCACCAGGGAAGATCTGCCATACGTTTGAAGAAGTACTTAAGGCAATCGAACAAGAGGACTTTGAATATCCAAAGGTAGAAGAATACGTAAATAAGCATTTTGACTATATTGACAGTCATGCGTCAGATCGTGTCATTGACTGGATTATTTTAGGCAAACTGCCGGATGCAGTGAAAAAAAGCCTGGCAGCGGATGCGGCAGTCAACAAAGAGCTGGCTTCGCTTCGGTTTGAGCCTTTAGAGGATGAAAATTAGGGGGAAGGGTAACAATGAATATTGCAATTATTTTTGCTGGCGGCAGTGGAATCCGTATGGGTGCCGGGATTCCCAAACAGTTTTTGGAGATCAATGGAAAGCCGGTCATTATCCATACACTACAGCTTTTTCAATACCATGCTGAAATAGATAAAATCTATATTTCCGTGTTAGACGAATATATCGAATATATGCAGGAGCTGGTTTATGATTTCCGTATAAAAAAAGTAGCAGGCATCCTGGCAGGCGGAGAAACTGCCCAGGATTCCATTTACAATGCGCTAAAAAGGGCAGAGGCGGAAAATCCAGAGGACTCTATTGTATTACTGCATGACGGTGTACGTCCATTTGTATCATATGAAGTGATTTCGAATAATATTGCAGGCGTAAAGGAACATGGAAATGCAATTACTTGTACCTCCTGCTATGAGACAATCTTACTAAGCCACAACGGTTCGGTGGTAGAGTCTGTTCCTTATCGGAAGGATACCTTTGCAGCGCAGGCGCCGCAGAGCTTTTACCTTACAGATATCATAAAAGCGCATGAGGAGATCCGCAGCAGGCCGCAGCGGTATGAAAACATGGTAGATGCCTGCACAATCATTCGCAGCCTGGGCCAGGAAGCCTATATGGTGCCTGGTAATCGGGGCAATATTAAGGTTACGACGCCAGAAGACGTGTATATGTTTCGGGCGCTGCTGCAATACAAGGAAAATGAGCAGGCGTTTGGGCTTGGTATTACAAACCGGATTGAGACGCGGATGAATAAGCATAAGGCAAACCGCGGAAACAAAAAGGAGTTGTAACTAGAAAACAGCTTTACACAAAAACAGGAAGGAGCAGCAAATATGCATTTGGATAGTTATGAAAGCCCGCAAAATAAAATTTTGCAGGAAGACTTGGAAATGCTCGTGCATGACCAGGCGGCTTTGTTTGAAAAATTACGGGAAAAAACAGTATTTATTACAGGCGCAACAGGGCTGCTTGGCTCACAGGCAGTAAAGGCAATTGCATGCGCAAACCGTATTTTAAGTACAAAAACCAAGATATTGGCTTTTGTGCGCAGCAAACATAAGGCAGAGGAAGTGTTTGGTGATTTGCTGAACCGGGAAGAAGTGCATCTTATTTTTGGAGAAGTAAATGCAGCAGAGACAATGATATGTGATTCGTATGAGATAGATTATCTCATACATGGAGCAAGCGCTACCAGCTCCCAATATTTTGTATCGCATCCAGTAGAGACGATTCAGACAGCAGTTGCAGGTACCATAAATGTGCTTGAACTGGCAAAGAGAAAGAAAGTAAAAGGGTTACTATATTTATCCTCTCTGGAAGTTTATGGAACGCCGGCACAGGATGCAGGAATGATTACAGAATCCTACAGCGGTTATTTAGACCCATTGCAAGTGCGCAGCAGCTATTCCGAAGGCAAGCGCATGGTGGAGTGTATTTGTGCTTCTTATGCATCCGAGTACAAAGTTCCGGTTAAAATTGCCCGTTTGTCACAGACATTCGGCGCTGGGGTAGCGTATGAGGACAGCCGTGTATTTGCGGAATTTGCCAGATGCGCAATTGAAAAAAAGGACATTGTGCTCCATACCGCAGGAAATACGGTACGCAGTTATTGTTATACAAAAGATGCAATCGCAGCGCTTCTTTACATTTTGCTGGAAGGAGAAACAGGGGCTGCTTATAATGTGACAAATATGGATACAAAGATTTCGATTGCAAATATGGCGCAGCTTGTATGCGATACATTTCCGCAGGCAGGTATCCATGTGACATTTGATATGCCAAAGGATGTAGCGTCATTTGGCTATAATCCAGAAATGGTTATTGCGCTGGACAGCAGTAAGCTAATGGCATTAGGGTGGAAACCTACGGTAAATTTACAGGAAATGTTTACCCGCATGGTGGACAGTATGGAGACACGCAGCTAGAGTATAACCGAAGATAAAGTCATCAGAAAGGAGTAAACAGACATGGATAGGAAACGGTGTAGCAGCATAGTTCTGGCATTCCTCGCTTTTGTACTAGTTTCTTTTGCTGGCCCGCAGATATCTGCACAAGGCGCAGCATCCCAGACTGCAACACTTCGTATTATATCTACGACAGATTTGCATGGACAGGTATCAACAATGCATTACGATAATGGGATCGAAAAAAGCGGCTCATTAGCGCAGGCATATACACTGATCGAAGAAGCGCGGGATGAAACCGGGCTGAAAAATACGATGACCGTAGATATTGGAGATTCACTTTACGGATATGCAGCGGATTATGTATTGGAAAAGTCAGGAACTGGCACGATACAGCCTATTTATAAAGCAATGGCAGAGGTAGGATACGATGCTATTACCATTGGAAACCATGACTTTGATTATGGATATCAGTATCTTAACCAGCAGCTCACACAGGCAGGGTTAAAGGAAAAATGTGTTTTGTCAAATGTTGTTCTTGGAGATACTGGTAAAACAGCGTGGAATGAGACACGTGTCATTACAAAAAAACTGAAGACAAATAAAGGAAAAAACGTAAACGTTGATATTGGACTCATTGGGGTTACGATTCCGAAGATGTCTACAAAGTCAGACTGTACAGAAGAACTGGTGCCATTGCCTGTAATAAAGACAGTTGACAAGCAAGCCCAGCTGCTGAGGCAAAAGGGCGTGGATTTAGTAATTGTCCTGGCGCATGTCGGGTTTGGTAAGACAACGGCGGAGGATGACGATAACAATGTTTTGTATTACATGCTTAATACGCTGGATAATATTGACGCAGTCGTAGCCGGGCACGGTCATCATAATTATCCGTCTGCGGATAAGGACATTGCCAAAATATACAAAAGGGAGAATGTAGATCCGGACACTGGATTTATTAATAATATTCCTGTAACGATGATAAAGGACCATGGTGCAGGGATTGGTGTGACAGATTTGAAGCTGAAAATAACATCAGCAGGCGAAGTAACGCTGGCGGATGCAGCTACACAGATTCGATATGTCACAAAGGATACGCCAAGCAGCCAGGTAATTTTGGATGCACAAAAAGATGTGATTGGGCCAGTTGACCGATCGCTCGATCAAGTCGTAGGAATTTTGCCTACAGATGAAAAAATTGACAGTTATTTTGCACTGCTCGAAGACAATTATGCGATCCAGCTTGTCAATGAGTCTAAAATGTATTATGCGCTTTATTACACCGGAGGACTTGGCAAAAGTGTATATTCCGATTATCCAGTACTTGCTATGACCCGCTATGGGCTTAACAGTAACGAGTCGGCGGATGATCAGATCGATATTAATGGAAGTATTACAATGCGCGATATTTTAAACATGCAGATAGCAGGACATGATTATAATACGCTGTATTGGATTACTGGCAGTCAGCTGACTGAATGGCTGGAGTGGTCTGCCAGCATTTATAACAAAGCAAATAAAAAAATTACGTCTGATGAAATGCTGGAAAAGCTTTTGGAAAAGCATGGAGCAGAATCGATTGTAGCAGATGACTGGATGCAGGATTGGGGCGAGTTTGCTGTATTTGATGGAATTGGGTATACCATTGATACGACGCAAGGGCCGCGCTATAATAAAGAAGGGAAATTAAAAGACCCTTCCGCGCACCGGATTGTGAGCCTAACTTATAATGGCAGTCCAGTTTTAGCAGATCAGAAATTTATTATTGTCAGCAACCATATATCTACAAGTGCAGATGCCATCAAAGGATTAGACGAGCAAAAAGTATTTTCAGAAAAAGATATGGCGTATGAAAAGCTGATTGCATACGTAGGCCAGCAGCAGACATTTGGAAATCTGGCACCGAATGCGGATAACAACTGGAAGGTTCTGTTTTATCAGGATCAGAACTATATTGTGCG
>CANDJR010000028.1 GCA_947385105.1 uncultured Eubacterium sp.
AAAATAGAGCCTTCCAGTGCATACGTAACTTTTCCGTCCAGTCCCCATGCAATCGTAGTGACCAGGCCATTTTTGGAATATACGGGCGTATCGCCTGTATTCATTAATAAAAAGCAGCCAGTTCCATACGTGTTTTTGGCTTCTCCGCTCTGAAAACATGCCTGCCCAAACAGTGCGGACTGCTGATCGCCTGCAGCTCCGGCAATCGGGATCGGCGCGCCGAAAAAGACAGGACTTGCATTGCCGTAAATGCAGCTCGACGGCAGGACTTTTGGCAGCATGCATGCTGGAATGTCTAATTCTGCAAGAATTTCTTCATCCCATGCTAGCGTATTAATATTAAACAGCATAGTGCGGGATGCATTAGAGTAATCTGTTACATGTACCTGTCCCCCGGTTAATTTCCAAATAAGCCAGGTTTCGACAGTTCCAAAGAGCAGTCTGCCGTTTTCTGCTTTTTTTCGCGCGCCTTCGACATGGTCCAAAATCCATTTGAGTTTCGTTGCTGAAAAGTAGGCATCAATGACCAGCCCGGTTTTTTTGCGGTAGGAGTCCGTTAGGCCCTTTGCCTTTAACGAGTCAGCATATGCAGATGTTCTGCGGCACTGCCAGACAATGGCATGACAGATGGGCATACCTGTATCCTTGTCCCAGACAATCGTCGTTTCGCGCTGGTTGGTAATGCCAATCGCACAAATATCTGCTGCAGTGACGCCTAGATTTGCCATGGCAGTTTTGGCAACCTCAAGCTGGGTAGACCAGATTTCATCTGCGTCGTGCTCGACCCAACCAGGATTTGGAAAAAATTGTGTAAATTCTTTTTGGGCAATACTGCACATCTCGCCCTTTTCATTAAACAAAATACAGCGGTTACTGGTAGTTCCAGAATCAAGTGCCATAATATATTTCGCCATGCAAAAAACCTCCTTTTTCAATCTTTGCTTGTCTATAGTGTAACAGGAATGCAAAAATTTATCAAATATAAAAAAAGCCAGCAGCACGGCTGTTACTGTTCACTCCGTTCTCAGTAACATGCAAAAATTCATTTAAAATTGCCTTCGGCAATGGAATTTTTGCACTCCTGAATCATTTTCTTACGGACTTTGCAGTAAATGCAAAGTCCTGTGAGTACAAAACAGCTTGCCATTTTTCCCATTCTATGTATAATGTAAAACAGAAGTATTGTTTTATGGCAAGTATGGAAAGGATTCGGCAAACAACACAGAATGACAAAATATGACATTTTAAAAAGGTATTTCGGTTATGACTGTTTTCGTCCAGGACAAGAGGCAGTTATTGATATGATTTTACAAGGCAGGGATGTGATGGCAGTGATGCCGACCGGAGCGGGAAAATCGGTCTGCTATCAAGTACCCGCATTGCTGCTTTCCGGTATCACGCTTGTGATATCACCGCTTATTTCCTTAATGAAGGATCAGGTACAGGCATTGAACCAGGCGGGCATCCATGCAGCCTATATTAACAGTTCTTTGTCAGAGACACAGATTGCAAAGGCTTTGCAGCTGGCAGCAGGGGGACAGTATAAAATTATTTACGTAGCGCCAGAACGGCTGGAGACTGCTGGTTTTTTGCGATTTGCCATGCATGCTGAGATTTCTATGCTGACCGTAGATGAAGCACACTGCATCTCACAGTGGGGGCAGGATTTTCGCCCCAGCTATCTGAAAATCGTATCGTTTATCAATCAATTGGAAACGCGTCCCATTATCAGTGCATTTACAGCAACTGCAACAAAAAAAGTAAAAGAGGATATTGTCTGTGTACTGGGCCTGCAAAAACCAGGCGTTTTTGTAACTGGCTTTGATCGGCAAAATCTGTATTTTGGGGTAGAGGCGACACGCAAGAAGGATGCTTACATATTAGATTATGTACAGGCGCATCGTGATGCGAGCGGCATCATTTACTGCGCGACGAGAAAAAATGTCGATATGCTCTACGAGCTTTTGCAGCTGCATGGAATTTCTGTGACAAGATACCATGCAGGGCTTACCAATGAAATGCGCCAGCAAAACCAGGAGGATTTTATTTACGATGTTTGTCTGGTGATGGTAGCTACCAATGCGTTTGGTATGGGGATTGATAAATCAAATGTGCGTTATGTGCTGCATTATAATATGCCCCAAAGTCTGGAAAATTACTATCAAGAAGCAGGTCGTGCAGGGCGCGATGCAGAGCCGTCAGAATGTATCCTGCTCTATAGTGCACAAGATGTCATCATTAACCGTTATCTTATCGAACATAAAGATATCAAAGAAGACGGAATCGATACAGCAGACGGGCAGAGCCAGGCAGCGCACATGCGTGACGAGGAGCGTCTGCAGATGATGCACAATTACTGTTTGACGACAGACTGCCTGCGTCAGTATTTGCTGCGTTATTTTGGAGAAACACAGCTTACAGACTGCGGGAATTGTTCCAACTGTCAGCAGGAATACGAAGCTGTGGATGTCACAGCTGCAGCAGTAAAAATTATTGCATGCATCCGCCAGATGCATCAGCGTTATGGCATTCACGTTGTTGCAGGCACGCTTGCCGGAGCAAACCGGGCGAAGCTGCGGGAATATCATGTGTCTGAATATGAGGCGTACGCCAGTTTATCAGAGATGCCAGAAGCAGAAATCGTACAAATCATTACACACCTGCAGGTTGAGCAAATCCTGCAGGCAACACCAGATAGGTATGCACTGTTAAAACTTGGGCCAAAAGCAGGAGCGGTTTTAGACGGCAGCTATCCTGTCATTTACAAAAGAAGATACGCAGCCAAACCGGACGCAGACAGCATAAATCACCAGGCGAAAAAAAGCAGCAGGAGCAAGCTGGACTCTTTAGATTCACAAGGCATTATCTTGTTTGAAAAACTGCGTGAACTTCGGGCACAAATTGCAAGGGAAGAAAAGATGCCGCCGTATATTATTTTTGCCGATAAGTCCTTAGTCGATATGTGCAGTAAGACGCCGCTTGCAAAAGAGCAGATGCTGCAGGTAAACGGGGTTGGAGAATACAAATACCAAAAATACGGAGAACGGTTTTTGATGGTGATACGTGAATTTGTGAACAAATAGATACTGTTTACACAGTGCCGCCTTTGTAGGAATAGTTGACGGCATGTGGCAAAATAAGGTATAATAGGACAGAGAAAAATTGAGCCGATAAAGTTATGGGAGAAAGGGGGAATTTATTTATGAGGCAGACTTTTGGGATGAGTCAAACTGGAGATCTGGCAGAAGCAGTCCGAAAACTGGATCATAAGCCTGATTTTTTAATACTAATGTCAAACGAAAGCCAGTTTGAGATACATGTCAAGCAGTTGGAAGAACATTACCCGCATGTACCAAGCATTGGATGCATCGGGATGTGCTATGATACACGGGTTGTAGAAAAAGGGGTTGGGGTTGTTGCATTTTCTGATGGTGTTACCGCTGCGGCAAACGTACTGGAAGAAGCGTCTACCAGGCCGGTAAAATACATCGCCAGGATGAAAAAAGACATCGAGCGCATAAATGGATCGCAAAAAGACACGATATGTATTGATTTTTGCGCAGGCAATGACGCCTGCGTATTGACCACGATTTATAGCGCATTAAAACAGCGCGGTATTTCGCTTGTAGGAGGGACCGGAGATGCAGGCAAGGTATCTGCGAATGGAAAAGTGTATGAAAATGCAGTAGCGTACGGATTAGTGAGAAACCAGCATGGAAAGGTAAAGGCTTATAAAGAAAATATATACCATAAAATGGGCAATTACCGGTTTATCGCTTCAAAAACAGATAAAGCAAATTACATATTAGGAGAACTGAACGGAAAATCAGCAAAACAAGTATACCAAAGTATTTTGCATATTACAGAAAAAGAAATACAGACACAGACATTTAAAAATCCATTTGGCAAAATCAATGGAAACGAGATGTGCATTATTTCCATTAAAGAAGTACAGGGCAATGCATTGGCGTGCTTTCGCCAGGTGAATGATTCTGATGTGCTCGTTATGTTAGAGCTGGGGGACTATCAGGAAATTGTAAAAAATACAATCCGTACGATCCAGAAGGATTTTTCCAGAATTTCAGCAGTTTTTTCGATCAACTGTCTATTCCGGTATTTACTGTTTACGGAAAACAATTACATGCAAAGTTATTTGCAGGACATGAAGCATTTGGGCAACCATACGGGACTGGTTGGATATGGGGAGCATTATAACAACCAGTTTGTAAACCAGTCAATGTCTTGTGTAGTATTTGAGTAAGGGGGATAAAATGCGCTTATTTAAAAAAGCAGAGCAGCAAGTGGAACATAAACAAGAAAACTTATTATATCCGATTCTGCACGTTACAGAGAGCTTAAAGGGATACCAAAAGGATATTTTGGAAAAGGAAGTCGCCTCTTTGCAGGAACTTGATATGGTAAACCGATCGTTTCATCATGTACTGGGAGAATCTGAAAATTTTAAAGAAAGACTGAAAGATTTTGGACAGACATTTTCATCGATTAATGAAGTATCAGATCAGTTTATTTCGGTCAAAGACGATATTCAACAGTCTGTCATCCAGGCGGAAAATGAGGTAGACAATTTAAAAAACAGCTCCATGCAGGTAGAAGCGCATTTTGGAGAAATGGAAAGTACGTTTGCGGATTTTGAAAACGCTTTGAAAAAGATAAAAGAAAGTACAAAACAAATAGAAACAATTGCAGAACAGACAAATATCCTTGCGCTGAATGCATCTATTGAAGCGGCAAGGGCTGGGGAATTCGGCAAGGGATTTGCCGTCGTTGCAGGAGAAGTAAAAAACCTGGCGGATGAAATTAAAGCACTGGTATCTGCAGTAGATGAAAGTGTCCGCGACGTAGAGATTGGCAAAGAAAAGCTCAATGAAAAGATTAACCGCTCACAAAACGCATTGCAGGAAAGCATAAGTAAGGTAAACCAGACGTCAGAAATGTTTGATAATATTTCACGCTCTGCAGAAAGCGCGACAACTGTACAATCACAAATATCCGATGCCATTGGGCAGTCGCAAACACAGCTTGAGACACTTTGCAATCATTTTGATGATACAAGCAGACAGTACCAGGAAGTGTTGGAGCATATTGATCATGCAAGCAGCCTGGGCACGACAAAAAGTGCGATGTTTGAAGACGTAGATAATATGCTCTGCCAGATACCGCCGATTTTACAGGACTTTACTGCTTAATAAAGAAAGTGCAGTTGCTAATGGAACAAAAGGAGTAAAAACATATGTTGTTATCCGGAAGAGAAATCGAACGTAAAATAGGAAAAGAAATTATCATCGAGCCTTATCATAAAGCACAGCTAAACCCCAATAGTTATAATTTAAGGCTGCATCATGAGCTGCTTGTCTATGAAGATGAATGTCTGGATATGAAAGTTCCAAATGCAACAAAAAAAATCGAAATTCCCAAAAGCGGATTGCGGCTGGAGCCAAACAGATTATATTTGGGCCGCACAGTTGAATATACAAAGACATTAAACTATGTCCCTATGCTGGAAGGACGCTCATCTATTGGCCGTCTGGGGCTTTTTGTGCATGTGACGGCAGGCTTTGGGGATGTAGGTTTTGCTGGGTACTGGACATTAGAAATGCACTGCATATCACCAATTGTAATTTACCCGGATATTGAAATTTGCCAAATTTATTATCACACAATACAGGGAGATTTTGAGGAATATACAAGCGGAAAGTATCAGAATAACGAAGGCGTGCAGCCAAGCCTGCTTTATCAGGAATTGCAGCAGCTGCAGCCAGGAGATGCCCCGTTCATAAAGCCTTTGTAAAGGAAACGGAACGATTTTAGGTCGGTGAGAAAGGAGAACACTATGGTTGTAAAGCAGTTCCAGGACATCACATTATCCGCACTTGGATTAGGTGCGCTGCGTCTGCCAGTCATTGATGGAGATGATGCAAAAATCGATGAGGAAAAGACAGCACAGATGGTCGCCTATGCGATGGAGCATGGAATTAATTACTATGATACAGCCTGGGGGTATCATGGCGGTCAATCAGAGCTTGTAATGGGAAAAATCTTAAAACAGTATCCGCGTGAAAGTTTTTACCTTGCTACAAAATTCCCGGGCGTTGATTTGGCAAATATGGGCAAAGTAGAAGAAATCTTTGAAAAACAGCTGGAAAAATGCTGCGTGGATTATTTTGATTTTTATTTGTTCCATAATGTCTGTGAGATGAATATTGATGCATACTTAGACGAAGCAAACGGCATTTTAGAATATTTGCTCAAACAAAAGGAAAGTGGCCGCATCCGCCACTTGGGATTTTCTGCGCATGGGGAATATGCGGTTATCAAACGCTTTTTAGATGCATACGGCGCACATATGGAATTTTGCCAGATCCAGCTAAATTATGTAGACTGGACGTTCCAGAGTGCAAAGGAAAAAGTAGAGCTGCTTACACAATATCACCTTCCAATATGGGTGATGGAACCGCTGCGGGGCGGTAAGCTTGCACAGCTGCCTGAAAAAGCAGAACAGACATTAAGAACGCTGCGGCCGCAGGAGGAAATCCCGGCATGGGCATTCCGTTTCCTGCAGGCTATTCCGCAAGTGACAATGGTACTATCAGGCATGTCCAATCTTAAACAGCTGCAGGAAAACATTGCGACATTTGCAGACGAAAAGCCACTTTCTGCAGACGAAAATGCTGTCCTGCTTTCTGTTGCAGATGGCCTGTTACAGCATATGCTGCCGTGTACCGCATGTCGCTATTGTACCAGCCATTGTCCAAAAGGGCTGGATATTCCAGAACTTCTAAAGCTTTATAACGAACATTGCTTTACCCAAAATGGTTTTATTGCACCAATGGCGTTAAAGGTAGTGCCAAAGGAAAAACATCCGGACGTTTGTATTGGATGCAGAAGCTGCGAGGCAGTCTGCCCACAGCAAATTAAAATTTCAGAAGCGATGGCAGACTTTGCAAAACGTTTGGAAAAATAAATAATATCATGCAAAAAAGAGAAATACCCGTTCCCATATTTGGCGGGTATTTTTTTGTTGACAAAAAGGTTTGTTGGTAGTATAGTTAGTTATATAAGTAATGAACCAATGAACTAACTAAGCTTGAAGAAGTGATAAAGGGTGGGGCCATAGGGATTTCATGAGGGTTTGATAAAGTGAGGTGAATCGATTGCATGAAATTTTAAGCCAGGAAAAGTCCATTTATTTGCAAATCAGTGAAATGCTGGAAAACGACATCCTGCGGGATGTATTGCTGGCAGATGAAAAAGTGCCCAGTACGAATGAGCTGGCAAAATTTTATAAAATCAATCCAGCGACAGCTGCAAAAGGGATTAATCTATTAGTAGAAGAAGGGATTTTATATAAGAAAAGAGGTATCGGCATGTTTGTAGCACAAGGAGCAAAAGAGAGTATTAAAAAGAAACGAAAAGAAGTGTTTTATGAAAATTATATTAAAGTTTTGCTGAACGAGGCAGCAAGTCTTGGCATTGCAGAAGATGAGTTAATCGAAATGATACAAAAATCAAAAATGCAGAAATAAAAGCAGGTTTTGGAAACAGACAGCCATACAGACAGGTGCAAAATAGCACAGACAGGGAGGGGTATATGAGCCTGATATGTAAAGACTTAGTAAAAACGTACAACCATACAGATGTTTTAAAAAATATTAACCTGGAAATTGAACAGGGGAAAATCTATGGCTTGATTGGCAGAAACGGCGTAGGCAAGACAACCCTGCTTTCTGTTTTGACCGCACAAAACCCGGCTACCAGCGGAACGGTATGCTATGATGGGCAGCCGGTATGGGAAAACAGGCAGGCGCTGGATCATCTGTGTTTTTCCAGAGAATTAAATTCCATCACTACATTTGGGCCAAACACAATGAAAATAAAAGAATATTTGCGTACAGCAGCTATCTTTTTTCCAAATTGGGATAAACAGATGGAGCAAAAACTTATTGCCGTATTCGGTTTGGATGTGAAAAAGAAGATTGCAAAAATTTCCAAAGGCATGATGAGCATGGTAACAATTATTGTCGCATTAGCGAGCAAAGCAGATATTACATTTTTAGATGAGCCGGTTGCAGGATTGGACGTAGTTGCAAGAGAGCAGTTTTATAGGCTCTTAATAGAAGAATATACAAATACTGGCAGGACGTTTGTCATTTCCACACATATTATAGAAGAAGCATCGGATATTTTTGAAGAAGTGATTATTATGAAAGACGGCTGCATCTTATGTAAAGAAAATACACAAAAATTACTGGGGCGGTGTCTGCACGTAAGCGGGAATGCAGAAGATGTGAATGCGGTATGTGCAGGGCTTCAGATATGCTGCACAGAATCAATGGGACGCAGCAAGGGAGTGACAGTACTCTTAAAAGAAGGGCAGCAGCTTGCAGAAGGGTACAACGTGACCATCCAGCCGCTCAGCCTGCAAAATCTGTTTGTAGCACTTTGCAAAGAGGAGGATTCTATATGAGTGGATTTGGACGCGCTTTGCGCTATTTTACCTACCGATCACAAGTCTATGTACTTTTTATTATGCTTGGCAGTGTGGCACTGACGTTTTACAAATGTCTGCTGCAGGAACAAACAGACAGTTTCCATAGCTGGTTTACTGTATTATCAACAGCCTGGCTGCCGCTGACAGTGCTTGCATACTTTTCCATTGGAACCTCTTTTGGTTATTTCTTTTCGCAGCTGGTTGCTTTTGGCTGCCGCAGGATGCATGTAATTTTAGGCAACCTGGTAATGAATACGATTGTTATGTTAGAATGCGCGGCATTGTCTTGGCTGCTTGTTTTAGGACTTGGCGGAAAAGAGAGTATGGTGCACAAGCCTATGATAATCGGGGCGCTTTTTTTGATAGAAGGACTGACGCAGCTTTTGGGCGCTGCAATGACAAGATGGGGAAAAACCGTATATATGTTTTTTACTTTGGCAGTGATCATCCTTGTGCTGTTTGCAAGCTTTTTCATCCAAAAGATGCACATCCGTGGAATTGGCGAAAAAATTCTTTTGCTTCTGGGAAACGGCTGGATTGTACTGCTTTTAGGGGCTGCGTTCTGTCTGCTTGCACACGTGCTTGCATACAGGATGATACGTATGTATGAGATCAAAGCATAAAATGTATGAGCATTAAGGAAAAGTCAATCGTTGTTTGAAAAAAGTAAGGTCTAAGCCAAACACTTACGAAATGATTCGTACAAAAATGGGGGACGAAGCTATGAAAGAGCTAAAAAAACAGTTATATTTGATGAAGAACGATATTTGGTCTACAATTTTTACAGAAATCATTCTTTTTCTAGTTGGGCAGATCATATTTTCCATTGGCATGTATTTGTCAAATGATGATGAAACGGTTTTTGAACAGGGAACATGTTTGGCATTGGCAGCAGTGTGTTTTCTCCAGCTGTTTTCCGGATTTTACATAACAGCCAGAAATTTTAGTACAACTGTGATTATGAGCGGTACACGCCGGGAATTTATATGGACACATGCGCTGCTGTCTTATGTGCAGTGTATCGTAACGATGCTGCTTGTATATCTTTTTCACTTACTGGAACTATGGAAACTGCGTACGTTTTATGCGGACAAAGTGCTGGAATTTAATTTTAGCGTCCTGTTTCAATGGAAGTATATGTTGGCCATATGCTTTGCAATACTGGTATTTCGAATGTTTGTAGGGGCTTTGTACTTAAAGTTCGGACAAAAAGTATATTGGGTTATCTGGGGGTTGTGGATAGTAATTGCAGCAGGTGCAGACAAACTGTCAGACCTCGTGAAAGATACGCTGGGGGAAGATAAAAGCGATTTTTTAAGACAGATTTCGATAGACTGGCTAGTTTGCGGCGGTTTACTGGCAGCAGCGATCTTTTTTGTAGCAGCTTGTGCCATATTTCGCAGGCAGCAGGCAGATTTTGTGTAGTAATGAGTCTGAAGGCAGACTTCCAATAGGCTGAATTCCGTTGCTGTAAGCACCAAAGGTTTGAATAGCAACAAACGATTGTTACTGTTCACTCCGTTCTCAGTAACATGCAAAAATTCATCTAAAATTGCCTTCGGCAATGGAATTTTTGCACTCCTGAATCATTTTCTTACGGACTTTGCAGTCAATGCAGAGTCCTGTGGAAAAGTAACAAAGATGACATAAAAATGAAAAAAATACAAAAAAATGATTGAGAATCCTTTCTTTGCAAATTATAATAGAAGTTAGAGCAAAACACCGGACGGAATGGAAACCATTCCGCATATAGGACGAAGGAAAGGAAATCATGCAGTTATGGAACTTTTAAACAGACAAATAACAGGAAAAGTAGAACGGCCAATTAAGGTCCTTCAGTTTGGAGAAGGCGTATTTCTCCGCGCATTTGTAGATTACATGATTGACATTGCAAACGAGAACTCGGAATTCAACGGTGATATTGTGATTGTAAAGCCTATTGAAGCGGGTACGCTGGAAGGATTTGCACAGCAGGAGTGCCAGTATACAGTAAAACTAAGGGGCATTGTAAATGATGAAGTTAAAAGCATCAGCCGTATTGTTACCAGTGTAACAGATGCCGTAGATGCATATAAGGAGTATGAGAAGTATGCTGCATTTGCTAAGCTGCCAACACTTCGTTTCCTTGTATCAAATATTACAGATGGAATCGTATATGATGCTACAGACCGTATAGAATACAATCCGCCGAAAACATATCCAGGCAAACTGACTAAGTTTTTGTATGAAAGATATCAGCATTTTCATGGAGCAACGGATAAAGGGCTGATTATCCTTCCTGTAGAGCTTGTGGAAGACAATGGAAAATGTTTAAAAGAATGTGTATTAAAGCTGGCGAAATTATGGAAACTGGAAGAAGACTTTTTGGAATGGATTCATGAGGCATGTATTTTTACCTCTACGCTCATTGACCGGATTGTATCCGGATACCCAAAAGATGAGGAGGAAGAATTTTTTAAGGAATTCGGCTATCAGGACAAACTTATGGTAACAGGCGAACCATTTGCTCTGTGGGTAATAGAAAGCGAAGTTGATCTTGGCAATGAATTCCCGCTGCCAAAAGCCGGACTGCCAGTTGTCTTTACAGATAATCAAAAACCGTATAAACTGCGGAAAGCACGTATTTTAAATGGAGCGCATACCTCATTTGCGCTGGCCTCTTATTTGTGCGGGAATGATATTGTGCTGGAATCTATGGATGACGTACTGATCCGCAATTTTATCAAATATTCCATTTATGATGAAATTATACCGACTTTGGCACTGCCAAAGCAAGAGCTGCTTGAATTTGCAGATACCGTGCTTGCCAGATTCAGCAACCCTTATGTAAAGCACAGCCATTTGGCGATTGCTACGAATTCAATATCAAAATGGAACATACGCTGCCTGCCGAGCTTTTTAGGGTATATTGACCGTACAGGAAAGGCGCCGGACTGTCTGTCGTTTTCCTTAGCAGCAATGCTTGCGTTTTATACAGGCACAAAGCGTAAAGATCAAGGATACATCGGCCACCGGGGACAAGAGGTTTACCAAATCGAAGACGATGCGCCGATTTTAGACTTTTTTGCAGCAAACAGCAGCAAAGACACAGCACAATATGTACATGCAGTTTTGCAAAAAGAAGAATTCTGGGGCAAAGATTTAAGTACCTATGAAGGAGTAGAGGAAAAAGTGACCATGTATCTGGAAAACATCCGTACACATGGCATGCGCCGTGCCATTGAATTATGCATGGAAGGAAAAGTAAGCGCTTATTATAAGAATGCATAGCACAAAACGTAACATACATAGCAGCAAATGCATGAAAATGCAGACAGGAGGTTTTCAATGAATTTTGGAAGGGAAGGTACGCAGAAAAAACGAAAAGAGCTTCTGGCTAAGAAAAATAAAATAGGCAATAAGTGCATGACTCTTTTTGTTGAATTCATACTGATCGCATGTCTTGCGCTGGCAATTTGCATTGGCAGTGCAGGATATGGGTTATATGATGGGATTCTTGCGTCTTCGCCAAGTATTGAAGATATTGATGCCACACCTACGGGCTTTTTATCTACAATTCTAGATTCCAAAGGAAATACAACAGCGACACTGGTAGCGTCTGGTTCAAACCGGATTTATGTAACCATTGACGAGATACCTAAAAATCTGCAAAATGCATTTATTGCGGTTGAAGATTCCAGGTTCCATGAGCATAATGGGATTGACATCCGGGGAATTATCCGTGCAGGTGTCAGGGGGATTGCAGCTGGGTTCCATTTTTCCGAAGGAGCAAGTACGATTACGCAGCAGCTGCTAAAAAATAATGTGTTTACCAGCTGGACAAGTGAAAAATCGCAGCTGGACCGTTTTAAGCGAAAAATCCAAGAGCAGTATTTGGCACTGCAGCTGGAAAAAGTAGAGTCCAAAGACTGGATTTTAGAAAATTATTTAAATACCGTAAACCTGGGACAAAATACACTCGGTGTACAGTCAGCGTCCAGAAGGTATTTTGGGAAAGACGTATCAGAGCTTAATTTATCTGAATGTACGGTAATCGCTGGCATTACAAAAAATCCAAGCGGCTACGACCCTGTGATACATCCGGATAACAATGCACAGCGCCGTAAAATCGTATTAAATGACATGAAAACGCAGGGATTTATTACAAAAAAGCAGTATGACAAAGCATTGGCCGATGATGTATACAGCCGTATCCAGGCATTTAATGCTACTGTGCAGGCGGATAAATCAAGTATTCACTCCTACTTTGACGATGCAGTGACGCAGCAGGTATTCGATGATCTTAGAACTAGATTGGGATATACGGAGACAGAAGCATATAAAGCGCTTTATAACAGCGGATTAACCATCTACTCGACACAAGATCCAAGCATACAGGCGATTTGCGACAAAGAAATCAATAATATGCAAAATTATCCGGATAATACAAAGACGTCTTTTTCTTATACATTGACGGTACAAAAGAAAGACGGCACGTTTCAGTATTATGATGAACAGACGATGCTTTCCTATTATCAATTTGCAGATAAGCAGTATACGATTAACTTTGCATCACAAGCAGAAGCGATTGCAGCTGTAGAAAAGTATAAGAAGGATATTATGGAAAAGGGAGACATTGTGCCGGAAAACGGAGAGACAATCACGTACACGATCCAACCGCAGACAGCGCTGACTGTCATTGACCAAAGAAATGGGGAAGTAAAGGCGATCGTTGGCGGACGTGGGGAAAAGACGGCGAACCGTACATTAAACCGCGCTACAGATTCTGTCCGCCAGCCTGGTTCTACGTTTAAAATACTGGCAGCTTTTGCGCCAGCGCTTGACACAGGCAAGATGACGCTTGCATCTGTAGAAGATGACGCACCATATACGTATAAAAATGGTACGCCGTTAAAAAATTATGATAAGACTTACCGGGGATTTACATCGATCCGGGAGACGATTACACATTCTATCAATGTCGTGACAGTCAAGACGTTAGCAGATATAGGGGTGGGTTTAGGATTTGAGTATTTGACGGAGCATTTTGGCTTTACGACATTGGCAGAGCAGGATCATAATGAAGCGCTTGCACTTGGCGGCATTACAAACGGCGTGACCAATCTCGAACTTACGGCAGCTTATGCAGCGCTTGCAAACGGCGGGAACTATATGAAACCGCGTTTGTATACAAAGGTAATCGATCATGAAGGCAAAGTACTGTTAGATAACCGTGTGCAGATGCAGCAGGCGGTATCCCGTACGACAGCCTGGCTTTTGACAAATGCAATGAAGGACGTGATGACAACTGGTACCGGCACTGCAGCTAATTTTGAAGGTATGGCGCTTGCAGGTAAGACAGGGACGACGACGAAAAATAAAGATGCCATTTTTGCAGGCTATTCTCCTTATTATACATGTGTTGTATGGGGCGGATACGATGACAACAGCGTGCAGGAGGACGGCAAGACGTTTTACCCAAAACAGATTTGGTGTGCGGTAATGAGTAAGATACATGAAGATCTGACATACCGGGACTTTCTAATGCCAAAAGGGATTGTCACTGCCCAGGTATGCAGAAAATCCGGAAAGCTTGTGCAGGAAGGCGTATGTACAAGCGATCCGCGCGGGAATATGGTTGTGACCGAATATTTTGACGAGGCTACGGTGCCAAAAGATACTTGTGATCACCATGTACGGATTTGCAGCGCATCCGGCCAGGTGGCGGGGCCTTACTGTCCATCGATGTATACAAGTATCAAAATAGCAGGCGGTTCGCCGGATTCCTTAGACGGGCCATACGTGTATACAGGGAATTTGAAGCGTACATGCAGTATACACGGTGCAGGCCAGGTGCTGCCGAATACGTTACCAGACGATGAGGCAAACGGAGATGATACGCATACAGATGATGCAAGTTTGAATGATCCGAGTTTCAATGATACACATACAGACGATGAGCTGGATCAAAATGCTGGCGGAGGAAGCGATGACGATGGCCAGCAGGGGGAATTTTCCGAAGGATTTGGACAAGCTCCTTCTGAAGACGGCGATGGAATGGAATTTAACGATACGATGCAGGATACACAAAATGAGTAACAATTGGGCTGCCAGGCAGAAAAGATACACGGCTGCCTGGCAATACAAGAAAAGGGGTAGGACGGATGGAGACGCAAAGCTATAAAGTTGCCTATCAAGGCGGCAGTGATGAAATCGTAGAAAAAAAATCCCGCTTTATTGCAACAATAGAGCCAATCGAGCGGGAAGAAGATGCAGTGGCTTTTATAAACGCTGTCAGAAAAAAATATTGGGATGCGAAACATCACTGTTTTGCGTTTACCATTGGAAGAAATCATGAACTGACCCGCTGCTCAGATGACGGTGAGCCATCCGGGACGGCAGGCAGGCCTATGCTGGATGTCCTTTTACGGGAAGATATCCACAATGTCGCAGCAGTCGTTACGAGATATTTTGGCGGTATACTGCTTGGTACAGGCGGTTTGGTGCGTGCTTATCAAAAATCCTTGCAGGCAGGTCTTGCAGCCTCAGCTGTGATTGAAAAGCAGACAGGCACCCTGTTAGAGATAAAGACGGATTATAATGGGCTTGGGAAAATCCAATATTTGCTTGCACAGCGAAGCATCCCAGTACAAGAGACTTTATATACAGAAAAGGTAGCTATCTATGCCGTCGTTGCCGCAGGACAAAAAGGGGAAGTATGGAAAGCGGTGACAGAAGGCACAAATGGCACAGCGGTACTTTCATGGCAGGATGATCTGGAATTTGCGCTTTTGGAAGGCCAGTTGAAAATTTTGTAGATTTGTCAAAAAAATATTTAAAAAAAATTTTAAAAAATTAAAAAAAAAGCTTGCATTATTTCGAAAAGGGTTGTATAATATCTATTGTTGACAGGCAAGAAAAAAACAAAGTGCTTGCTCAAGTATAATGGCCCATCGCCAAATGGTAAGGCAACGGACTCTGACTCCGTCATTTCAAGGTTCGAATCCTTGTGGGCCAGCTAAAACCTCAGTGATTACTCATTGAGGTTTTTTCTTTCTTAAAGATCAGGTGTAACGGCTGCATTTTTGAGAACAGGAGAAAAGACGGATATATGAGGGAAGGAAAGATGACGAAATCAAAAGTAAAAAAATGGTATTTGGTACCGCTTATCCTGCTTTTGACAGTGGTACCGCTTCTTGTCAGAGTTCACGAATACAAGACAGGATTTGCACAGTTTGGCTGGTATCCACAGTCGGATACACAGCAAGAGTTTTTTCTATATTATAAAGCATTGGCAATTATTGCCATCGCTGCGGTTATGTGTGCAGTGCTTGCATACCGCTATATGACAAAAAAGAAACAATTTAAATGGAGCTATGAGCTGATTCCCATTGCTGTTTATGCAGGATTGACACTATTATCCTCGCTTTTTTCACAATACAAATACTTTTGTTTCCATGGATCATCGGAAATATTTGAATCGCTTTGGGTATTGTTGGGATATTGTATCATACTTTTCTACGCATACCAATTCATTAATACGATCGAGGATGTAAATTGTGTGATGGAATGGCTGACCATTGGTCTTGGCATTATGCTGGTAATTGGTGTGCTTCAGGCAGTGGGCCATGATTTTTTTGCGACACAATTAGGCAAAATACTGATTACAGGGGTAACAGACAAAGATTTGCTGGATAAAGTGCAAATCATATTTGAAAAAGGCCGTGTATTTTTAACCGTATATAATCCAAACTACGTGGCGTCTTATTTTTCACTCATGATACCGATTGAAATTGCGCTGCTTGTTAAAAACAAACAGATTGGGTACCGCATCTTATACAGTGTGATGCTGGTTGCATCTTTAGTATGTTTGCTGGCTTCTGGAAACCGAAGCGGAATTGTAGCATTTGCAGTAACGATTGTGTTTACAATTGTATTATTATTTAAATATATTGTGAAGGCGTGGAAAGTTGTTATTCCCGGAGTGCTTGTTGCGGCAGTGATTATGGCGGCATTTTTATCGCAAAACAGTTTAATTATCGATAAATTTACGAATTTATTCAGCGCTGTAGATCGTGTGGAAGATCCAATTTCAGAGATTATTACAGGTGATGAAGACGTAACGATAAAATATTTGGGAGAAGAATTTCATATCGCCTATGACGTAGATGCCAACGGCTATATCACAGTATCTATTCAAGATAAAGACGGCGCACAAATTGCAAACACGTTTGATGAGCAGGCTTATAATTATACGATTACAGATGCACGTTTTCCAGGATTTACGGTACAGGTTGTAAATTTGGATGAACAAATTACGATGTATGTCCGTGCAGATAATTTTGACTGGTATTTCCAAAAACGAGACGGGTCGTATTTTTACTACAATGCATTTGGCCAATGGGTAAAAATTAACAATGCGCCGCGTGTAGCAGTGAATTTTTTGGAAAAGAAGTTTGAAGAACGTGGTACGATTTGGTCGAAAACGATTCCGATGTTAAAAAACTGCATTCTTTTTGGTACAGGTGCAGATACTTATGCGGTTACCTATCCGCAGGACGATTATGTAGATAAGACATATGACTTTAGAACAACGGCAGTGGATTTAAAGCCGCACTGTTTTTATCTGCAGGTTGCAACACAAAGCGGGATTCCGGCGCTGATTGCTGTTTTGGTTCTTTTTCTATGGTATCTGGTAAAAAGTTTTCGCCTATACAGGAAGGCTTTGTTTCAGGATGATATGGAGATTATAGGAGTCGGGCTTTTGCTTGCTACCTTTACGTATTTGATTATTTCCTTTTTAAATGATTCAACAGTTGCTGTAGCGCCAATTTTTTGGATTATGCTTGGAATGGGAATCTCGATCAATGAAATTGTAGCAAAGAAGCAGGCACAGCAACTTGCAGTTTCCCAAACAAAAACCGAGCCAGCGCAGCAAATCGCGACCTCTCAAATAAGTACTGGGCAGAGTGAGCCAGCGCAGGCAGTGCCTGGGCAGACCGAAAATGCGGGCAAACAAAAGAACAAAAACGGGAAACAGCCGTCCGCAGGCAAAAAGAATCAGGCAAAACAGTCAAATACAGGCAAAAAGAAAGCAAAAAAGAAATGATAGGTTAAGGTGATATGGACAAACATACATTGGGCAGGCTGATAGCCTTTGAGGGGATAGACGGAAGTGGAAAAACAACGCAAATACAGCTTTTGGCAAAAAGGCTAAAAGATCGGCAAGTGCCTTTTTATACAACAATGGAGCCGACAGAAGCACCGATCGGTTCCATGATCCGCCAGATTTTGACTGGAAGGCTATGCGCAGATCCGCGCGTAGTGGCAGCATTATTTGCTGCAGACAGACTGGATCATCTTCTTAACGATATCAATGGAATTACTCATAAGATAGCGGATGGTACGATTGTATTGATCGATCGGTATCTGTTTTCCTCTTATGCATATCAAAGTACAGATATTCCTATGGATTGGGTGATCCAGGCCAATGCATTAAGCAGCCAGATTCTAAGCCCAACAGTAACGATTTTTATCGATATCGAAGTCGATCGTGCAATGGAACGGATAACCAGAAACCGTTTTCAGACAGAACTGTTTGAAAAAAAGGAACGATTACTCCAAGTGAGGAAAAAGTACCAAGAGGCATTTGAAAAAGTAAAAGATGCTGGGCCAGTCGTTCTTGTGGATGGAAATCAACCGCAAGAGATAGTAGCAGAAAAAATCTGGCAAATTGTGAATGAATATATGAATTAAAAGTGTATGTATGCGATACGGTCACTTTCTTTCAAATGTCTCTGGCTTACAAAACGGCCAGAGACATCTGTGCTTTTAACAATTTAGGATTTTTATTCAGAATATTTGGAGGGAGTTTTTCATATGAAATATACGACTGCCAATGAATGGGATCAATTTGAATTTGCAGATGCTTATCTGACAGAAATTCAAAAAATCAACGGTTATTTCCAGCTTACCCTGGATAATGTGACAATTTTACCAGATAATTCCTGCAACCGGGATATACGAAAGATGCGTGCCAATGGCTTGTACTTTAAAATTCAAAACGGCCAGGTGGAATCTTTTGTGGAAGAAGGTTATAAAGTATATAATGCAGATGGGAAATTGATGGATCAGTACGAAGACCGTATATTGACATCAGAGGAGTATAATGATACATTAAAAGCATTAGCAGATGGTGAAAGCTGCATTTATGCAATGAAAAAGATGGCAGCAGCAAAGGAAGACATAAAACAGACAGAACAAGACATAAAAACAGACAGCATTTATGAGATCATAATTGACGGAAGTAACGAACGTACGTATGTGCTGCGCATTCGGGGAACAAAAGATGTAGAGGAATGGGATCGATTCCTTTCGATATAAATGCAACAGGATCGCAAAAAAAGATGTATCATTAGGCTGTGGCTGCGCAGCCAATGCGCGAATGGAAACCGTATGCATGAGAGCAGCTCATTCGGACGGATAAAGAAGGAAGATGAGCGCATGATCCAAGATATTGAAACGAGATTACAAAATGAATTTAAATACCTTTTACCAGAAGAAACAGACAATATCCTTATATTTGCTCAAAGGACTATCTGCCTGAAAGAAACAGATACAGGCTATCGGTTTTTGCAGATGCGTGAGGCTGCATTGATATGGGGACAACAGTTTGTCAAAGAAGCCTGTCTGTATTTGTTTTGCATTGGGCAAAAAAAGTATTTTTTATATGCAGATTTCCAACAGCTGCATAGGATAGACAGCAAGCCCTTTTTTATGAAATTGGCGGCAGCGAGGCAGGAATTGCCAAAAGAAATGTGCTTTGTCTTATATACAGCGTACCATTTATATCAGTGGTATCGGGATAACCAATTTTGTGGGCGCTGTGGCAGGCAAGTCACACCAGATGCAAAAGAGCGTATGCTGTATTGTGCAGCATGCGGCAATCAGATTTACCCAAAGATTGCACCTGCTGTTATTGTAGCGGTTACGCATGGAGATCAAATCCTGTTGACCAAATATGCAGGACGCGAATACCAAAAGTATGCACTCATTGCAGGCTTTACCGAAATTGGTGAGACAGCGGAGCAGACGGTACAAAGAGAAGTCATGGAAGAAGTCGGTCTGCATGTAAACAATATCCGGTATTATAAATCACAGCCTTGGGGAGTGGACAGTAATTTACTCATTGGCTATTTTGCAGATCTGGAAAAAGTGGAAACAGTCTGCCTGGATAAGAACGAACTGGCTGCGGCAGAATGGTTTCATAGGGAAGACTTAAAAGATATGGATGATGGCTTTAGCCTAACACGGGAAATGATGCGTGTATTTTATGAAGGGAAAGAGCCAAAAGGGTTCAATCAGTAACAAAAATAGAAACATGTTTCCAGAATCAAACACATGTAAGCAATCGAATGATGTTTATTTGAAATGAGAGGTATAAAAGATGGTTAATCCGGCTATGATTTTTAAGATGAAAAGTATGTGGGATGAATTTACAAGAAATCATCCGAAGTTTCCACGCTTTCTGCAGGCAGTTGCCAGCCAGCCATTGGAAGAAAATACCATTATTGAGTTGACAATCCAACGGCCGAATGGAGAAACAATTGCTTCGAATGTCAAGCTGACAGCTTCGGATCTTGCACTCATTGAAACAATTAAGGAATTAGGGACAAACGGAATGTAACAGCATCAAAAAATACAAAAAGATAAGGAAAGTGTTCCAAGTATCCGACATACTGTATACTATGAAATGCAGTTTCTAGTATATAGCGTACTGGCAAACATGCCAGTTACGTACGTTAGATAGGGAGTACAGGCGGTAGAATCATATGGAAAGAACAGCACAATTTAATGTAGAGTCCGTAGACAGTTTAGTAGAACGCTTTCGCGTAAACGGGCTGGAAACAATTAATCTGGGGCTTTTATGTTTTCGCTTTGCCCCGGCGCTGAATGGAATGAATTTGATTTCTGTATTGACAAAGATTTCTAAGATGCTCCAGACAAAGAAGGTATCACAGGTAGAGGATAGCCATATTACAAGCTGGTATTTTAACTTTTATGCTGGTTTTATTCAATACCTGGTCAATCGTAATATTCAGTTTGAATTGTATTATTCCAAAAAAGGAAAAAATTGGCGGGAAAGATTAGACATGGCTCTGTTATGCAGACAGCTTGGAAATTATCGCAGAGCTTATGAAAAAAAACTTAGTTCTGCATAAAAACAACTTTGCATAAAACAGCTTTGTAAAAAACAGCATTTGAAAGCGGAAAAAATTCTGTGCTTGTTACAAAAATTTCCAGAATAAAAACAGCCATTATGTCCATACTATCATTACAATGTTTCAACAGGACATTGTAATGATAGATAGATTAAGTAGGAGGCAATTAAAAATGGCTAAAAACAAGACATCAAATGCATCAACTTCTTCAAATGCAAACAATGCAAGCAGCACAAGCAGTGCATCGAATGCAAATAACAGCTCAAACAGCACAAACAGTACAAACCGTTCCAGCAACGCAAGCAATGCTCAGAACTCTAAAAACCAGGCTTCTAGCAAAGCTGACAGCAAGTACTCAGACTGCCATACAAAATAATAATGGCAATCGCTCCTCAACTGAATAGACTATAGTAAGAAAACAGCTCTGAACAAAAGAAACTGTACAGTTTCTTTTGCACGGGGCTGTTTTTCTGATTCGTACTGATCAAAAAGCAGGAGGAGTGATGCATGGATATTGAACTGATTAAATGTAAAGATGCACCCCAATATTTAAGAAGGCGGGATACGTTCTTTGTCGATCTGCGAAGCCCGCAGCAGTACAGCGAATTTCACTTGCCAGGTGCATATAATTATCCCTATGATCGGCTGGCTGAGTGGGAAAACCGCTTGCCGTTTGGAAGAAAGATTGTATTATATTGCGAGCATGGGAATCTAAGCCTGATGGCGGCAAAAAGACTTTGTAAGCGCGGCTATCAAGTTGCGGCATTGATAGGAGGCGTAAAATGCTTTCTGACACAAAATTCTATTGACAGTCCCTGGCAGACAAGATAAGATAAAAGTGGTCAAAAAGCAAAACGAAACAATCTAAATACAAATCAGATATTATGGAGATGTTATGCACACATATGAATTAGTAGCACCATGTCATTTTGGGCTGGAATCGGTGCTGAAAAGAGAAATATACCAACTAGGCTACGAAATTTCACAGGTAGAGGACGGGAGAGTTACATTTGTTGGAGACGATGAAGCAATCTGTCGTGCGAATATGTTTTTGCGCACGGCAGAACGCGTGCTGCTGAAAGTTGGAAAGTTCCAGGCAAAAACGTATGATGAACTATTTGAAAATATACGCGCATTGCCTTGGGAAGTTTATTTGCCAAAAGATGCAAAATTTTGGGTGACAAAAGCATCTTCGGTTAAGAGTAAATTATTCAGTCCATCAGACATCCAGCGGATAGTCAAAAAGGCAGTCGTAGAAAAGATGAAGGAATACTATGATTTTGAATGGTTTCAAGAGACAGGCGCATCCTATCCGATTCGTGTATTTTTGCTGAAAGATGAAGTACTGGTAACAATCGATACGACAGGCCAGTCACTGCACAAACGGGGATATCGTACCATGGGAGGCAAAGCACCGTTATCCGAGACATTAGCGGCGTCTCTGCTTATGCTGACGCCTTGGCGCAGCGATCGGATTTTAGTAGATCCCTTTTGCGGAAGTGGTACGTTTTTAATTGAAGCAGCTATGATGGCGGCAAATATTGCACCGGGCATAAACCGGGAATTTACGGCGCAGGAATGGGAAAATTTGATTACACGCAAACAGTGGTATGAGGTGCTAGAAGAAGCGCAGGATTTCATAGATACAACCGTTGAGACAGATATCCAAGGCTATGATATCGATCCGGAAGTATTAAAAGCAGCGCGGGAAAATGCAAAGCGTGCTGGGGTCTTACATATGATCCACTTCCAGCAGCGGGATGTCAGTCAGCTGCGTCATCCGAAAAAATATGGATTTCTCGTTACCAATCCGCCATACGGGGAGCGGTTAGCAAGCGGAGAGGATTTGACTGCCTTGTATCAGCAGATTGGAAAGATTTATCATAACTTAGATGACTGGTCCATGTATCTGATTACAAGTTATGAACAGGCAGAGCAGGACATTGGACGCAAAGCAGATAAAAACCGTAAAATTTACAATGGCATGTTAAAAACATATTTTTATCAGTTCTTAGGCCCAAAGCCGCCAAAGCGCAGCAAGAAACAGACAGAATAAGTAAGGCAGCTTGGTAAAATAGTATAAGATGATAACAGCTGAGGAAAAGGAAAATTGCGTAAACGGTATATAGTATTTATGATATTGCTGGTGCTTTTTCTTCAAGTTAAATTTCGATTTACGGGAAAAGGCATTACGCAGGTAGAAAAGGCCGGCAGATTGAATTTGCAGGCAGAGCAATGGAACCCGGCGATTGCACAGGCAAGCAATCAGACGCGCCTGACGGCAAAGATTGACGGACAGGAATATTCAAATAAAGAACATGGGATTTACTTGAAAAGATCGGAAGAGCACACGTCTGAACTCCAGTCACCGTTAGAAATCT
>CANDJR010000029.1 GCA_947385105.1 uncultured Eubacterium sp.
GGTGACTGGAGTTCAGACGTGTGCTCTTCCGATCTGACAAAGATGCAAAAGTCATTCGGGAAGATATTTCCATTCCATTGGAAGATATCCGCACTCAGATTGTGGAACTCATCCGGGAACTGGATGCAGAGTCTGTAGATTTAGAAGGCGCCCAGATTATTGTTTCTGGGGGACGCGGAGTAAAAGGGCCGGAAGGCTTCGCACCAATCCGCGCATTAGCTGAAGCTCTTGGAGCTACTGTAGGTGCATCCCGTGCTGCTGTTGATGCCGGATGGATTGCTCATGCACATCAGGTTGGACAGACTGGCAAAACCGTTGGCCCGAAGCTTTATATTGCCTGCGGAATATCTGGTGCTATCCAGCATCTTGCAGGTATGAGCAGCTCTGACCATATCATTGCCATCAATAAAGACCCTGATGCACCTATTTTCGGTGTTGCAGATTATGGAATTGTAGGCGATCTGTTTGAAGTTCTGCCTGTTCTTACAGACGCAATACAAAAAGCAAAAGCATAAACATAAGATATGCTGTATAGAAACACAAAAAAGAGCAATCGCCCACAAAGATTTAACTAACTATAAAAACACCAAAAGTCGCCCTAATATGACAAAAGTATCAGGGTGGCTTTTGGTTATTTTTGATCTGTTTGTTTAAAATTCCCGATTTGTATATATCTTTTTTGAAAGCAAAAACGATACCAGTAAGATCAAAGTAGCGGCAGCCATAATAGCAATATTTACCAGAACCATATTCTTATGCGCAGATTCGAGAGCATGAAAGAGCATGGATTCGTTTCCTGGTAAAGACGAAAGAACTATCCATGCACTATATAGCAATACAAAGAATACGAGAGGTACAAATATTCCCCAAAATTTCCCTTTACTATATCCCATCTTGAATAAAATTGGAAACATACAAAGGTTGAAAATTGAAAATAGCAGATAACTTATCGTTATGACTGGAAAAAACCATCCAAGCGGGCCGTAGTAATGCGACAGCGAAAAGCGGTCTGCAACAATTGCCAGAGGGATGCCTGTAATCAATCCAGTCAGTCCCATACAAATAGACAAAACATATCTACCAGCTACTATAGTGGAACGTTTGACTGGCAGTGTTAAATACAGTTTGTTCAGATCTCCTTTTTCTTCGACCGCAAACGTATTGAGTGAAAAAAATAAGAACATAAAAACATTCGTCGGAATAACTAACAGTGCTGTAATAATTCCAGCTGCCATAGAAATTACAGGAATCAGAAAAACCCGTATCTGAAAATACTTCATTGCTTTCCAATCAAGTATTACCATTCGCTTCATCGTGCCACAACCCCCTTGCTTATTCTTACCATAATATCATCCAAAGTAACTGTTTCCATAATCACATTTCCAGAAAATCCTGCAATATCTTTTATTTCAATCATGCCATCAAAACCGCCAGGATATTCACGCAGCCCAAATATCTGTTTACGCTTTGACTGGAGCAAATCTCCGGTGCCCCCTCTTACCAAACAATATTTTTCTATCAATTCATCCTTTAGCCCGCTGTACAAAATCCTGCCGTCTTTAATATAGGTAATATAATCGGCAAATTTCTCAAGGTCGCTGGTTATATGAGTCGAAAAGAATATCGTTCGATCTTCTTCCATCATATAATCACGGAGGATCGCAAGCATTTCGTCACGGCCAACAGGGTCAAGACCTGAAGTCGGTTCGTCCAGCAGCAACAGCTTTGCGTCATGTGCCAGTGCGGCTGCCATCCCCAATTTCATTTTCATGCCTCGTGACATTGTTTTATACTTCTGCTTTGGATCAAGCGAAAATCGTTCCAAATATTGATGAAAAGCTGCGCTGCTCCATTTCTTGTAGAAAGGCCGTATTACTTTTTCTACATCAATAGGTGTCCAGTCCTCTTGATAATATGGCTGTTCAAACAAAACGCTTATATCCTCTTTCAAAGAATCGTCATCCGCAGGTTTGCCAAACAGCTTAATGCTGCCGCCATCTTTCCTAGCCATGCCTAGCATCAGTTTTAAAGTATTTGTTTTTCCGGCGCCGTTTTCGCCGATAAAGCCGCATACATAACCACTCGGTACAGAAAAGTTGATATTATCCAGCAAAAAGTTTTTATATTGTTTTTTTAGGTTCACGATCTCAATCACATGATTCATTTTATTTTCCTTTCTATCGTGTCCAGCATTTTGTGAAGGTCCTTTACTGATAAACCGGCCAGCTTTGCACGCTGAACCGCAGCAGTCAAGGCATCTTCAGCTTCTTTCAAGTATTTGTCTCGAACAAACGCTTCATTGATTTTCTTTACATAAACGCCCTTTCCAGGCATTGTATGAACAAAACCCTCCAATTCTAATTCACTGTATGCTCTAGTAGTAGTTACCAAGCTTACCTGTAAATCACGAGCAAGTTGACGAAGTGACGGCAGCGGATCATTTTCGGCTAACGCTCCCGCCAAAATAGATGCTTTTATTTGTTCCTTTATTTGCTCGTAAATCGGTACCCCTGATTGATTCGATATCACAATGTTCATTTTGATACATTCCTTCTTTTCGTTTCTGACTTACTGTTCATATATAGTAAGTACAGTATAGCAAAAAGAACATCCTGTGTCAATCCTCATGTTACTGTTCACTTCGTTCTCAGTAACATGCAAAAATTTATCTTAAATTGCCTTCGGCAATAGAATTTTTGCACTTTCTCTTTATATTTTGTCTTATTTTGGGTTACACTATGAATATGAAGAATAAAAAAACGATTATTTCCAATGTGCTATTGTATCAGTTTATTGGCTTTACGGTTGCAGTTGGCGGATGGCTTTGGGAAGTTTTCTTATTCCTGATCAAAGAACATGAATTTGTAAACCGTGGTTTTTTCTATGGTCCGTGGCTGCCCGTATATGGCATAGGCGCAGTTCTTTTATCGCTCGTGTTTTATCATAAAAAAATCGCTGTTCGTTTGACTCATTTACAAGAATCTAATTTATATCATAATAGGGAACAAAAAAAGCCCAGCCGTTTTGCAAAAGCAGTACGCACCTTTTTCATCTGTATGCTCGGCGGCAGCTTTCTGGAATTTGTTGTTGGCTGGTTCTTGTGGCATGTGTTTCATCAAAGATATTGGGATTATTCTGGTTATGTTGGAAATTTATACGGATATGTCTGCATATTCTCTGCTCTTGGATTTGGAATTTTCGGAGCTTTATGGATTTGCGAAATCGCGCCGCGGCTTATTCGCTTATGGAGCAATCTTCAACTTTCTGTGCGGTTTTTAGTCATAGGGCTATTAAATGTCCTTTTTCTTACAGATGTGATCTTCTCCTTACTGAAGCCAAATACTGGCGCAAATATTACTTTTTCTTTCTTTGCGCTTTCTCTGTAAGGTTTTTATATCAGACTGTATGTCCATAAAAAAACCACCCTGCTGCTAGAACGGTATCCGTACTCGTCAGATATCAATGTATCAGCCTTTCTATGCAGTATTGGGTGGCTTAACTGTTTAAGCTTGTTCCTATGCTGTTTGCTTCTTTCGCTGCTTATCTTATACTTTGTTTGCTGCTTTTGCTGTTTGCTTTCTCTCGCTGCTTGTCTTATACTTTGTTTGCTTCTTTCGCTGCTTGTCTTATGCTTTGTTTGCTTCTTTTGCTGCTTGTCTTATTGCTTTGTTTGCTGCTTTTGCTGCTTGTCCTATGCTCTGCTTGCTTTCTTTTGCTGATTTAACTGGTTTCTATGCTGTTTGCTTCTTCTGTATTTTGTGCAGTTTCTGGTTCCGCATTTTCTTCTTCCTGTTTGTGAGTTCGCGTCTCAAAGAATCGAAGTTTTCTTGCAATATTTTGAAAAAACGCCCGTATGGATCGGCGCCTTTGTTCTTTTCGAATACTGCGTTCTTGATATCTGTCTTCCTTTTTGCTTTGCTTATACGCTCTTTTTTCATCTTTTTGCCTGGTTTTTTGATTTTTTCGTACTTCCTTACGTGCAATCCGCTCAATATCCTCAATATGCCCTTTTGCATCACGCACATTCTTTTTCACACTGCGGTATGGATTATACAAAAAGTATGAAATCGTTGCAAGCAGTAAAACACAAATGCCTGCCATGATCGCATAAGGCAAAAAAATGCCATATTCCGGATATTGCAGCTCATAACAGACAAATAATACCATCATAACCGGAAACATCAGCAAATACAGCAGCTTGCAAAGCTTGTCCACAATTTTCCAACGCTTCTTTTCCTGTGCTAAAAGCGCACCTTCAATCCCAGTATATGCCAGCATCACAATACAGATGTCTGACTGAAAACCGTGTAAGATACCGCACAAAATAATCATAGCTGCAGATAGTAAAAATAAAGAAAACGCACTTCCTTGATAATATGCATTTTTATACTCCCGCATGCCTTCCATTTTATCTTCTGAAACACCATGCAGTGCATAAATCTGGGCATTCATACTTTCTTTAAATTCACGGTTATATTTGCTGCTTTCTGCCGTCTGTTCCAGATTTTCATCAATTTTCTTCTGCAGGCCGTCAATGACACGCTGCTCCTGCAGCAGCTGTTCCATCAAAGCATCTTCGTGCGCCTGACGGTTTCTCATTTGCTGACGGATATACTCTGTCCGCTGTACACGCAGGCTTTCTTTGATATTTCTAGTCACAGGCAAATATTCCAGATCATTTACGGAAATGCTTTGATCTTCCTTTTTTTCATCCATAGCTATCCCTCTTTTGTAACCCTGCTGCTGTTTTGCTGGTGATTGATTGATCTATCTGACTTTCATCTGTCTTTCATCTATGCTTCATGCTCAAGAAGTGAAAGTATCTTTGCAAGCTCCTCTGCCTGCACCTGACCTGGCGCTGATGCCTGGCTGACTGCACCAAACGTTACAGCAGAACCAAAGACGCCGCCGCACAGCCTGCTGATTACGCCCATCCCTGCCATAGACATCGTAATAATTGGCCGATCGGCATATTCTGTGTACATCCGCTCAGTCGCTGACAGCAGTGTTAAAACATCCCTGGCATTTTGCGGCATAACTGCTATTTTTAACAGATCCGCATCCAACTGCTGCATATGCTGCATTCTGGCAATGATTTCTGCTTCTGCAGGCGTATGTTGAAACTCATGATTAGAAGCAACTACTTTTACACCATGCAAATGGGCAGTTTGAATCATATTCTCTACAACGGAATCTCCCATAAAAAGCTGGACGTCAATCAGATCCGCAAGCCCGCTGTTTACTACTTCCTTGTAAAAGGCTTCATAAGCTTGTACATCCATTTGCTTTTGGCCGCCTTCGTTTTTGGTACGAAAGGTGACGAGCAGTGGCATATCTGCCAGTACACTGCGCAGCTTTGCTAATACCTCTGTGACCTTTTCTATTTCAAAGACATCCTCGTACCAGTCTGCACGCCATTCTGCGATATCTGCTTGTGTTAAGCATACTTCCTGCGCCTGGCGGATAATTTCTTCCTGCTGTATACCGACAATCGGCACACATATTTTGGGAGTTCCTTCTCCAATCGTGATATTTCTCACAGTTACTGTATGCATTCTTCTTTCTCCTGCGCTGTCAGCTTTTCAAACAGCTCTTTACAAATATTTGATACTGATTTCTTGTCCGTTTGGATGGTGACATCAGCAGCAGCTTCATACTTTTGTCTGCGCTGTTCCATCAGCTGTGCAATATAGGGAATGTTTTTATTATCTTCTAAAAGCGGGCGGTCATGGCTGTTTTTGACGCGCTCGTAGATCGTCTTTGGACTTGCTTCTAAAAGAATAATTTTGCCGTTTTTTTTCATTTCCTTTACATTTTGTTCCCGCATCGGCACACCCCCGCCGCAGGATACAACTACATTTTTTTTCGTCTGCAGCTCAATTAACAGCTTTGTCTCCAAATCACGGAAATATTCCTCTCCATGCGCTGCAAAAATGTCTGAAATGCTCATGCCTTCCTGCTGCACGATCCTTTGGTCCATTTCCACTTTTTCCATTTGATAATGTGTGCTCAGATAATTTGAAACCGTAGATTTTCCACTTCCCATAAAACCGATAAGAAAAATATTATATGGAAGATCGCTTTTCATTTCCGTATGTTCTTGCATCTTAATTCTCCCTGATCTTTGTAAACGTAATGCAGCACGAAACTGTGTGCTCTTTCTATTAGGCGACAGCACGCCCCTTCATCCGGTACAAAGCGCAATCCTGTTCTTTACAGGGATTCTATTTGTGCCGGATGAAGCAGCGGTCTTTTATACATAATGCTGATGAAGATATTTCTCCTTTGTAGCCAGTCCGCCGCGGATATGGCGTTCGGATTTATTAACATCCAGAATCTTACGCACTTCTGCGGCTAACGACGGATTGACCTGCAGCAGACGTTCTGTGCAGTCTTTATGTACGGTTGATTTACTGATTCCGTATTTTTTTGCTGCCTGGCGCACAGTCGCATTATTCTGTATAATAAAATTCGCGATTTCCACCGCGCGTTCTTCAATATAATTTTTCAAAAGAAACCCCTGCAATCATTGTTATTACATTGTATGCAAGGGTTTTTTTCAATATGATTCGAAAATCCGCTGAAACTACGCTATTTTTTTAGCCCCGTGCTTTCCAGCTTGATATTTCGTTCTGTCTGTGCCTGTATCGTATTAGCCTTCATAGCGTCTACCATATCAAAGCCAGTTGTCTCTTTCACTGTTTCCATTGTCTTTGCCAGCATAGACGGCACATAATTGCCCATTTGAGTTACGCCAGAATCGCCATTTCCGCTGTCAATAATTGTAATTTTATCAATTGCAGTCAGAGGCTGCGCGATTGCGTTTGCCATTTCCGGCAGTTTGTCAATGACCATTTGGATGACACCCGCACTGTTTAATTTTTGCATAGCTTCTGCTTTTCGCTCCAAACCTTCTGCTTCTGCAAGCAAAGATGCTTTCTTAGCGTCTGCCTGCGCACTACCTTTTTTCGCAATTGCCTCTGCTTCTGCGGTTGCTTTTGCTTCAATTGCCTGCGCCTCTGCAAGCGCCCGTGCCTTAATGGCTTCTGCTTCTGCGAGTGCGTCTATTTTCTTCTTTTCCGCTTCTGCTTCTGCTTTTTTAATTTCTGCGTATTTATCCGCTTCTGATTCCTGCTCCTGTTTCTTTCTGCCTGCCTCTGCAGGTTTTACAACATCTGACAAAAGCTGCTTTTCTTTTTCCAGTGCTCTTTGTTCTGCAAGTTCTGTATTTTTTTGCGCCTGCGTAATCTGCACTTGAATCTGTGCCTCTGCAATATCTTTCTGACGCTGCTGACGGATTAATTCTGCGTCCATTTCCGCCTGGATGACTTCTTTTTGTGTCTTTTTCAGCTGAATATCATGCGCAAGCTCTGCTTCTGCATTTGCCGTACTAATTTCTTTTTGGTACCGCGCTTCTGCAACCTGCTTTTCTTTTTCTGCCTGTTTAATTGCAGTTGCTGCCTCAAGCTTTGCCTGTTCCCCGATTTTTACATTTTCTGAAGTCCGTTCATCCTGTTCGCGCTTTGCTTCTGACTTTTGAATTTCAGCATCTTTTTTCCGCTGTGCAATCATGCCTTCGCCCAGCGCTTCAATATAGCCGTTTTCATCTGAAATGTCTGTAATTGTAAAATTCTTTACTTCCAGACCCATATTTCCAAGCTCTGTTCCTACAACCTCTTGTACCTGGCTGGAAAATGCCTCTCTTTTTTGGTACAAATCCTCAACCGTCATCGTAGCAATAATTTCACGCAGCTTTCCTTCTAATACTGCAGTTGATGTAGACATTATATTTTTAATAATTTCCTGTTCATTTTTTCCAGTAAACTGTTCAATCGCTGTCAGTATTGCATCCGGTGAATTGCGAACTTTAATTACTGCTGTTGTGCTGACAGAAATCGGCACGCCCTGGGAAGACAGACTCCCTCTTGTATCTACACGCAACGGCATGTTGCCCAAAGAAATATAATCGATACGCTCTACGCCTGGAATAATAAGTCCGCCGCCACCTGTAATGACACGGCGCTTCAATCCAGTAATCACTCCTGCTTTATCCTGTGGTACTTTTTTCCACATGGAAAAGATTGTAGCTAACACAAGGATAATTACAATTGGTATCGCAATTATTGGCAATAAATTTTCTAACATCATAGTACCCCTCCTCCCAGCATCCTGAAAGCCCTCATCGAAAGCTCTCTGCTTATAAGCAGCCGCTACCGCCCTGCTTATCGTTTGATCACAATTGCTACATGATCTGCAACATTTACAATATTTACCTTTGTCCCAGCCGCAATTGCGCTGCCGTCCAACGATTTTGCTGTCATCGTAAGGACAGAACGGTCTTTTTCTTCACTCGCTACGGAGCCGTATCCATGCTCTGGAATCGAGATATTTACGACATAATTCCGGCTGCATATGCTTTCTAGGGAATCAGCTTCTGACTGGTGGTTTTTCAAAAATCCGGTAAAATTTTGTACCGCAAATGCACCGATATAGGCGCAAACACCTGCAATCGCATGCCGGACTCCCATAGACTCCTGGATGAGCAGCATGCTGACACTGCCAAACACTGTTGCTGCCAAACAAAGAGATTTCATAGAGATCGGCAAAATATCAATGTCCCAATCCCCCACATCAAAGCTAAATACGTCAACTGCTGCAAAATCAAAGAAATCTCCTACTGCACCTAATACAATGGAAGAAAACAATAGTCCTATTCCGCCTATGATGCATGCCATATAGATTGTTTGTACTCCCATATGTTCCATCCCCCTTTCCTGATACAGCATCAAGCTGGTTATACCTGCCGCCTGTGACAGCAGGCAAATGAGCCTGCTCATGCCCCTTTATTACAGCTGGGGCACGTGACGATATCTTACTTTTATTTTATCCCTTTTCAGCAATTACTGCAACTTCTTTTATTCAAATTTCACACGGTTATCTCCTTGTTCCTGAATGGATACCCAGACTGCCGGACGCACTCCAATTTCTTTGGAATCTGCTGTATATCCATAATGCATGACAGTACCTTCCGGGGATACAAAGGCAGCACTGTCTTGTGCTTTTCCAGGCGTACGCAGCCACCAATCCTTTTGATTGTCTTGTACAAGCAAAAGCTCACGGTATTGTTCTGCTTGTGTTTCATCCAGCAAAAATACAGCATCGTTTGTCCCATATCCGCCATTCGTCCCGTAGACACTGTTTGCGTTTGTCTGAACTGATTTTTTCTGCAGCATCTTTTGCTCTGATTTGGAAAAGCATGAGCGGTAAAATTCATTGTTCAGCCATGCGCGAAGCTGTGAGGCTGCCCAGCTAAATGGCTTTCCAGATTCCTGGTAAACCGTTTGTGCCTCAATAGGGCTTTTTTTGATCAAAAGCAGCTGATCTTGCATACGCTCTGCTACAATCCATTTTGCCATTCCAAAAATAACCGTATCTCCTATCTGTGCCTCTGCCAAAACCTGTCTTTCATACCAGGTCTTTTTCCTTCCTGCATCCTTATAATTCCCGACTTTATCATAGAGCAGCCTGACTGCTTTTTGATAGTCGCCTTCTTTTGCATAGCTGATTGCGCGCTGGTAGCTGCATTCTAAAACATGATCTTTTGTATCTTTGTAGTCTTTGCTTTTGGCAAAAACCGTATTTGCACGCTCATAGTCCCCCAGGCTCATTAACAGCTTTCCTTCCTGATAATACGCCTGTGGAGTACGTAAATAAAAGATAAACGCAATAACCGCTGCCACAACCGCCAATGTCAGCAGCTTATGACAAATGCTTCTGGCACGTTCATTTTTTAATTCTTTTTCCTTTAATCGCTCGCACTTTTCAATCTGTTGGGGAATATCTTTATATTCCCGCTTTAACTGCCGAAATTCTGCAATCGCCGCTTCATAATCTACAGCGCTTTTTGCATGTTCTATCAACTGCATACCTGACTGGTATACTGCTTCGCGGTATTCTGCGCGTGCCTGCGGAAGGTTGTTTTTACACTCTTTTTTACATTCTTTGCTGTCTTTATAATCGTCCAGTTGTGCAAACATCCTCATTGCTTCCCGGTACATGCTAAGCTTGTCTTCTGGCTGAAGCATTTTTTCCGCTCCTTCCATGCGCCGGACTGCTTTTTGATAATCTGCTTCTATTTGCTGTTCTGGTGTCAGGATGATTTCATTCCGTCTCCTTTTTGCCATCTTTATTCCTCCAAACCTTTTTCCTTTCAAGCAATCAAACAGCCTGGCAATTACTTTATGATTGAAATAGATGCCTGACTGTTCCATATCTGTATCTTATATGCATTTTCTCTGAAATGCAAGCTTTTTTACTGTAAAAACTTTGCCACAGACAAACTTCGTTACTGTTCACTCCGTTCTCAGTAACATGCAAAAATTCATCTAAAATTGCCTTCGGCAATGGAATTTTTGCACTCCTGAATCATTTTCTTACGAATGGTCTTACAAAAATGAAAAGCGTGCCGAAAACCGACTCCCACAGCCCGCCATACCTGGTTTTTGACTGCTGGGACGGTTTTACCCACACGCTCATTCATAATTATTTTTAAATTTTATTTTTTACATCACAGTTACTTTTACTTTTTTTGAGTATGCGCCATACACTTTGCCGCCATTACTGTCCAGCACATAGGCGCGTACTCTAAGATAGCACGCCTTTCCGCTTGCCAGACCTGTAATTTCATATGCCGGCTGTGCAAAAGTCTTCTTCTTTGCTGCATTCATCGAAGCATTGGCAGCATACTGGATAGCATATCCATCACATCCATCCAAAGGAGAAACTTGTAAGGAAACTTTCCCTTTTTCTGTACTTGTAAGTGAAATATCTGTCATTTTTGCCAGAACAGGCAAATTTGTAGCCGCATCCTCGCCATTTGCTGTTTCCACATCAAACATCTTATCACATACTGGCACAAAGTCCTGCCATTCTTTTGACAAGGTATGCTCCATCACCTCAGTATCCTCAGCTTGCAGCTGGCTGTCTGTTACATTTAGATACGCCTCGTCTCCACGGCTGTCATTCCATGTACAGTCTACATTATACCACGTATTTCCCATACGCACCTTGTTCCATGCATGGCTGTCGCTGGTCACTGTCACACATTCTATCCCCGCACGGTTACATAACAGGGAAAACAGCTGTGCATATCCTGTACATACTGTTGCCTGCTGAAACAGTACTGCACTAATACAGCTTTGGCTCATCTGCTTATCATCCGGATCCTCTGTATTCATTGCATAATCATAAGCGACAGTATCACAAAGCAGCTGGTGGATCTTTTGCTCCTTTTCTACCGTTGTTTCCATAAGTTCAATCTGTTCTTCCCATATAGACAGCTGCTGCGCAAACTGCGCGGTGTATTCTTCACGAACTGCACCATTAGCAAACGACTCATAGAGCCCGATTGTCATTGTTTCTGTAGACTCTGAATAAATTACAGAATTACGCATAAAGTAATATTGTGGGTTTTCAAAGAAAAAACACGTAAACACCTGTTTCATCTGCGCAGTAGTCAGTCCCTGGTACGATACCATAGGCATCGCATAAACCGTCACATCTTTTCCGTCTCGTGATATTTCAAGTGTCTGAAAATCTTCTGTGCCTGTTAAGTACATATCAGCCTGTGTTTTTAATTTTAAATATAATTCTTTTTGCACTGTACTCAGCTTACTGAAATAATAATCACTCCCACTTTGCGACCACTCGCTGTCCGCCAGCACGTAAGACGCGGTATCTGTTACTCCCTTTAACGACAGTTTCTTTGTATTATAAGCCCATGTGTCTGCTTGATAAAATTCTGCCTGCACCAATGCATGTGTAGAATGTAATGTCTTTGTGCTTTGTTCCATATCAGAATATGCTGGCTGCTGTCTTGTGCCTGCTTTGGTTTGTACCGAAACACCAATGACATTGCTTGCTATTAAAAGCGCTGCCATACAACCGGATACCAGTTTTTTCGTATTCATCATAGGATTCCTTTCTATTATTTTTTTGGAGACTTCCTCTATTTTTAGAATAGCCTTCCTATATATGATACGAAATGGCTGCTATTTTTTTTGGAATAATGTCCTGCTTAATTCAATTTCTTCCTCTGTTTCCATGCTATTTTTAAAAACCACATTCCCGGGCCTGGTACGTAATGTGCAAAGTCCTGCCTGTGCCAGCCGCCTGCGCATTTCCCTTGCCGTGCCGTTTCCGCCGTCATAAATGCGGACACGTTCTCCTGCAATCTGTGTAATCACTGTTCGTACAAACGGATAATGCGTACAGCCAAGCACGATTGCATCGATGTCTCGCAAATAAGGCGACAACAGTTCAAATAAGAATGCTTTTAAATCATCCCCATCTGTATTACCCGACTCTACAAACTCCATTAAACCTGGGCAAGGCAAACCAATAATATCTGCTTTGTCTTCATAACGCGCCATTAAATTTTTATATTTATCCCCCTGAATCGTCATTGGTGTGGCCATAACCAGCACCCGTGGATGTCCAGGCTGTAATGCAGCTGGTTTTAATGCCGGTTCAATCCCTACCAGCGGCAGCTTAGGATACATCTCGCGCAGCCTGCGTACTGCTGCTGCAGTCGCTGTATTGCATGCAACAACAATGCCTTTTGCTCCCTGCCCAAGCAGTGCTTTTACATTTGCAATCGTAAGGCGTCTGATTTCTTCCACTGGTTTGGTGCCATAAGGGGCATTGATAGAATCTCCAAAATAAATATAATCTTCATTTGGCATAATCTTGTATAATTCCCGCAGCACGCTGATGCCGCCCACGCCGGAATCAAATACTCCAATTGGGCGATCCTTATCTTCCATGTCATTTACGCTCCATATTCTATATTTACATCTACTTCAACCAGATTTCCTGCTTCATCTGTAATTCCATCGACATGGAAGTCAGAGCCTGCATACGCCCCACTGTTATACTGCCAATATTTTACATTGCCAGCTCCCGTATAACCTGAGCCTGCAGATATATTTCCATAACGGGCCACCCACAAATCGAGGCCAGTTAACCGTGTTTTATCTAAATTCGTATTCAAAAATGAAAGGTAGCTGTATAGTGCAAATTCATAGCCGGCATTTTCGATTTCTTGCTGAAAAGCCTGTATCATTGCATGCAAAGTATCCTTTGTCATAGATGCGCTTTTATGGACCTCATCCTCCATGTCTAAGGCAATCGGATAGTCCAGTTTCCTGCCTTTTAAAATTTCTAAAATAATACGCGCTTCTTCTTTTGCTTCTTCTACGGTCGTTGCCCTGCTGTAGCAATATACTCCTACTGGCATCCCTGCCATCGTAGCATCTGCATATTTGGTTTCAAATGTAAAATCTTCCAAATAATGGTTGCTAATGCGCAAAAAAGCAAATTCCACGCCGGAATTTTTCACACGCTCCCAATCTACTTCAGGCTGCCAGCTGGATACATCAATCCCATTTTTGATTCCTGGTGTCACAGATACTGTCGCAGACGCACGCTTGCCTGCCACGGTTGCTGTGACTTGTACCGTGCCATAAGACACGCCGGTTACAACCCCGTCTGAATTTACTGTCGCAATTTTTGGATCAGAAGAATTCCAAATTACCGACCCTTTACGATATGTAGTAACCTTTAACGTCTTGGATACACCCTTGCATACTTTTAACGTCCGTGTATTTAAGCTCACCCCTCCAACTAAATAGCTCACTGGCATGCATTTTGTGCCTTCTCCGGATACACCATCTGCAGAAACGCGGTAATAATAAGTTTTATCACTTTTTAATCCTGCATCCGTATACTTCGTATCTGTCAGTCCTTGTGCAATGCAGGTATAAGTTCCTTTGCTGCTTTCCGCACGATATAAGTGATAGCTTTGTGCACCATCAGAAGCATTCCAGCTGACCTCCAGCACATCTGTAGCACTCTGGCGTACGGTAAGGCCAATCGGTGCGCCAGGCAGCACATCGCCCTGCTTTGTATCACTTGCATCGCTGACTCCGGTCTGTCCTGCGTTTTTATATACTGCTTTGATCCTATAATAATAGGTACCGCCTGGTTTTACTGAACGGTCTTCATAACCGACTAATAAGTGGTTGGACAGTTCTGCTATTTTCCCAAATTTTTTATTTGGATAGCTGCTCCTGTAAATCCGGTATCCGCTTGCATCCTCAGATTTTTCCCACGCCAGTGATAAGCTCCTGTTTTTTATATTTGCATTAACACCTGTCAGCACAGGAGCCTTTAGCTGCGTCTTTGCTGACATTGGCGCTGACATCTCCCCTTGTATCTGTGTCTGATCAGGTGCCTGGACATAGGTGCATATTTTATAATAAAATTCCTTTCCTGGTACAACCTTTGTATCTGTATAGGTAAGCTGTGTGTTTTGACGGATGGTTTTTATTTTTTTATAAGATCCGTCCTGCTTTTTACTCCGGTATAGATAGTACCCTGTTGCTGTGTCTGCTTTCTGCCATGTCAGCTGGATACTGTGATGGTCAACTGCCTGGCAAGTTTCCAGCTGCACCGAAGACATGCCAAATGACACGTTTTCTTTCTTGGATGCCTTGCCTTTGATTCCCTGGCCTTCCACAATACGCACTGCCTGCACATAATAGGTATAAGAGTTGCCAATCCAAACATTGGTATCTTCATAAGTAAGCTCTGGGGTAGTAGACACTAGTTGGTAAGAAGCATCTGCATTGGATTTTCGAAACAACTGATATTGATCCGCACCTGGTATCTTTTTCCACTCAACAGACACAACCTGCGGCTGTGTAACCGCCGCTTTTAATATTTTAGACTTTTTTAGTACTGGCTTAGCGGTTTGCAATGTATAATTCCCAGCTTTTCCACTTTCATCCAATGCACACACGCGAAACGTATACGTCTTTCCTGTCAAAAGTTTTTTGCATTTATAAGTATGTACCCCTGGTTTCGTCTTTTTTAATACCTGATACTCTGTGCCATCCAGCGTATATTCCACTTGATATCCTGCCGCTCCAGCAACCTCACTCCATGTAAGCGTAACAGACTGATAGGTAACTGCTGCTGCCTCTAATGTCTCTGGCGCTTGTAAGATGGTGTTTCCCTGCGTCTGATTTTCATCATCTGGCGCTCCTGGCTGTTGTACAGCTCCTGGCGCCAGTTTTTTTTGCTCCTCATATTCTAGATCTTCTGGCTGCTGCATACCCTCTGGCTGTAGTTCTTCCGGCCGCTTTATTTGCTCTATACGTTCTACCTCTGGCTGCTGCATGCCCTCTGGCTGTAGTTCTTCCGGCTGCTTTATTTGCTCTATACGTTCTACTTCTGGCTGCTTTTCGATTGCAGTAAACTGCTGCATTGGCAAAGCTGATGTACTAGCTGACGTACTGATACATAAGACAGCTGCTACAAATGTATTTTTAAACCTTACTGACATACGGCCCTCCTTCTTTATAACAAAACGTTGCTTTATGATTGCCGGCTAGTCCAGCGGGCACACCTGCACACGCTTAATATTACAATCCTGTACACGCCCTGGGGTACAAGAAACAAGTCCTTTTAAATAGCAAAAAGCCTGCTTTTGACTCCCATCTTCTTTTTGATTCGTATCTTCTTTTTGACTCGTATCTTCTTTTTGATTTTTATCCTCTTTTTGAACCTTAGATTCCTGCTCCAATGGACAAACTTTCGTTCTCTGGTTATTACAGTCTTGAATTCTCCCAGAATCACAATCAACGAGTCCTTTTAAGTAACAAAATTTGTTTTCCATGACGATACCCCTCATCCTTCTTCTCTTTTATCTTGTGGCGTTTTCAAGTGTTTCCATTTTCCTTTTCATGCCACTTGTTCGTTTGTTACTATTCACACCTTTGATGCTCACAGTAACTGAATGCTGTCCATTGGAAATTTGCCTGCGGCAAAGGACTGCATTCACACATAGCTAAACATACACGTTCTTACGGCTTTTGCATTCAATATAAAACCCTGGTGTGAACAGTAACGCTCGTTTTTTCTACCCATATTATTGCAAATTTCTCTGTATACTGCAAGTAATTTTTCGCCGTATATTTTTAGAAATGAATCCAAATTTTCGCGAAAAATATATTTTTTTGTTTTCAGGGAAGAATTTTCATGCTATACTACTGTGGTGTCTAAAAAACGCCAAAATATGGCAGATTGGAGTTAACTATTATGAATCTATCAGTATCGACCATTATTATTATGGTAGCCATTATATGCTATCTGGGACTAATGCTTTTTATTGGTTTCCGATTTTCTAAAACGAACACTTCGACCGACGATTTTTATCTTGGCGGACGTAAGCTTGGCCCCCTTGTCACCGCAATGAGCGCAGAAGCAAGCGACATGTCAAGCTGGCTGCTAATGGGACTCCCAGGCGTTGCTTACTTAACCGGGATTTGCGATGCGGCATGGACTGCTATTGGGCTTGCGCTTGGCACCTGGCTAAACTGGTTTTTTGTTTCCAAAAAAATCCGCCGCTACAGCCATCAGATCAATGCAATTACGATCCCTGATTTTTTTTCCAAAAGATATCATGACAAACATATGCTAAATGCTATCTCTGCTGTAATTATCGTCATATTTTTTATACCTTATACTGCCAGCGGGTTTGCAGCGTGCGGCAAGCTGTTTTCCACACTATTTGACGTGGACTATATGGCTGCTATGATTATTTGTGCGATTATCATTGTTGCATATACAGCTTTGGGCGGGTTTTTGGCGGCCTCTACGACAGACTTAATTCAGAGCATTGTCATGACGATTGCACTGATTACAGTTGTCTTTTACAGCGGACATATTGCAGGCGGGTTTGATGCTGTCATGGAAAATGCCAAAGCCCTGCCAGGCTACTTATCAATGACAAATACGTACGATGTTAGTTCCGGTACAGCAAAGCCTTACGGCATGATTACCACGTTTTCGCTTCTTGCATGGGGACTGGGCTATTTTGGCATGCCGCATGTCCTGCTTCGCTTTATGGCAATCGAAGATGAAAATAAATTAACAACTTCCCGCCGGATTGCAGCAATATGGGTTACCATCTCCATGGCTGTTGCAATTTTTATCGGTATCTGCGGCCTGGCTGTCAGCAAAGTAGGTGCCATTGATACGCTTACTGGCAGCGACTCTGAGACGATTATTGTAAAATTCGCTGATTTATTAAGTACAAACGGTATTCTTGCCGCTGCCTTGGCAGGCATTATCCTGGCAGGTATTATGGCTGCTACCATGTCTACTGCGGACAGCCAATTACTCGTAGCATCCTCAAGTGTTTCACAAAATATTCTGCGAGAAACCTTTGGCATCAATCTGAGTGAAAAAGCATCTCTGATAGCTGCAAGAATTACAGTACTGGCAATTAGTGTCATCGGTATTTTCCTGGCAAGAGATCCGGCCAGCAATGTATTTAATATTGTAAGCTTTGCCTGGGCTGGATTTGGCGCTACCTTTGGCCCAGTCATTCTATGCGCACTGTTTTGGAAACGCAGCAACAAGTATGGCGCCTTTGTCAGCATGTTAAGCGGCGGGATCATGATTTTTGTATGGAAATACCTCATACGTCCAATGGGCGGCGCATGGGATATTTACGAACTTTTGCCTGCGTTTCTCCTTGCATTGGCATTTAATATTATTGTTTCTTTACTGACCGAAAAGCCGGATGCCTCGATTGAAGCAGAATTTGACCGTGCGGTTGGAAAACGACTTTTATAATAAAAAGGGTCGGTTGAGAAAAAAATTTATTCCCTTGATAGGTAAGGAGGAGACTGTTCGATAAAATTCAGGTTTTTTAGGCTCTGGATTTTTATGGAACAGTCTCCTTTTTTAATCATACCTGTTGCAGGGCGCAAACCTTGTGTTAACAGTAGTGCCGGATAATGACCTGCACTTGCTCCTTGTCAAGATATGTATTAATAGAAGGGTCGTAAGTGATGGAAAACTTGATCTTTTGCGGCTTGCCATGCAGCAGCGCCTGCACTTGACTGTCGGAAAACTTCTCCCGCAAAAAATCTAACAATGCTGTAATATCTCCAAAAAAGACCGCGTCTATTTTCCCGCCTGCACCGTCTTCTAACACCAGCTTTAATACATTTTTATTTTTTCCAACGATACTGCCGCAAATAGGATGCACATCGCGGACAGCAAACACTGGTTTTTCATTTCCTTTTCCATGCGGCTCCAGGCATTCAAATTCGCGAATTAGCTGTGTGCGGATATAATGCAAAGGCATTGGAACATCTATCTTTATTTTCTCTATAAAATCATCTTCCACAAGGCTTGTATCTGCATTGAGCCTGGTGCGAAAACTTTCGATATTTTCTTTCTCCATAGACAGACCTGCAGCCATCGGATGCCCGCCAAACTTTGTCATCAAATCTGCGCATTTTGTCATTTCTTCATACATAGAATATGCTTCTATTGACCGTCCAGACCCCTTTACGCCACCATCTTGTGCATCTGTCAGCACAAAAACCGGCTTATGGTAGTTCTCACGAATCCGGCCTGCAATAATGCCTGCAATGCTTTCATGGCACTGCGGTAAATAGACAACCATAATTTTATCTTGATCCATTCCATGTTCCTCTATCATTTGCACTGCCTGGTCAATCCCCTTTTGCGTCAGTTCTTTGCGCCGGCTGTTAAGTTCGACAAGCTCCCTGGCATAAACAGAAGCTTTTTCTATTGACGTCTCCATCAGCAGCTGAAGGGAACGGATAGCGGTATCCAGTCTGCCACTTGCATTGATACATGGCCCAAGCACAAATCCAAAATGCCATGCCTTGATTTGTGTCTTTTGCAGTTGGTTTTGCTCTATTAAGGCTAACAACCCTGGATTTTGCGTCCGATGAACTGCCTCCAGCCCCAGCTTTACCAAAAGTCTGTTTTCTCCTGTAAGCTCCATAACATCCCCGACTGTCGCAAATGCGACATGCGCAACCATAGCAAAGCTCTCCTCTATAGGGATACCCATCTGCTCGTACAGCACTTGTATCAACTTCCAGGCAACGGCTGCTCCGCATAATCCCTTATAAGGATAACTGCAGTCCGGCTGCTTTGGATTAATCACTGCATCTGCACACGGCACATGATACGTCTTTTCTCCCTGCGCCTTTCCACTGGAAAACGGAACTTCATGATGATCCGTAATGATTACGGTCAGCCCGCATTCTTTTGCGTATGCAATTTCATCCAATGCTGCAATCCCATTATCGCACGTAAGGATCGTATCAATGCCGTCCTGCATCGCCTGTTGAATCATACGCTTATGTAATCCATATCCGTCCAGCATCCGGTCTGGTATCGCATAATCTGCTTTCGCGCCGCAGGCTGTAAGCCCTGTATATAAAATGTAGCAGGCATTCACGCCGTCAATATCATAATCGCCAATAATTCTAATTTTTTTTTGTGTGCTTATTTTCTCTGTCAAAAGTACAGCCCCTTTGTCTGCATCTTTGAGCAAATGTGGATCATGCAGCGCTTTTGGCGAATCAGACAGATAGGCTTTGATTGCTTCTTCCCCGATAATATCCCGGTTTCGTATTATTCTGGCTGTTACCGGATCGATTCCAAACCTTTCCCCAATGGCTTGAAAGTCTGCCTTTTTTGTCGTTACATACCATTTTTCTTTCATTATCAAGACATTCCTTTTCTTTCATTATTTTCATTTCTTTGTTTTTTTATCTTTTTTATTATTTTACCTTTTTTTGTAAAGTAATTCCTTCATCATTATATGCATTTTCGACAAAAAAAGATAGCATAATTTTCCACCACTTTTTATTAAAGAAAGAAGCAATAATACTTTACACCTATTACCAAATCCGTTATAATAGTAACGAGTGACAAAATGCTGGGAATGCACGATACTCAGCTTTGCTATTTGTTTTAGCAGCAGACATAAAAGGAGAAGATTATGGATAATTGTATGAATAACTTTGTAAAAGGACTACAGCATATTGGAATTCCTACAAACAGTATGGACGAAACAATTGCGTTCTATAAGGCAATCGGTTTTACAGTGATTTATGAGACGGTAAACGAAGCAGCCAATGAGAAGGTTGCTTTTTTTAAACAAGGAAATCTTGTAATAGAAGCTTATGAAAATAAACAGGCCGTAATGGCAAGCGGGGCAGTTGACCATATTGCTTTGGATGTAACCGATGTAGAGCAAGTATATCAAATCGTTCAAAAAGAAGGCTTTCCTATTGTCAGCGATGGAATCCAGTTTCTCCCATTTTGGGAAAACGGCGTGAAATTTTTTATTATAACTGGCCCCAATAAAGAACGGATTGAATTTAACCAATATCTATAAAATACCCTTTCATCGACAGATGAAAATTTAAAAATAACAAATTCTTCTATGCAGTTTACAATTAGAGTAGACATGCTGCATAGAATCGATTATAATAAAATATAATATTTTGACGGGAGGACAAAAGGAGGATAAATCATGAAGAATTTAAGAATTGGAACTAAACTGCTAATCACGTTTATGCTCATCATTCTTTTGTTTTGCGGTACTGTTTTCACTGCAATTCAAGGGCTGAATGAAAATGCGGAAAAGTATTCGCAGTTTTATAATGTCGGTTATCAGATTACGAATAAGGTGATGAACATGCGCCGCGGCCTGCAGATTATTGTAAAAGATCTTGTTTTTATTACAATTGAATCAGATGAAGAAAAAAGCAATGAGTTGTTGGCAGATCTGGAAAAAGAAATGACAATATTAGAAGAAAATGCTACATGGCTGTTTCAAAATTTTGAAGACGATAAAGAATTGCTCGATGCCTTTGAATCAAACGTAAGAAGCGCGGTAACGCTGCAAGAAACAGTGATCGAGTGTGCGCAAACAGATAAATTGCAGGCACAGAAAATTTTATTGGAGGAATACCAGCCTTTAGTCCAGAATGCAGTAGATACATTGATACATATAAGTGAATATGTAGCAGATAGTGCAGACGCTGATTATCAAAATACGGTTAAAATGCAGGATCGGTTAGTCATTATCCAGCTAAGCATGGCTGCTGGGGCTTTGCTGATTACCTTGATTCTTTCTACCTATTTAACACGTTCCATTACACGTCCGCTGCATGAGTTAGAGGTATCCGCAAATAAGATTGTAGACGGTGATTTTGATATTTCCATTTCATATAATTCAAAGGATGAGTTAGGAAAATTAGCCAAAGTGTTTAAAAACATGACTATTAATTTAGAGGCCGTACTTTCAGACGCATCCCGGCTGCTTAGTGAAATGGCGAATGGGAATTTTGATGTGCGTACAGAGGCTGAGGAATATTATGTAGGAAATTTCCAGCATTTATTAATATCCATACGTAAATTAAACCGCAACTTAAGCGAAACTTTATGGCAGATTAACCAAAGCGCCGAACAGGTAGCATCTGGTTCCTCTCAAGTATCAAACGGTGCGCAGGCGCTTTCCCAGGGTTCTACGGAACAGGCTTCTGCTGTAGAAGAACTGGCAGCTACAATTACAGACATTTCCAGCCAGGTGAAAAATACTGCTGAAAACGCAGTGGATGCAAAGAATGTATCAAATACAGCTGGCGACGAAGTGGAAGAATGCAACTTACAGATGCAGGATATGATGTCAGCAATGGAAGAAATTACCCGTACTTCCAATGAAATTGGCAAGATTATCAAAACCATTGAAGATATTGCATTCCAAACTAATATTTTAGCATTAAATGCAGCTGTAGAAGCATCCCGTGCAGGCACCGCAGGCAAAGGCTTTGCTGTCGTAGCAGATGAGGTACGAAACCTTGCCAGCAAGAGTTCCGAGGCATCCAAAGATACCGCTGAGTTAATTGAAAGCTCTATTAAAGCAGTTGCACGCGGTACACAGATTGCAAATTCTACGGCTGAATCATTAATAACAGTAGTAAACGAAGTACGGTCTGCAGCTTCAAAAGTCGATATGATTGCCGATGCAGCAGAAAAGCAGGCAGGCGCTATCGAACAGGTTACACTTGGGGTTGATCAGATTTCCAGCGTTGTGCAAACAAACTCCTCTACCGCAGTACAAAGTGCGGCTGCCAGCGAAGAACTTTCCAGTTTGGCGGACTTGCTGAAAAATTTGGTTGCAAAGTTTGTCCTGCGTGAAGAATTTTCAAGAGGTTCTTCGTCTTTTGAGAACCAGTCAAATTACATTGATTTAGATTAAAATTTGTTTTCAATTAAAGTCTCCAAAACAATAAAACCCGAACCATATGGTCCGGGTTTTATTGTTTCATTTATGATATATAATATTATTTAGGAGTCTTATAGTTAATACGAATCGCCATCATGAATTCTTCTTATTATTACGAATTCATCATTCTCATTTGTTCATCAGTTCTCATTTGTTCGTCAATCTCATTTATCTGCCCTGTCAGCACATTGGTTTTAAATCAGGGCTGACTGTTAAATCGGCTTCTGTTGCTGCCTGAATCTGCTCGACGGTATATTCCGGATTGTATTCTGTCAGCAAAAGCCCGTCTTTTGTCACTTCAATGA
>CANDJR010000030.1 GCA_947385105.1 uncultured Eubacterium sp.
GGTTATAATCTACTTTTTGAATTAGCTTTTGGTATATGTACCGCACTTTTTCATAATCTGATGCATCTTGTGCAATCCCATCCAGATACTTTTGTGCCTTTTGATCAATTTTCCGCTGTATTGCCTGTCTCTTTTTATAGCCCATCGAATAGTTTGGAGAGAATGACATAATTTCTGTCTGCCCGTTTTTCTGATATTGCGTGTACCGAAAACTCTCTACCCAAAATAACCCGCCATAATCAGCCTTAATACAGCTAAAAATATCTTCCAGATATTCCCCATCTGAAGTAGAAAGCGTAACCTCCTTTTCATGGTTTAAAATTGCATCCAGCATTTGGTCATAGATCTTTTGTACATCCTTAGTCAGTGTAGAATATGCATATTTATCTTTGGAAACACTTTCCACATCCTTTGGCAGCTTTAGCGCATCCATCTGCTGCTTTAGCTCCATATTCTTTTTTACTGTACTGACTACTTCTTCTACCGGCTGCATAATATTCTTTGGCAAATCCTCAAGCGCACAGCCTGTCAGCATCGTTGCAAGCAGCGTGCCTGCTACTATCACTTTTGCTTTTCCACTCCTATTTGAACGCTTTATCCTTTTCATATTTTAATCTCCACACACTACAAATCTTGTTTCGCCTCCATATACTGTTGTCGGTTCCGAATCATGTTCTCACGCAACGCGCAGCCAGTGCGCATTTCTGACCCGTGAATAGTAACATGCAAAAATTCATCTAAAATCGCCTTTGGCAATGGAATTTTTGCACTCCTGAATCATTTTCTTACGGACTTTGCAGTAACTTTGCGTACTATTATAGCACAGAAAAGACTCTTGTAAAATATATTTTTTCCCGTATAATAAATATATCGGTTAACATAATAGGAGGTTAACATTTATGAAAGCGTTTTTATTACCTGAAAAAAAAGAATTTATGAACCTGCTATTGCGAAGCAGCGTCTTTGACCAGTTTTTATTATCACATGCTTCGATTCATACAGCTGTTAATTACGAAATTGACGGGCATTTGAATACAAGTTACTTTACAGAAGAAGAACTGGCTCAAAAACAGCTCACAGGCCTGTCTTATATGCCCTACCGTGAACTGCGTCCAGCCTGCTATGCATTCATCAAAGGACACCAAACACCTTTGTACTTTAAGTTTGTGCTTATGCTTTCACCTGCTAATATGGAAAATACGATACGTGCTGCTGGCACTTCTGTGACTTTTGACGATATTAGCGCAATTTACCTTCATATTATTTATCAAAATAACCAAATTATACTTACAACCGGCGTTTCTTACCGCAATTTCATTCTTGATAAGAGCTTTGAAAAGGAATGGGATAAGTATGCGCAGAGCTTTTTAATAAAAAATCGGATAATTTTTTCTGAAATTTAGCATCTTTTTGCTTTACTTTTCGCGATTCCTATGATATTCTTAAGTCAAGCTGTCAACAGCTAATATGTTTTGGAGGTACGTCATGAATAAAGGTACAGTAAAATGGTTTAACAATCAGAAGGGTTACGGTTTCATCACAGATGAAGAAGGCAAAGATGTATTTGTACATTTTTCCGGTCTGAATATGGAAGGATTTAAGTCTTTAGAAGAAGGCGCTTCCGTAGAATTTGAAGTTACCGAAGGCGCAAAAGGACCTCAGGCAACGAATGTGACTGTAATTAAATAGTTTAACCAAAAATGTGCATTAATCAATTGAAAGTTTTTCAAATGTACATTATGATATATAGGTTTTATTCATAGTATTATAAATGCCTAATTGACGAACAATATCTTGATTATTACACTACAAAAAATCTGCCTGTGAGTGGCAGATTTTTTGTTATCCTCTTTCTTTCGCAAGCGGTTGTTTCCGTTTGATTCGGTGCAGCTGCGGGCGCAGCGTCAGATCTGTCACTACAATCCCCTCTCTTTGGCATAACAGATACTCCACTGCATCCGCCACCTCGTCCGGCAGCAAATAAGATGCCTCCTCGTCTCCCTGCATAAAATCTGCATTCCGGTATAGATCTGTTTTTGTCATATCCGGATAAATCGTTACCACTTTTACCCCATACTTGCGTGCTTCTTGAAAAAGGCTGTGTGAAAAGCTGCTAAGCCCCGCTTTCGTGGCTCCATAAGCACAGCCATGCGGATTCGTTTCGCAAGCTGTCACAGAAGCAATATTAATGACATATCCTGCATGCTGCTTCAGCGTGCGCAGCAGCTGCTGTGTCAAAATCATAGGAGTTTCCAGGTTTGTACGGACAAGCTCTTTGATTTTCTCTGGATTTAATTCTTCATGCAATCCATAATATCCAACGCCTGCGTTGTTTACAAGCACATGCACAGGATACTGCGCCGCAATCTGTCTAACATGTCTGCACAGGTCTTCGGTATCCAAAATATCACAGATCACGGCATGGAAATTTGTCAAATGGCACTGCTTGCCGGATGCAAGCCCCATTTTCTCAAAATTACGTCCAAAGCCAAACACCTCATAGCCCATTTCTGCCAGCTTGCTGCTGATTGCAAGCCCAATTCCAGATGACGCTCCCGTAACAATTGCTGCCTGTTTCCCTGCGCTTTTTATGTCTTCCATAAAAAAATTTTCTCCTTTGCAATATATTGTCGCACCTGGCTAACCAGATACTGCTCCATTTGCTCCATGCATTCCTGTGGGTATTGATAAAACCCGTCTTCTAACTGATAAGGGAACTGGACAACCGCAGAATCTGGTTCCTGCCTGCGCATCTTTTTCAAATAGTTTTTAGAAATACGAAACGAGCCAATACTCACATCCATAATAGCCGCATAGTCAACTGTCCGAAATACTTGGTCTATCATATTTTTATAGTGTCTTTGCCAGTGAGGCAGGTAAATCATAGGGTCAAAGCACAGCCTGACCTGACAGCCTGCCTGAAGCGCTTTTTGTACACAAAAAAGCCGTTCTTCCAAGGACGGCGTATGATGTTCATAACGTGCAATTACTTCTTTCGGTGAAAGCGTAAAGGCATAAATAACGCCTGGCACCGCGCTTCGGTGTTCCCAGAACTGTCGCACCGCGCTTTTCGTACGAATCTCAATTTGCAGCCCCTTTTGCGTCTGTACAAACTGCTCCCATGCAGTCACATATCCCGTTAGCTGCTCAAAAGCAAGCAAATCCGTATCATAAGAAACACAGATATATGCCGGATGCTCGTTAAGCAGCTGTTTAATCTGCAAAAAATAGTCTTCCAGATTTACAAACAGCACGAGATTCGCAGATGGATACATGCCTTTTAAATAACAATATTCACAGTCATACAGGCAGTTCATCATACAGGATGTATAATAAAAATACGGCTGTCCAAAGCTCTGGCAAACAGGCGCGCCTGGATAAAGCAGTGTTCCCGGCCTGGCAGCCAGGATTAATTTCTGCGCCTGGTACTGCATGCTGTAGTTTTGCCTGCTTCTGCAAAAGATATCTTTATAATGGGTAATTTCCACTACCTGCGCGGCAGGCAGCTTTTGTAAAATTTCTTGCGTTCTGGGGTGATCCTTAACTGCCTGTTCCACATAAATATGTGAAAAATGCGGCTGCATATAAACATTATGAAAAAATTTTCCTGCAAAATTGCCCAAAGCATTTCTTCCCTTCTTTTTTATCTTTACATGGCAGAATGCCTGCTGCATACAGTGCCTGTATGTGCGATGCATAGTCGATTCCAGCCAAATCCATATAATGCATATGCTGCTTTAGGGAATCACGCATAGACTTGGAACAGTGCATATCCGTACACAGCCTGTCCATTTCTTTTTGTAAGTGCATACGATGCTGAAGCTGCATTTGGATACTTTTACTAATTTCCTGCAGCTGTCCAAGATACGCTATGATTTGCTCCTCATAAGCCTCCATGATAGTTTCTACCTGCTTTTTCGAAATCGCTGCTGCATCTCCCTGATCCGATACGATTTTTAAAAAAGACATCTGATGCGGCCCAAAAGAAAAAGCTCCTGCCTGATAGACTGCAGCAGCCTCCATATCATAAAGGCAGTCTGCCTCAGAGTCTTTTGCCGTCTTTCCAGGATGGCCTTGCCAGAGCACCATACCCGTCGCAAGACATGCCTCCTGAAATGGATGACGATATAACAGATCCGGGTAAAAGGTCTTGCCTGTTGCCTGTTCCTTTAATTGGTTGCATAAATAAATGCCCTGCATGTTTGCGCTGCCTGCACAAACACCTAAATTCACTAAAAAATCCCACGCTTGCGGCTGGTACTTGGTAAAAACACTGCCCAGCACCGCAGCTGCTGAAATCTCTCCAACGCCAGTGACTACAAGCCGAATTCCTGCATCTGTATTGAAAAACTCCTGATATCTCGTTTCCTGCAAATTTTTTACAAGCGAAAGCTTACGTATCAGCTGTCCGGCTTCACAATATAAAGCTGTCACAAGATAAATCATGCGCTTTCTTCCCCCGCTTGTGGCGTTTCCCGCCGCAGTCTGTGCGTTTCTTTTAACAGCATGCTAAAGGCAATGATAAATGCCACCAAATCTGCAACCGGCGCAGCAAACATCGCGCCATCTAACCCAAACATTTTCGGGAGCAGCACCAAAAGCGGCAGCAAAAATAAAATTTGCCTAGTCAATGACATAAACGCACCAGCCGCTGCTTTACCAATGGAAGTAAACATATTTGCGACAACTGGCTGAAATTGATTGATAAAGGTAAAAAACATATAAATTCGAAAATACCGCTCAGCAAATTGAAAATACTCCTCACTGCCTTCTCCAAAGATGCTGATAATCTGTCTTGGGAATATTTGAAAGCACAAAAACGCCACAATCGAGATTGCAGTCGCACATGCGATTGACTTCCAAACAGCCTCCAGGACACGTTTATATTTCTGCGCGCCGTAGTTAAAGCTGACAATTGGCTGCATTCCCTGCGAAATACCAATTACAATTGAAAAAAACAGCATACCTACTTTGGAAATAATGCCTGCGCAGGCAAGCGGAATATCACTGCCATATTCAGACTGTGCGCCATAAAAGGTTAGCACATTGTTTAACACCACCTGCACAACCATCATCGCAAGCTGGTTAATACACGGCGACATGCCAAGCCGTGCGATATTTCCCCAATAGGACGCTTTTGGCTGCAAATGCTTCAGCTGCAGCCTTACTGTTTTAAACCGCGTCAAATACAGCGCCACCAAGACTGCAGATACAACCTGACCTATGACTGTTGCCCATGCAGCGCCTTTTATCCCCATATGGAATACGGTCATAAATAAGGCATCCAGGCACGTATTAATCAAAGCCCCAACCAGCGTACAGAGCATGGAAAACCGCGGACTGCCATCCGCCCGAACCAGATTCGAGCCTCCTGTCGTAAAGATCAAAAACGGAAATCCCAAAGACGTGATGCCTGTATAAATTAGGGAATACGTCAGCGTCTGGTCCGTAGCTCCAAACATCACCATCATAGGTTTTAAAAAAATCTTTGTAACAATGCAAAGCAGTATACCGATGATAAAACACATGTTGATCGCATTGCCTGCATAGCGGACTGCCTTTGTTTCATTCCCCCGCCCCATATTTAGATTAAAGTTTGCCGCTCCGCCAATCCCACATAGCAGTGCAATTGCCGTACAGCTTATCGTAAGCGGAAATGCTACGTTTGTTGCCGCATTTCCCAGCATTCCAACATAATGGCCAATGAAAAACTGGTCAACAATATTATACAATGCGCTGACCAGCATGGCAATAATGCTTGGAATTGCAAATTCCGCCAGCAACCTGCCTACAGGTTTTGTTTCTAACGGATTCGTTTGTTGTTTCATCATTTGTGTTGCCATATTACCTCCTGTTCCACAACGAATGCGCGGATTCCTCTTTCCATGCTGCCAGAAAAAAAAGACATGCTCCGGAAAAAACAAACAAATCCGCTAAATTAAAGACCAGCTTTTGAAGACGCCGCGGGCCAAATCTAAAGCTAAAATAATCGACCACAAATCCTTTTTGGCACCGATCATATAAATTACTTCCGCCGCCTCCTGCTAAAAAGGCTAGTCCTAGTTTTGCCATACCTGCTTCTTTGCGCAGGGCAGCCATCATTAGCCTGATGACTACCCCGCAAAGTAAGGTGGTATGAACATACCGAACCAATTTCGGTTTGCTGCTTAAGAAATTTCCTGATGCTCCTGTATTATAGTATTTTTTTAATAGAATCTTGCCGCCTGCCACTGCCCGCTGTTTTTTCAGGCTATACGCCTCGTCCATATATCGCTTTACGAAATATTCAAGCCCGAAAACAGCGCCTGCAATTGTAAAATATAGCATATCTTCCTCCATCGTATATACACTTGCCACAGTACTTCTGCCTTTTTATCTAACTTAAATTTAAGCTGTGTTAAGCTTATAAAACTATGCTGCTTTGTATCGCGCTGCTTTGTATTACACTCTTTTTTAGCTGCTGTTTTACAAACAGTCTGTTAAAACCGAAAATCGCGTTCACCGTTTTGAATATTTGCAATATATGCTTCTGCTTTTTTGCGAACCTGTTCATTTGGTATCTTTTTTAGTTCCTCTGCAATTAGTTTTTCTCCAACTTCCTTTGTTGGTAAAGATGCATAATCTTCTAAATATTCTTTTAGCGTCATCAGTGCATTCGGATGGCAGCAATTTACGATCTGTCTGCTTTTTAAAAGCTCCATGAAGCGATCGCCTGTACGCCCGGCACGGTAACATGCTGTACAAAAACTCGGCACATATCCTAAATCCATCAGCCAGCGCACAACTTCTTCTAATGTCCTTGTATCACTTACATCAAATTGTGCCGAATTATCTTCCTCCGCTTCTTCTTCGTAATAACCGCCGACACTCGTCCTGGAACCGCCGCTGATCTGTGATACTCCAAGATGCAGCACTTTTTTTCGTGTTTCTGCGGTTTCTCTGGTTGATACAATCATACCTGTATAAGGCACTGCAATTCGGATACAAGCTACAATTTTGGCAAATGTCTCATCAGAAATCCCATTATCAAAAACATTTGGATCAATATCATCTGCACGGCGTACTCTTGGGACGCTGATCGTATGCGGGCCAACACCTTTATAAGCTTCTAAATGTTCGGCATGCATAATAATTCCGGTAAAATCATATCGATAATTATTAAGTCCAAATAAAACTCCAAGCCCTACGTCATCAATCCCGCCGTCCATCGCGCGATCCATTGCCTGCGTATGGTATGCATAATCACTCTTAGGCCCTGTTGGATGCAGCTTTTCATATTGCTCTTTATGATAGGTTTCCTGGAATAAAATATATGTGCCTATCCCTGCTTCTTTCAGTTTTCGATAATTTTCTACTGTAGTGGCAGCAATATTGACATTGACGCGGCGGATGGCACCGTTTTTATGTTTGATCCCATAAATCGTATGGATACATTCCAGAATATATTCTAACGGGTTGTTTACTGGATCTTCCCCTGCTTCTAATGCCAGCCTCTTATGCCCCATATCCTGCAGCGCAATTACCTCTTTGCGTACTTCCTCCTGGGTCAGCTTCTTTCTTACAATATGCTTATTTTTCGCATGGTACGGACAATATTCGCAGCCGTTAATACAATAATTCGACAAATACAACGGGGCAAACATTACAATCCGGTTCCCATAAAATTCTTGTTTGATTTGTTCCGCCAGCTTATAAATTTCCTGATTTTTTTCTTCCAGCTCACAATCCAGCAGCACAATTGCTTCCTTGTGCGAAATTCCTTTCATCTTGCGCGCTTTATTTAAAATTTCATCAATCAGAGCTGCATTATTTTTATTCTTTTGTGCATAATCCAAGCATGCGCGGATTTCTTCATCACTAATAAATTCTTCTGCTTTTGGCGACATTACATCATACATGGCCTGTTCCTCCCTTTTTAACGTTTTGAATATGCTACCTTTGCAGATATCCCATTGATTCTGCCTATTTTTCCAGAAAGCCCGCTAATAATATCCCCAGGCGCATCCACTGCGATACTAATCAAAGAGATGCCCCGCTGCCTGTACGGGATTCCCATTCTGCCTATAATATAGCTGCTGTAACTATGCAGCAGGTCATTTAATATACGAACACTTTCTTCCCGCTCTACAACAACTGCGATGACTGCTAATTTTGTATCTTGTGTTTCCAAGTGGCCCTCCTCCTAATCATCCTGTTTTATGCAAATCGAAATTACATTTTATGGCAGACTTACCTGGTCCAAAATGCCATTTAAAAATGCAATTGCGACTCCATAATTCGTCATTGGTACGTGCTGCTGCTTTGCTGCATCCACTCTGGAGATGACATACTTACGGTTAAACATGCAGGCACCACATTGAATCACCAGCTGGTAAGCGGACAAATCCTGTGGGAAATCCATCCCGGAAACCAAATCTATCGTTAACCCCTGCCCGATTTTTTTTCGCAGCAGCCGCGGCAATTTCTCCCGCCCGATATCTTCATCCAGCGGAGCATGGGTACAGCATTCTGCAATCAGCACCTTGTCATGCTCTGTTAGGCTGGCAATGCACTTAGCCCCCTGTACAAAATAGTGAATGTCTCCTTTGTAAGCTGCGAATAAAGTCGAAAAAGAGGTAAGCATACTTTGCTGCGGTTTTTTCTCATAAACTGTTTGGTATGCCTGCGAATCTGTAATAATCAGCTTCGGCGGCTTTTGCAGCGAGGCTAACGCCTGGTCCAGCTTTCCGGTTACGGTACACATGACAAGACACTTTTTATCCAACAGCTCACGCAGTGTCTGTACTTGCGGCAAAATGAGTCTTCCTTTCGGTGCCTGAATATCCTGCGGCATAACGAGCAGTACCAAATCTTCTTCTGTTAATAAATCCCCGGTTAGAAAACGCTCCTGTTCTTTTCCCGGCGCTTCTTCAACCAATGCCTGCCTTAATGTTTCTATTCCCTGCTTTTCTTTTGCACTTAAAAGCAAAGGCTCTTTCTTAAATCTATCTTTTACTTTTTTCGCAAGTGTTTCCGGTTCTTTTAACTGATCGATTTGATTGATCACAAAAATAACCGGCGTATTTTTTTTAGAAAGCAAATCAACCCATAGCTGTTCTTTCGTAAAATCGTCATTTACAATGAGCATAATGGCTATGTCTGCCTGCAGTGCCGCTTTTTTTGCACTTGCCACGCGGCGGTTTCCCAATTCTCCGGTATCATCAAACCCTGCTGTATCAATCAACACGCAAGGCCCAATTCCATGGATTTCCATTGGTTTTTTTACCGGATCTGTCGTCGTACCTCCTACCTCTGATACGATGGCAATTTCCTGATTTGCAAGTGCATTGATGAGGGAAGATTTCCCACTGTTCATTTTGCCAAATACCGCAATATGCGTGCGGTTCGCGCTCGGTGTATCATTCAGCGTCGTTCCCATACTACCGCTCACCCCTTGATCCTTTCCTGTTTTGTATACACAAAAACACCGCAAAACAAATCCTTTACACAAAAAATTTGTTTTACGGTATGCTAGGCTCTCGATAAATTCCAGACTGTTTTTCTTTCAGACTGTTTTTCTTTTAACTGTCTTTTTTCAGGCTGTCTTTTCAAACTGTCTTTTTTCAAGCTTTCTTTTCAGACTGTCTTTTTTCAAGCTTTCTTTTTCAGACTATTTCAGACTGTCTTTTTTTCAAGCTTTCTTTTTCAGACTATTTCAGACTGTCTTTTTTTCAGACTATTTTTATTCCAGACAGTTTCTTTCCTTCAGCAAATCTTCCGGTCAGTAGATCTGTTTAATTTCTTCTATATTTAATTAAATTTTTATTTAACTATCGTGTATACAGTTTCTAATTTGCAGGAAACTGTATCGTGCTAGTTTGTATAATTTTTATAACCAACCTCTTGCAATTTGGCATCCTTTGCTTGAACCTGTTCTTTTAGCTTTTTTGAATAATCTTTTAATTTTTGCAAAAGCTGCTGATCGCTTGTAGCAAGAATCTTTGCAGCAAGAAGACCTGCATTTGCTCCGCCGTTAATAGCAACTGTTGCTACTGGAATCCCGCTTGGCATCTGCACAATCGAGTATAAGGAATCCTGTCCTCCTAACGAAGTCGTATGCATTGGTATACCGATGACTGGCAGCGGAAAAATCGCTGCACACATGCCCGGCAGATGCGCTGCCATTCCAGCACCTGCAATAATAACCTGAAATCCTTTTTCCTCTGCTGTCTTTGCATACTCAAAAAATACATCCGGTTCACGATGTGCTGAAATAATTGTCATTTCATAGTCTACGCCAAGTTCTTCGAGTATGTCTGCTGCCTTTGCCATAACCGGCATATCAGAGTCTGAACCCATTACAATTCCTACTTTACTCATCTTATGTCCCTCCCTAGATTTGAAAAACTGCAAAATTCCTACGCATGTTCAAGCGGCTCGTTTAATTCCTCTGTTCCAGGTACTACAAACCTGCCATTTCGGATGATATCGATTGTGCTGTCATCCGGCAGCACTGCTATAATTGCATCCAGCTCGTCATACGGAATTGTAATATCTGTATGACAATTAAAATAAGCCTTATGCGGATCTTCCTTACGGATCTTTGTATGCGCATTATCCTTTGGCATAATCTCTTTGCCGTCCGGATTATAGACTGCTGTATCCTCTGCATGCGAATAGCAGGTATCTCCTACCGCAAAATGCGGCCCTGTCTTTTCTGCAATTAAAATCGGCAATTTATCTGCAATCTGATAATCTTTTGCCATGCGGTATGCTGTCGTATTGGTTCCGATCGCAAATTCTCCCATAGGCAGTGTTTCATGCTGCATCATTACATTTTCATAAACATAGCGTTGATTGTCTGTTTCGTCTGCAAAGTTTTTACACGTATATTCGGTTACCATTCCATCTGTAAACTGCATATGCAGATCTTTATAAAATAAACCGTTTAAATATACCCCCGTCACATGCAGAACGCCATTTGTCCCTTCCAGTACAGGAGAGGTAAACACTTCGCCAACCGGAATATTAACATCTGCCACACAGTTTTCAAACGCAGTCTCAGACTCCGGATGCTCCAGTTTCCAAATAGATATTGTTAAATCCGTATGGTTGCCGCACTTGCCAATAATCCGCACCCGGTCTGCCTGGTCAAGCACATCAATCAGACGCTGCTGGATATTTTGGTAGCGTTTATAGTCTAATGTGTTTAATTTTACTGTTTCTGCAAATATTGCCTCATAATCCGCCCCTATTGCTGGCAGCGGATACGCAATAATCGTAAAACTGCGCTCCTCGCCTTTAATAAATTGATTTGTAATCTGCCCTGCCCGGTTTGCATAAGAGACGTTTAACTGCTGCTGCTTTTTATCATAGTGCACTGCCTCTGGTTTATTTTCCGGTGCAAACGGTTCTTCTCCAAACACTTCCTGTACAGCCGGGCCACCGTAAACAGCAGCCAGATTTTGGTAGCGTTCATATGCGTCCTGAAGCACTTCGAGCCTACGTTCTACAAATGCTTTATCCAAATAATAAGCGCTGTCATTGCGATGGTCGTAATCGAATTGACGGTTTGGAGAAGTAGAATAGCATCCTTTTTTACCACGCCCGCGGTTTCCAAAAGAAGATACTGCATCCCGGAAAATAACAGCGGAAAGCCCCAGTTTTTCAAAATTTTGTATTGCCTTTCGTACAACACGCTCAAACCCAATCGCATAATGGATACTGACTGTCTTTTTCTTGGACAAATCCTTATTCGTTACTTCAAATCCAATCTGGTAACCTTCGGTAAATGTATCCGCCATAGCCTGCAGCTGCTCCTCTGGCAGACTGGCCAAATAGCTGGCTGTCTTTTTTTCGTTGTCTGAGATATATTCCCCATATTGGTATAAATACGTCAAATTATCTAAATCTGCATGTTTTACAATGTTTATAAAAAAGTCCAACTTCGGATCAATGCCTTCTCGAACGCTTCGCGTTACAAGGACTTCGCTGTAATCATGAAAATGCCAGTAAATAATATTTTGGATTTCCTGCGCAGTTGTTCCCTCGCTGTCGCAAAAGCAAGTATAAATCTCCACAAATAATTCCATCAAAACCGTCATAGCATCTATTCTGCCTTCAAACGCATATGCTATTAACGCCCTGCTTTCTGTATATAAAAAGCATAACATACCGCCCAATGCATCTCCCAGCTTACGTACTGCATAAGCCGGATTTGCATAACTGTTCCCGTAATTTTGAGGCAAAATATCTGCATACAAACGGTTGTTTAAGTCTTCACAAGCTGCAAGCTTGCGGTGCTTAAGCGCGCCTTGCTGCTGCATCTGCAGTACTTCCATCGTAAGCAGAATAAATTTGGCAGTCTTTTGAAAATAATCTTTGTAGCAATCCTCTGTCTCAGGCTCTTGTGCAGCTTCACGAATCCGCCCAGTTACCAGTTCATAGCGTTCCGCTGCATATTCCTTTGCTTCTTTGTTTTCATCTATATCCAAATTATTCATATTGCATCCACCTTATCGTTCCATTTAAATCTTAATTCTTTCCAGAGTTCGATTTTTTCTAGAGTTCTGTTTTTTCTTTAACTCATTTTTTTCTGGAACTCTGTTCTTTCTGGAACTCTGTTCTTTCTAGAACTCATTTTTTTCTGGAACTTTATTTTTTCTTTAACTCATTTTTTTCTTTAGCTCTGTTTTTTCTTTAACTCTGTTTTTTCTTTAACTCTGTTCTTTCTAGAACTCATTTTTTTCTGGAACCCTGTTCTTTCTAGAACTCATTTTTCTTTAGAGTTCAATTTTTCTAAAGCTCAATTTTTCTAAAGCCCAGTTCTTTCTATAAGTTAATTTTTTCTAAAGTTCAATTTTTTCTAGATATCTGTTCTTTTTAGAGCTTAATTTTTTCAAAATACAATTCTTTCTATGACTGCGCTGGCGCAATACCATAAAATCCTCTTGCCTATTAGAATATCCTGCTTATTACAATCCTGCCTATTATAATCCAACCCAGCCAATCACATAGACGGATATCCAGCCTGCCAGCATCAATACAGACATCACAGCACCTGTGACCGGCACTTTTTTTATTACATTTTCCTTGCGCGCTTCACTAATAGAAACCTTTAACGTAAGCAGCGCGGCCAAAAGTGAGGCAATTCCAACGCATCCTATTGTCTCTGACGCCTGACCTTCTTTCAAAAAAGAAACCGCCACAGCATAAAAAAACATAACAAGCGGTGCAAATGAAAAAATAAGCGCAAAAATCCCCCGCCCGGAATGTTTCTTTTTTGTAAACTTATAGTTTTTATCAGTATGTGATTTTCGCTTCATTTGCGACTTCCTTCAATCCTTTCTTATGCCAGGCAAACACTATTTTAAACAGCAAATATCCAATCATACCGCCCAAAGTATTTAAAATCACGTCATCTACATCACAGCTGCCGACCCTTGTTACAAGCTGAATAATTTCCACAAAAAGGCTGACCTCAAAGCTAAGCAGCGATACTTTCCAAAAACTCCTGCTCTTACGCGACAAAAATGGCAAAAATAATCCAAATGGTATAAATGCAACGATATTCCCTAATAAATTCAAGCAGACCGCATAAAATCCAAGAACCTCATAATATACAAGAAACCGATGAATTTCCCGAAATGGCTGCAAGTTATAGTGATACTCCCGCGTACTTGCAACTCTCCCCATACTTTCAGCAAAAAACAAAAAATAAATCATCAATAGAACATAAATACCAAACAGCAGCCAGGCTGCTATTCGGTATCCTTTTTTATGTTTATTATAAATCAATTTACAGCCCTCTAATTATTTTGCACCATACTGTTCATAGTATGCATCAATTGCTGCTTTTAATGTATCATCTATTACAATTTTACCATGACAAGGACGATTATACAAATATGTGATTACTTCCTCCATTGTTACAATAGCAGATGTCGCAAATCCATAGTTTTCCTGAATCTGATCCAATGCGCTATTTTCTCCCTGACTCCCCTTTTCCATACGATTTAAGGAAATAATTAAGCCGACGATTTTAATATCACCCTGCGCGCGAACAATCGGAACTGTTTCTTCCATAGATGCTCCAGAAGTCGTCACATCCTCTATCATCACAACCCGGTCACCGTCTTTGATTTTACTTCCAAGCAAAATTCCTGTATCCCCATGATCTTTTACTTCTTTACGGTTTGAGCTGTAGCGGATTTCTTTGCCGTATAATTTTGCATATGCAATCGCTGTAGCCACACTAAGCGGAATTCCCTTGTACGCAGGCCCAAATAGCACATCAAACGCATCACCATAAGCTTGATGAATCGCCTGCGCATAATATTCTCCAAGCTTCATCAGCTGTGTCCCTGTTACATATGCACCTGCATTCATAAAAAATGGAGACTTGCGCCCGCTTTTTAAAGTAAATTCCCCAAATTTTAATACATCGCTTTCTACCATAAATTCGATAAATTCTTTTTTATATTGTTCCATTTGATTGTATTCTCCTTATTTTAAGACATTTCTATGTATTTGCATTCAATGGGATTTGCTGTTTGACACTATTCCATCATTCTACCATAATAATATTTTTTTTTCAATTATTTTCCTTATTTACGTGATAATCTGGTTTAATAACCATTACTGTTCACACCAGGGGTATGACATAATCAAAGAATTTTTCTTATATGCTAAGATTATGACGCAGGCGGCAAAGGAACATTGCGTAACCATAGACAGAGTACACCAGATAAATGAAAAAAGACTACGGAAACTGAAAACAGGCAGGGCAAGGCGTGAACTATTAAAAATATTTGCTATTGCTGAAACCGGATTATACCAGGACAGATTCAATCATGATCGGGAACACAATTTCACTTCTATTGTAGAACGTATGCTATAAAAGAGATAAAAGCAGAAGAACTCCATAGGCAGTACTTAAAAGGTAGGGATTGAGGAACGCTGCAGAGAAAGGCTAAGGTTATCTGGCAGAAAAAATAGAGCGAATATTGTCGGATATAGAAAAATGTGTTATATTTACGATGTGGGAAAATCATAGAGCCAAAAGCGACTTTACCCCTCTTTTTTATTCGGAGGGTTCAAGTAGGCCCTCTAGACGAAAGAAAGGGTGAAACAATGTATGTTACATATCAGGATTTGTTTGATACCAAACAAGGATAAATTTTTGTTTTATGAAAAAGAAATGTATCTTGCAAATAATATATGCATATGCTATAATGCCATTAGGCAAAAGAGATGCAAAAGTTCCATGTGAACAAAGAACAATATCCCCGAACCGTGTTCCAGCACAGTCCGGGGATTCTTCTTTTCTTTTATGGTGGCAAAGCACCCACCAGGCTATTTGTTGCTCTTGTCGTCACCGTCTAACCATTTGATGATGTAGTGGCAAGCTACACCAGCCGCAACGGCGATTAAAAAAGATGCAAATAACTCCATGTGAACACCTCCTCCCTGTTGCGGGTATCGGTGAGCAACACATAGATTATAGCATATTATCTGATACTCTTGTACATTTTTCTCAAAGATTTCTTCTTGGGATTGTGGCTATCACAATCTGATGCTCGCTATTTCTGTGGACATTGACCTCTCCGAAAAGGATATTTATATTTGTAACTTTGTTGTACTTTTCTCTTTATGCGCTATTTTATGAATTTTTATCCTTATCTGGTCTCATATTTGATTCAGATAGGTATACTTGTTGTCGCCCTTGCGAATTTGTTTTATCAGATTTACAAGGGAAAAAAGAAATAGCCGCCACTACTTACGCAACTTATTTAAGTTATTACGAATAGTTGAAATCACTTTTTTCGTTTTTATTTTCTTGAGTTTTACCTGATAAAATATTACTATATAACAAATTAGATAAAAGCCGAGAGGACATCATTCAATTCTTAGCCAAAGGAAGTTAAAAAAAGATTTATTTGCAATAGCTACCCTCAGTGGACAAGGGGATCCTCTTGTCCATCGATGGTATATGTGCTCAATTTACTGTTTCTATGGCATTTGGATAAATCCGTCTCATCCTCTCGTCATCAAAATGGCTGTCCATAGACTGTTCCCACTTAAATACTGCTTCTTGCCCGTTCGCCCTTGTATCATACCGAACCAATGCCATCATAGAAACGCATAAATTCAAAACCATAAACACAAACGCAAGCCCTGTCAATGCATGTCCTGTCTTTTTGAGCAGAGTATCTATGAATTGTGCCATAATTGGATATAGCCCTTTGATCCACACGACTGCTGCAATTCCCCAAAAGAAACAATACAACAGATTAATGCGGCCACCCAGGTTAAACGGCATTTCGCTGTAATCCCAAAAAACTTTCCCAAAAATAAGCTCTGTGAAAACACTGCAAATATATTCATAAGCACCGCCCCAAAACGTGCCTACCCAGAAGATATGCGAGTCTTGTTTTTCTCTGTCTTTATAAAGCAGTGCTGTAACAAGTGCAATTGCAAGTCCCCAAACTACGCTAAAAGGCCCCCAAACTACACTGCTCCTGCTCATCCACACCCCAGCCGTTGCCCTGCAAAAAAGTGTTTCTACAATATCTCCCAAAAAAGCTCCGATGACAAACAGCCAAAACAACTGCTCCAGACTGCATGCTTTGCCTTCTATTTCCTGCTCATCCGCATCTTGCTTTGTCATGCTAGGATAGGAGTTCTGAATTCTGCTTTCAATATGCCCCGAAAGTCTTGCTGCAAAGCGATATGTCCATGTTTGCAGTTTCTGGCTCCATCGAAATACAGACGGGATTTTTTGCTCTAAATGGTAAATGGAAATAAGAGAGCCCATGATGTCAATCATGCCGATTGCCAAAAGCCCCCAAACAACTACCTCTTTCACAACATTTGGAAAAAGCTCAAACAAATGCAGCAAAATCGCATTGCCATACCGCACCGCAAAACAGCCAAGCAGTCCCCAAAGAATCGAATACTGCAGGCAAATGTACCCATCAAAATTCCACCGCTTGTCAGAATAATCCCACCATTTTTTCTGTTTCATGCTTTCTAGAAGTTTCCCAGTATACCATTCTATCGCTGTAGCCACTGCCATACTGCCCAAAAATAAAAACAGTGTATCATTTCTTAATTCCTGCAAAAAAACAGTCAAAAAAATACCAGTAACACCATAAATAAAGCAAAAGGGACCTGACGCAAACCCACGGTTTCTAAAATTTTTAACTTTTATTGTTGCTACAGATGTCTCCGCCAGCCATGCAATAAATGAATATGCAAAAAAGAGAATCGCAATTTCATAAAACGTATATTCCATATCAGTTCCTTTCTCTTACTGTATAAGGGTGAGAGTATCTTGTTATACCGCTCTTTGTACTGCTATGATTCCTGTCTGTAAGTATCATCATAAGCCGTACTGTAACTGTACTGTCAAGAAAATATTTCCTCTCATTGCATGACTGCACATACCGAAACGTACCAAACACTCTTTGCGCTGCGAATCTGTTTTCATTTGTATCTGTCATACCTTTAAGAAGTAACCTGTTTTTTATAAATAAAATAAGATATGCCGGCAGTAATGATTTCTGTTATAAAAAAAGCATACCATACGCCATCTGCATCGAAAAACCTGCTAAGTACAAATGCAAGCGGAAGAATGACAACAATATACCGCGCCAAGGAAATGCTCATGGACGGCAATCCCTTACCCAGTCCTTCCAACGCTCCAGAACATGTGACAGATACGCAAGAAGCTAAAAAGCCTAAGCTGATAATATGCAGCGCTCTGACACCAATTTGTATTGTTTCAGTATTTGTCGTAAATAACCCAATCAAGGCAGATGGGAACATCCAGGATAATAAAGTTCCTACCAGCATGACAGCAGCTGTCAATTCCAATGCAGTATAGAAAATCTGCCGTACCCGCTGGTGCTCTCCTGCGCCATAATTAAAACCAATTAATGGCCTGATCCCTTGAACAATCCCATTTGCTGTCAAGTAAATAAACGTCTGTAATTTGTAATATACACCTAAGACTAACACATATTTTTCTGAAAATCCTGCCAATATCCCATTTAACGCGGAAATCAAAAAGGATGGCAGCGCAATACTTAACGAAGCCGGTATCCCGACTCCATAAAGCTTTGCTGTAATCTCTCTTTCTGACTGTAAATATTCGCGTTTAATTTTTACTGGAATTGGCCGAATCACATACCACAGCAAATAGATAGCAAGTGAAACACTCTGCCCAATTCCAGTTGCATAAGCTGCTCCTGCGATTCCCATAGCTGGAAAAATTCCAACTCCAAAAATCATAAGCGGATCTAGTATAATGTTTGTTACACATCCGCAAATCATACTAAACATCGACACCTTCATCTGTCCTACTGACTGGAAAATCTTTTCATAAGACACTGCTGCTGACACCACTACTGAAAACAGCAATGCCCGGTTAGCGTAAGTTAACGCCATACCGACTATCTGGCTGTCATTCGAAAACATTTTTAAAAACCAAGGCATCCCTAAAATACATAATACGGTCAATACCGCTCCATGTAAAAAATTCAGCACAACTCCTTGTGTTGCAGCCTGACATGCCCGCTTTTCCTGCCCGGCTCCCAGATAAAACGCCACAATTGCATTAATCCCAATCGCAAAACCAATTGTAACCGCATTTACCAAGTTTTGTACTGGAAACACAAGCGCAAGCGCTGTCATCGCATGTTCGCTTACCTTTGCCACAAAATAGCTGTCAATAATATTATAGAGCGCATTCACTGCCATAGAGATAACCATTGGCAATGACATTGATATTACAAGTGGCAGTATCTTCCTTTCTTTCATAAATTCTTGATTCATTTGTTCCTCCTATAATGCTGGCCGCAGCATTGCGTTCTCTCCTAAACAATATCCCGCAATACAAAAACCGCCTGTTTCTCTTTTTTTCATAATGGCAATATAACACAAATTTTACCTTCCAACAATATCTTCTTTTTGCTGTTTCCTTATTCATCTAAAAGCAGCTGCAAAATCGAAACGACTTCACAGCTGCTGTTTGCTTATTGTTTTCTTTTTTCTTCCATCAAATCTGCATTCATTTTTGACAGCTCTGTCTGACTGTCTGCTACGTATGTTTCCCTGGATGCAGCCGCGGATTTGGCACAGATATCCTCCAATGCCTCTGCTGTATAGTTTAAAAACTCATCTGGCCGGACGGAACGGTCATCTACATAAAATCCATGCTTACCAGGCCACGGCTTGCCGTATAAAATCTCATCATAAGGTATGTCCCATTTATCTAACCACGATAGCAGGATCTTGGCCGTATTTTTATTAATCATGCCTAGATTTCCTTGATAAGAATTCATATTTCTTGAGGTAAATAAAACTATTTTCGCGCCATGTTCTTTGTAGTATTTTATTTTTTCGATCATATGTGCGTATGGCACCAAATTCTCATACTTTTCATCCGCCTGCTTAATCGGGCAAATCGTACCATCAATATCAAAAATAAAGCTGTAGCCACTATACATGTTCTTCTATCTCCCCTAATATTTCTGCTGCATTTAAAATGAAACCAAATACTTTATGCGGATCATCCATATGCAAAGGCAGCATAGACAAAAATAAAGATGCCTCATACAGCCTGACTGACCAGTAATCAAACCCGTTGTCCTCTGCCTTTTTTTGAAAAATCCGCTTATACTGTTCATTTTGAAATGGAATATTTAGCACATAATCAAATGAATGGCTGATTTCGATATCAAACATCCCATTGTTAAAAAAATCATACCTGCCACAAATCGAATGGCTCAATTTTGCAATATCATAATATGGATCTGTCCATAAATCTTCTTTCTCTAAAGCTCCTTTTGGATCAATAAATTTCAAAGTTCGTGTCGCATGATTGTATAACGCATTTGCAAAGCAAGCATCGCCATGCCCGATGACGCTTTTTAGCGGATATTTTATCCGGCCTTCGATTTCTTTTTTCAGTTTCAAATACCATGCAAAAATACTGTCTATGGAATGCAGACGGCTGTTTACTGCCAAAAGTGCCTCGATTTTCTGATATGCTGGCAGCATTTTTAACTCTTGGATCCGCTTTTCAACTTTTTGGACATACAGCTGTTCGTTTACTGTACAATATTGCTGGAAACTGACTGTCTTGCAGCTCCTTTGCTGGAAAAAGTAAAAATACATATCCAAAAGCTCCATAAACTCCTCTGCCTGTATGGAACCATGTACCCACTGAATTGCAACATCTGTCATATGCAGCCGTTCCATTGCATAACTGGCTGTGCTGTCTTCTTCACGATAATCATACGGCATGACAAACCAGTGCTGCATTTTCTCAGGCAGTAGATGATAATATGTATATTCACTCTTTATTTTCTTTATATTATCTGATGTTTTGCGTATCTCATATGCTGTTCCGTGCAAAGAATTAAAATACCTTGAATCAAAATTACCTGTAATGCACTGAATAAATGCCAATGTCTCTCCAATGCATTCCAGCCCTTTTGTTTCCAGCTTTGCAAAGCGGTACTCCCTGGCAGCTTTTTTGCTGCTCCCGCATTCTGCAGCTTTTTTTAAGAAATCCTCATATTGATCTATATGGCAAAACATGATAGCTGCCGGTTTCCCCGCTACACATACAAAAATATCTTCCTTTATATAAGGCAGTTTACGATATGTAAGAGAAACTTCCTCTGCAGAAGCTATCGTATAATCAGAAAAACAATGCAGGATATATGTACCGTCAGCCCCGCCTGATTTGAGCAGCTTTTTTGCCAGTTGTTCCATATCATAAACCGTATTAAGCCATTCGAACGCAATATCCGAAAACATGGTACGCAAGCTTTCCTGATAATATTCCCCTAGCTTTTTGCGCTTTACTACTGTTTCTCCAAATCCTTTGTCACCAATTACATCCCGGATCACTTCATTTGGCCTGACCGTATTGTCATAGACTGCAATTGTTTTCATTGTTCCTCCCCATATGCATATAGAAAAATAGTGCAATTCGAAATCCAATCAGGCACGCCAGACATGCACTCAGATATACAGCGGTATCCGGCTGAAATATCCCACTCAGTAAATTTGTCAAATAACTGCTAAGCCAGGCAGTTCCCCGAAAGGCTCTTTGCGTGGACAAAACTGCTATTTCGGCTGCCCAGGCAGATACGGATAACACATACAGAGCGGCAAATCTACCTCTGACAAGCCTTTTAATCCCTTCAAATGAATGGCGGCAGGCTTCTAAAACTGCAAGGCAAAACAATACATTTTCAGAACTTTTATGAAAAATCAAAAAATGATTCCAATATTGGTACAGCGGCTGAAACATACCGTATGCTATCATAAGTAAAATCAAAAAGCTTGCAAAAACGATATATATGGCTGCCAGTTTTATCTGCCAAAAGATAACCGCAGCAAATACTACGGTTACTAATGCCAGTGTATCCACAAACCGATCCAAAAGCACGACCGCATATCCATCTGCTATGCTGCCAATCATCTGTCCCATACAATATCCCCGATACAACTCCCCTGTTTTTAGCGGGAGCAATAAGCTGACAAATGCGGTTTTGATGTACTGAAGGCCGTATGCCGCAACCGTAAAATTCCGTCCAAACAATAAGATGTATAACCGCAGTGCTTTCACAAGATTCGCATACAATGTTGACACACAAAGTGCAGCCAGATATCTTTCGTACAATGGCAAAGCATTTTTGCTGTTGTATGTTTTGACACAAAAGTTACAAAAAAACAAAACAGACAGCAGCAAAAATGTCATATGAAGCAGAATGTTTATCCTGCCAGATTCTATAAATATTTGTATATTCGCTTTTGTTTTGTTTTTATTTTTCAAATATTTCATCCTTTTTATGACGCTCAAGATCATATCCCATGTTCTATCAATACTTCTTTTGCTAATTTTTGATTTATTGTTAAAATTACATTTTAAATTTAAACCTAAAATAATCTCTTTTGTCGAAATTTTTTTTGGAAATTTTCTTCTTTTGCTGAAAGCCTTTCTGTTTCCTAAATTTCTTTCTGTTTGCTGAAATTACTTCTTTCTTTAATTTACTTTCTTTTTTATAAACTATTTTTCTTTAAAACTGCCGATTCTGATTTTTACACTATCACATATCATCTGAATGCTTAGTTTCATCTTGGAACGAAGGCCCTTATTCCAGGATGATGTGCCATGTTTGCGATTTTCAAAACGTAGAGGCGCTCTTTTTATGACAAAGCCATGTTTTTTTGCCTTCCAATATGTATATAATTCAATCGAAAAATTATATGGAGGCTGATCAAACTTCTGTTTCATATCTGACAATCTTCCTCATACTTCTGTGAATTTACAGAATAAACTATTTTGACACATAACATTTTGCAATAAAATGTT
>CANDJR010000031.1 GCA_947385105.1 uncultured Eubacterium sp.
GTAACGCCTTTTGTGTTACTGTTCACTCCGTTCTCAGTAACATGCTAAAATTCATCTAAAATCGCCTGCGGCAATGGAATTTTGTATTCTGTTAGAATTCGTAGCTTTTAGAATTCGTATAATACTGCATACTCATTTTTTATGACATGATTTCTTCTGCCATAAAGGTATGTTTTATTTTTTCTGTACATATTTCAAGCAGTCAAGTGTTACGGCTACAAGAATAATAATACCTGAGAATACGAACTGTAAGTTTGTATCAATACCCAAAATCGTAAGGGAATAAGTAAGTGCTGTAAAGATAAATACACCAACTACAACACCTGAAATTTTACCAATACCACCTGTAAAGGATACGCCGCCTACAACGCAGGCTGCAATAGCATCCATTTCCCAGCCTTGCCCATATGCTGCTGAACCAGAACCAACCATTCTTGCACATTCCAGCCAAGAACCAAAGCCATATAAAATACCTGCTAAGATAAACGCACCTACTGTAACACGAAATACGGAGATACCAGATACAGACGCAGCCTCTGGGTTTCCACCTACTGCATACAGGTTTTTACCAAATGTTGTCTTATTCCATATAAACCATACAATAGCAATTGCTGCTACTGCCCATAAAATAATCGTTGGGAAACCATTCACTTTTGGAATGATCATATTTGGAATCACAGGTTCAATTGCACCAAACGATACACCTTTTGTTGCATAGGTAACAAGACCAAAGATAACAAGCATATTTGCCATTGTTGAAATAAATGGATGCATCTTAAATTTAGCTGTAAAAAATCCTGCAATTGCTGTAAAAAATGTACATAAGCATACACAAACAAACAATGCAAAAATAACTCTTACGCCAATTGGCAAACCTGTGAAATCAAATACATGCCCAAATACAGAACCTGTATTAATTCCCTGGTGCATAATAATTGTTGCAGTTGTCATACCCATACCAACCATTCGTCCAATCGAAAGATCGGTACCTGTTAAGAGGATTAAGCCTGCAACACCTAATGCTAAGAACATACGCGGAGAAGCCTGCTGTAAAATATTCAAAACATTATTATAAGTAAGCAGCGGTGTATTTTTTACAATTGGTGTAATAATACATAAAGCAATAAATACGAGGAGAATCGCAATATATAACCCATTTTGCAGTAAAAACGTCCTGCGGTTAAACGTATATTTATAATTTTCCCATTTCTGCTCTCTTGTTTCTAAAAATGTAAATTTTGACATGCGCAATAAATCAATCAAATGGTATTTGTATGTATATGCTGCATGCTGTCTGTCTTTCACTTGCTGTAAATCTTTTTCCAGCCCGATTTTTGCGTCAAACAGGCGGTTTTTATGTACATACTTTTCATCTTTTATTTCTTGCTGATCCGAAAGCTTTGCAACTGCAGCCTGGTGCTGCTTTTCAAGCTCTGCAACCCTAATACGGTATTTTTCCTTTGCTGCCTCTTTTTCTTTTACACAGCTTATTTTTACTTTCTGATAATAATCCCGATCAAAGTGTGCTTTCAAGTAAGTTTCTGCATCTGAAATCAATTTAGAAATTTCATCTTTATGCTTTGCTTCTTCAACTTTTGCCTTTTCCAGCTCTGTTTTGTCTTTTGCAATCGCTGCTTCTCTTTCACTGCTTGTAAGGGCACGGTCCTTCTTTACTCTGTCCATATGATTTTGTAGAGAGAGAACCTTGTCTGTTCCGTCCGCCCTCAGACTATCTATTTTTGCCTGAATCTTACCGACATAATCCTCTATCGGCTGGCGCAGCTTTAGCTCCTGTTCAGCTGTAAGGATCGTACTATTTTCATTCGCCATATCCATTCATCTCCCTCATTATAGGTATTTTGCACTGAGCCTTAAAAGTTCTTCCTGGTTCGTCTCCTTCGTATTGACAATCCCAGAAAGATGTCCATTGGACATCACACCAATGCGGTTTGTAATACCCAAAATCTCCGGCATCTCTGAGGAAACTACAATAATTGTCTTTCCCCTCTTTGCCATATTAATAATCAAGTCATAGATTTCATATTTTGCACCGACATCTATTCCTCTTGTAGGTTCATCCATCATAAATATCTGTGGGCTGCGTTCCAGCCATTTTCCGAAAATTACTTTCTGCTGGTTTCCACCAGAAAGGCTCGAAATCATATCTTCCGGTCCCATACATTTTGTATGCATAATTTTGATTTCGTTTGCAGTCGCTTTTACCATTTTTGTATCTGAAAGCGCTATCCCAGACATATATTGGCTTAAGTTTGCAATCGTGGTATTAAATGTAAGATCACCTTTTAAGAAAAGCCCGTTCGCCTTACGTTCCTCTGTAATCATTGCAAATCCGTGATCCATTGCTTCCTTTGCACTGGTGAAGTTCATTAGCCGGTGATTAAAATAAACACGTCCGGCTGCTCTTGTACGGATACCAAAAATCGTTTCCAGCAATTCCGTACGACCAGCACCAACTAAGCCATAGAGACCAAAGATTTCACCTTCTTTTACATCAAATGTAATATCCTGCAGATGAGGTTCAAATTTTGTAGATAAATGCTGAATGGATAAAATTGTATCCTTTGGCTGATTATCCACAGGCGGAAAACGGTTTTCAAGAGAACGGCCTACCATAGCTGCAATCAGCTCATTCATGTCTGTTTCCTTGCTGCTCTTAGTCATAACTAAGTTGCCGTCCCGAAGTACAGATATTTCATCACATATTTCAAAAATTTCGTCCATCTTATGCGAAATATAAATAAGGGAAATACCCTGCGATTTTAACATTCGCATCATTTCAAAAAGCTTCGTTACTTCCTGTACAGTCAGCGAGGAGGTCGGTTCATCTAAAACAATTACTTTTGAATTATAAGAAATTGCTTTTGCAATTTCACACATTTGTCTCTGCGATACAGACATATGCCGCATAGGCTGGGTGAGGTTTACAGTCATGCCCAGCTTTCGGAAAAGTTCAGAAGCTTCTTTTTTCATCCTGCCTTCGTCAATGACGCCAACCGAATTCACCGGATAACGGCCCAGGAACAAATTGTCAATGACATTTCTTTCCAGGCATTGATTTAATTCTTGATGAACCATGGCGATACCATTTTCAAGAGCGTCTTTTGGTCCTGAAAAACTTACTTCCTTACCATCAAGGAAGATATTCCCTTCGTCTTTTTGATACGTTCCAAACAGGCATTTCATCATCGTTGACTTACCTGCACCGTTTTCACCCATAAGTCCCATGACGGTTCCACGTTTTACATCCAGATTAATATGATCCAAAACTCTGTTTCTGCCAAAGGATTTACTCATGCCGCGTATCGATAAGACAATATCATTGTTCTTATCTGCCATTTCTTTACTCCTGTATATGCATGTTAATCAGTTTCTATATAACCATCCAGACTTGCTGAACTGCTATATTTATGTATTATTTTCTAAATATATTAGGGAGAATTACTTCTCCCTAATATCTGTCTTTCATTCAACCGTAGCTATTAAATTATTGATTCAATAAAGCTGTATAAGAAGCCGCATTATCTGTCTTAACCATGTTGATTGCAAATGCATCATACTGGCTTGGATTTCCAAGGCGGTTTGTAATATTGGATTCTGTCTGTCCATCACCACCGATATAATCAACTTCTAAATTCAATATATCATCATAGTTCTCAAGAAGTGGCTGATATGTTGAACTTAAGAAGTTATCAGAAGCATTGTAAATATTCAGCCATACTTTCTTTGTAGGATGTGCGCTTTCATCTAACTGCTTAGATACTGGCTCATAAATCTTTGTAGAATCTGTAAAGTCTTCATAATTTTCTGATGTAACTGCTACATTTAATGCATAGTAAGAACGCTGTTCTTCATTGTATACAAATACATCTTCTGATAATGTATTGCCAGCTTCGTCTTCTGTACCAATACCAGTATCAATATCAACACCATCCAGTGCGTTACGCAGTACACGCAGTGTTAAATATGCCTGTACGTCTGCATGCTGGCTGATTGTTCCGCCATAGCCTTCTGCGATTGCTGCTACTGCATCACTGTTTGCATCATAACCAAATGTAGGAACGTCATTGTCTTTTGACCAGGCATTAAACATAGACATTCCCATACCATCATTATTAGATGCTACAATGTCGATTTCATCGCCGAAAGAAGATGACCATGTGCCAATTGCATTACCTGCTGTAGCTGCATCCCATGTTGCACCTGCTGAGTTCTTCATTTCCTGAGAAGCAAGTTCACGTACAACGTATTTCTTTCCGCCAATTTCAAGTTCGCCATCCTGTACAGCAGATGCGGAACCATCTGAGTTCGTACCAACTGGTTCACTATTAATATCGCCGTCTTTTTCTACTGCTGTGCCAAGTGCTTTACGAACACCTCTTGTACGTGCAATCGAATCATTATGTCCAATATCACCAATTGCTAAAACGTATCCGATCACACCATCGCCATTGCGGTCAATCTTATCAATGTTTGCTTCGATATACTCTTTTACCATGGTACCCTGTAATTCAGCACCTTGGTTAGCATCAAATCCTACATAATATGTATCATCATTGTAGGATAAAGCTGCCATGTCAAGTTCTCCTGTAGAACTGTTAGATGGCTGACGGTTAAACCATACTAATGGCTTATCTTTATTTGCTACTTCTCCGCCTTCATTGCTGTCATTATTTTCTTCTTCACCATCATCTGGTGTGCTTTCATCTGTTGCTGTATCTTTGTCTGTTGTTGTATCTTCTGTAGATGAGTTGGAGTCATTGTTCTTTGAATCATCTCCGCCTGAACCACATGCAGTAAGTGAAAAACCAAGCATAATTGCTAATGTCATTGAAACTAATTTCTTTTTCATATTAATTTCTCCTTTCCCTAACATACGCTTTTTGCGTATCCCCTTTGGTGATATTGACAGTATATCTAAAAACTACAAAAGAAAACATAGAATATTTTTTGTATAACATTGAAAATTTTCATATATTTTTTGGTAAGATCTTACATATTTTACTTATTTTTTATTCGATTTATGTCTAAAAATCTGCTGCTTTTTGTTTTTTATTTATTACAGCGGGGCTGTCGCACTAAGAAAACCTATACAAGATTTAGTTGGATTTAATTTCAAAACAATACTATATCTTGTATACTCAATCCTTATTGCGACAGCCCCGTCATTTGTATAAAGCTATGCTTTTTATTCTATGCTTTCTATATTTTATACTATCTATCTTTAATAGTATCTTTAATTTAATAGATTGATCCGGACCAGTGCCTTTTTTAGAGCAATTTCCGCACGTTTTACATCTATGCCAGCTTCTTTTACCTTCAGCCGGCGTTCTGCACGCATTTTTGCTTCTTCTGCCCGGTTTCGGTCGATTTCATCCGGCCATTCTGCTATCTCAGCAAGCAGTGTGACCTTATCGCCTAAGATTTCTGCAAATCCAGAATGTACAGCAGCCTTTTTTTGTCCCGCGCTTTCTGTAATCGTTACAGCGCCTGGAGCTAAGACCGCAGTTAATGGGATATGGTTTTTGTACACGCCAATGTCCCCTTCGGTTGTCGTAAATTCTATCATCGCAGCATCACCGGTATAAAAAATCCGTTCCGGAGTAATAATTTCTACCTTAAATAGTTTGTTTGCATCTGCCATCACGTCACCCCTTACTTCATACGGGCACGTACTTCATCAATTGTACCAGCATTCAGGAAATGGCCTTCTGGCACATCGTCATGTTTACCTTCCAGGATTTCGCTAAATCCGCGGATGGTCTCTGCAACTGGGACATATTTCCCGTCCATTCCAGTAAACTGTGTTGCAACAAAGAATGGTTGTGAGAGAAATCTTTGGATTTTTCTGGCACGGTTTACAACCATTTTATCATCTTCTGATAATTCATCCATACCAAGAATAGCGATAATATCTTGCAATTCCTTATATTTTTGAAGTATCTCCTGTACCCCGCGGGCAACTTCAAAATGCTCCTGGCCGACAATACGCGGATCTAGAATTCTGGAAGAAGATGCCAGAGGATCAACTGCCGGATAAATACCTAGCTCTGCAATGGAACGTTCCAATACGGTCGTCGCATCCAAATGAGCAAATGTCGTAGCAGGCGCCGGGTCTGTTAAGTCATCCGCAGGCACATAAACTGCTTGTACGGATGTAATAGAACCGTTTTTTGTGGATGTAATACGTTCCTGGAGTGCGCCCATTTCCGTCTGCAGCGTTGGCTGGTAGCCTACAGCTGACGGCATACGGCCAAGTAATGCGGATACTTCTGAACCAGCCTGTGTAAAACGGAAAATATTATCAATGAATAATAATACGTCTTTCCCGCCTTTATCACGGAAATATTCCGCCATCGTAAGCCCTGTCAATGCTACACGCATTCTTGCTCCAGGCGGTTCGTTCATCTGCCCGAATACCATGGTCGTCTTGTCAATAACGCCGGATTCTTTCATTTCATAATATAAGTCATTGCCTTCACGTGTACGTTCGCCTACACCCGTAAATACGGAATAACCGCCATGCTCTGTGGCAATATTGTGGATCAATTCCTGAATTAATACGGTTTTGCCTACACCAGCACCGCCAAACAAACCGATTTTTCCGCCCTTTTGGTATGGGCAGAGAAGATCTACGACCTTAATACCGGTTTCCAAAATTTCCGCAGACGTAGACTGTTCCTCGAAGGAAGGCGCTTTTCTATGGATGGAATTATACTCAACGCCTGTCGGCGGTTTGATTTCATCAATTGGCTCGCCTAAGACATTGAACATACGGCCTAATGTATTTTCTCCAACCGGTACACTAATTGGAGCGCCTGTTGCTTTCGCATCCATGCCGCGTACAAGTCCATCGGTCGGTCCCATGGCAATACATCTAACGGTATCATCTCCCAAATGCTGCGCTACCTCTACTACAAGCTTGCCGCCATCCTTACGGACGATTTCAATCGATTCATTGATTTCCGGCAGCTTTCCTGAAAATTTAATATCCAGGACAGCACCAACAATCTGAGTGATTTTTCCAATATTCGCTCCTGCCATTTTTTTCTATCACTCCTTTTTTCTTTAATCAGTGGAAACTTCCACTTTACAATCATTAACTGATTGCTTCCGCACCTGCAATAATTTCGGTCAGCTCCTGTGTGATGGAACCTTGACGGGCACGGTTGTATTTCAAAGACAAATCACTTATCATGTCTTCCGCATTACTTGTTGCAGAATCCATTGCCTGCATCCTCGCACCATTTTCACTGGCAACTGCTTCTACAAGCGCGCCATAGAAAATACTTGTAACATATTTTGGGATAATCAAATCCAAAGCCTCACTTTCGTTTGGCTCATAGTTCATAATCAGGTTTTTTTCCGCTGCCTGAATTTCTGTCTCAGAAAACTCTACGGGCAGCAGCTTCATAAGAGACGGTACATGGACAACTGTGTTTTTAAAATGTGTATAGGCAAGATAAATCTGGCCTATCTTTCCTTCTGTAAAGTCTTTTAAGACTTTGTCACAGATTTCCATTGCATCTTTATACGTCGGATTCTCAATGACATCAGATGCATCTGATACAACCTGATATCCCTTACGTTCCAGTATTTCTTTTCCTTTTGTGCCAATCGTATATAATTCCACCTTGTTTACTGGAAGCCCACTGCTTTGTACAAGCTTCGTAATATTGGAGTTATAACCGCCCGCAAGTCCACGGTTAGAGGTGATAACTACAATCGCGATTTTATCTGAACCATTATCCTTTAAATATGGATGATCCATATTTCCCGATCTTGCAAGAATGGATGTAACAGTACGATACATATACTGAAAATATGGGTCTGTCTGCTCTGCATGTGTTTTTGCTTTCTGCAATTTAACGGTAGAAACTAATTTCATGGCTTTCGTGATTTGCTGCGTACTTTGTATGCTGCCTTTTCTTCTTTTTATGTCTCTCATTGAGGCCATAATCTGTCACCGCCTTACTTTTTTACTATTCTACCGGAATGATTTTTTACATTCGTCGATTGCTCTCACAAGCATTTTTTCAATATCTTCTTCCAAAACCTTTGTTGCACGGATAGATTCTGGAATTTCTGGATATTTTGTATCAATATAATCAAATAACTCGCTTTCAAAGCGCAAAATATCTTCGGTTGGAATATCTAATAAATATTTCTTTGTTGCAGCATAGATAATGATTACCTGCTTTTCTACAGGCATCGGCTGATACTGCGGCTGTTTTAAAATTTCTCTGATTCTTTCCCCTTGCTCAAGCTTTTCTTTTGTATCAGCATCCAGTTCAGAACCAAACTGTGCAAATGCTGCCAACTCACGGTACTGTGCCAGCTCTACACGAATCGGGGCAGCAATCTTTTTAATTGCCTTAATCTGTGCAGCGCCGCCTACTCTGGATACGGAAAGGCCTGCATTGATCGCCGGACGGAAACCTGAGTTAAACATTTCTGTTTCCAAATAGATCTGGCCGTCTGTAATAGAAATTACATTCGTCGGAATATATGCAGATACATCGCCAGCCTGTGTTTCAATAATCGGAAGTGCTGTTAATGAACCTCCTCCTAAATTTTCAGATAATCTTGCTGCACGCTCTAATAATCTGGAATGCAGATAAAAGACATCACCAGGATAAGCTTCACGTCCTGGCGGTCTGCGCAGAAGCAAGGAAAGTGTACGGTATGCTGTAGCGTGCTTACTTAAATCATCGTATACCACAAGCACGTCGTCACCGTTTTCCATCCATTCTTCTCCAATTGCACAGCCAGAATAAGGAGCAATATACTGTAATGGCGCAAGCTCACTTGCTGTAGCAGCTACAACAGTCGTATATGCCATCGCACCAAATTCTTCAAGTGTCTTTACAATCGATGCTACGGTTGAAGCTTTTTGGCCGATTGCGACATAAATACATTTTACATCCTGTCCTTTTTGATTAATAATTGTATCAATTGCAATCGCTGTCTTACCTGTCTGCCTGTCGCCGATAATCAACTCACGCTGGCCGCGGCCAATCGGAATCATCGAATCAATTGCCTTAATACCTGTCTGCAATGGAGTATCTACAGATTTTCTGGAAATAACGCCGGATGCTACTCTTTCAATCTGGCGGTATTTATTTGTTTTAATTGGCCCTTTGCCATCAATTGGCTGTCCTAATGCATTAACAACACGCCCAACCATAGCGTCACCAACTGGAACCTCTACAACACGTCCAGTCGTTTTTACTGTATCGCCTTCATTGATGCTTTTATTATCACCTAACAATACAGCGCCAACATTATCTTCCTCCAGGTTCAATACCATTCCAAATATTTCGCCCGGAAATTCCAGAAGTTCGCCCTGCATAGCATTTTCCAGACCATGAATACGCGCAATGCCGTCTGCTACCTGGATGACAGTGCCTACATCTGCTACTTCCAGTTCTGCAGCATATCTTTTGATCTGCTCCTTAATGACGGAACTAATCTCCTCTGGTTTTAAATTCATGGACAATAGTCACCTACTTTCAACTGTTTTTGCCGTACTGTTACGACATTTGTAACTTTGTTTTTACCAAATCGGATGTTAGCCTGGCGAGCTTATTTTTGATACTCCCGTCCACAACTCTATCCCCGATCCGAATCACAATTCCCCCGATAAGGGACGGATCTATTTCATATTGAAATTCAAACTGCAAATACTTGGTCGTATCCAGCAGTTTCCTGCGGATGGAATCCTTTTGTGCCAAGGATAACTCTACAGGCGAAGCAATATATGCTGTCCCGATCTTTTTATATTCCTTTACTTGCTGGATAAAATATTGCAGCACATTGCTATACTCTTTGAAATGACCTTTCGCAATAAGCATTGTCAGCAGACCAATCATTTCCCGTGATGCACGGTTTTTGAATATCTCCTCTGCCATTTTCTGCTTTTCTTCTACTACAATTTTGGGATGATTCATTATTTTCACCAGGTTTTCGTTTGCCTGTATAATATCCAGCATCTTTCTTGCTTCTTCATACAGCACATCTACCTGTCCAGACTCCAAAGCCAACTCAAATAATGCATCTCCGTATGTCTTTGAAACTAGCTTTGCCATGTCGCATCACCCATTTCTTTCAATGTTTCTTCTACTAGCGTATTTTGAATTGTCGTGTCAATGGACGCTGCCACAACTTTTGCAGCCATCATTGATGCAACAGTAACCATTTCCTGCTTCATTTCATCCAGCACACGATTCTTTTCCAGTTTTGCTTCTTCGTTCGCATGCTGAATGATCCGGGCAGCCTCCTGCTTCGCTTCGTCTACAATACGTGCCTCATTCTGCAACGCCTTTTGACGTGCTTCGCTTAAGATTGCTTCTGCTTCTTTATCTACATTTTTCAGCTTTTCTTCATATTCTGCCTTCATGGCAGCTGCTTTTTCTTTGTCTGTCTTTGCGTTGTCTATATCCCCCTGGATCTTGCGCTGTCTGTCCTGCAGCATTTTCCTAACAGGATTTAACAGCATGTAAGACATTACCAAAAACAGTACAAATACGGCAATTCCTACAATTACCGCATCGTGAAGTAACTGAAAATCAAGATCAAATAGTCTATCCATGGTTGCTCTGTCCGGCCTCCTTTCCGTATCCTTCTATTACTCAAGCGCAAAATGCGTCTCGCTTCTTATACTAACGGTTTTACGAAAAGCAAAAGCATAGCAACTAATAAACCATACAAACCTGTTGTCTCGGCAACTGCCTGCCCTAATAACATGGTAGACATAATATCTGATTTTGCTCCAGGATTTCTTCCTACTGCTGCTGCACCGTGCCCGGCAGCGATACCCTGTCCAATACCAGGACCGATACCAGCGATAACTGCCAGTCCTGCACCAATTGCTGAGCATGCTAAGATTAAGTCTTCTCCTGTGATATTCATAATGATTTCCTCCTAAAAATTTTTTTCTGTAATCTCACTTACAAAATCATTTATTCTGTTTCACATTGCTGGCTAATATAAGTCATTGTCAGCATACAGAATACATACGTCTGAATTGCTCCTGAGAACAAGTCAAAGTATACGTGGAGCGCTGCCGGCCATGCAATGGCTATTTTTGACAGCAGCCCGTAAACCAATGCCATCATAACTGTTCCTGATAATACGTTTGCAAACAAACGCAATGACAGGGAAATCGGAACCGCGATTTCACTAATCAGGTTAATTGGAAACCAGATCGGCAACCACGGCGGTAATGGCGAACACATATCAATCCAAATCTGCTTTGGCTTTTGATACTTAAATTGGCAGAAATGAATCATGCTGAATGTAATCAATCCAAGTGCCAGTGTCGTGCCATAATCCGCTGTAGGCGGCCTAAGCCCAAACAAGCCGGAAATATTGCTCAATAAAATGAATATAAAAATTGTACTAATATAATTCACGAACTTGTGTGCACTTTTACCCATTGTGCCTTCTACAACGCCATCTAACATACTGACGATTAGCTCTAAAATATTTTGGAATGTATCTGGTATTTCTGTCGCATGGCGCATTTTAATATTTGCTGCCAAAGCAAAACCTATCATAATTAGCACAACAATAAGTATGCACACATGGGATGTGGTAATCCAGACTTTATGCCCAAATAGATTATAAGAAAATAACCCATGTATCATAAAATCTATTTCATCAGCACCAGAAGACATTACGATTGCATTTGTCACATTTTCACCTCCCTTTCTATTTCATTCATTTTGTCCAAAGACGCGCCACCTTTCGCTGTTACTTTCATAATCACCTTGTGTAACGCCGGCTGTAAATAAGCCGATATCTTTAAACCCATTACGCCTAAAAACAGCGTAATCAGGTTACCAAGATCATAATACATTGTAATCCCAAATACTGCTACAACCGCTACATACCGCAAAATTCCCTTTGCAATAATCCGTGTCCTTGCTTTTTCTGCATCTGGAAAATCTATCGTCTCTGCAATCACCCGTGCTATATGGTATGCCAGCGCCATTGCTGTTACGATTCCAATCCATAATCCACTACTGTAGCGCAGTTTATCTTCTGCAAGCCACACACCGGTTAGTTGAAGCACGATCCCATAAATCAGGATTCCAAACAGCAATTCGGGAAGTGCCTGATTCAATCGTCTAAACATCTACACATCTTATCCTTCCTAAACTAATTGTCATTTTTTATTGTCATCCTGATAGATTTTTTTTGCCATAATAAAAATATTGCGGAATCCTGCCAAAGCCCCGATTAGAAAAAGCGGAACCGTAATCGCTGGAATATCGAATTTTTCTCCCAGCCAGACACCAAATAAAGTACACATTATAATTGGTACAAGCATATTTAGGCCAAATTGTATCACCATAGTAAATGCCTGGAATACACTTCTTTTATTCTTCATTCGCGTTCCCTTCTTTTTCCAAAACACAAAACCGCTACGTACATTATAACATTAAAGCCAAAATTGTCTATAAATTTTTGCTAACATGAACAAAATTCTTGTTATTGCAGGTAAACTTCCAATGAACTGCATTTTGTTACCGTGAGCATCAAAAGTGTGAACAATAACTATTGTAGAACTTATCACTTTTCAACAGCAAATTTCAAAATATACAAAATCCATATTATTTGCATCACTACCCTCAGTGGACAAGGGGATACAATGAAACATGGTACACTTTGAGTTATTCCCAAAATGTACCACGCTTATTCTGCCTGCCTTACTACAGGTCATTCAACTTAGCTGCCAGTTTTTTCACAGACTTGCTAAGTGTCTCATAACAAAGTCCGTATGCCTGCAACGTTCCTCCATAAGGGTCCATAATCTCTAACTCATCGCCAACTAGTTCTGTCAATACCTGGACGTTTTCAGGAATTGCATTTTGGAACATATCACAAATCTTCTGTTTGTCCCCGCTTTCCATCACTACGATTAAAGTATCCTTTGCGAAATCTTCTTCTTCTAATTGGCTCGACATATAATTTTCTAATGTAATACCATTACTGATTAATACTGCTTCTGCTTTTTGATTCAATGGCTCTGGGAATAATACAACAATTCCGCGCGCCTGGATGTCAATCGCCTGTTTTAACGTATATTCTTTTAACAGCTCGGCTGCCATCGGTGCACGGCTGTTGCCTGCCTTATCTGCAAAAATAATCTTTTTATATGTATTCATATATTTACCCCGACTACGTAACTTGAATGATCTGATGTCCTGCTGCTTTTAACATACGGTTCATGATTGCACGGCCCATCTGCAACTGAAAAAAACATTCTGCATATATAATATCTACATCAGATTTGTCAAATTCCCTAAGTATCTTATAAAGATTATGAGCAATCGTTTCTTCGTCCTGCCGCTCTCCGACACTCAATACCAAGCCTTGCTCATAACAATCAATCGTCTCCTTTGTCCCGATAATACCAACCTGCTTGCCATTCAAAGCTGCCTGCTTCGCAAGTTCCTTAATTTTTGAAATAACCTGGCTGGTATCACCTTCTACAAGAACCATCTGAGCCTTTGGTGCATAATGCTTATATTTCATTCCTGGTGCCTTTGGTTTTTTTATAGAAGCTTCTGTAAGGAGTGCTGGATCGCATGTAACTGTCCCAATAACATTTTGAAGCATTTCCATCGTAATATATCCTGGGCGCAGCACCATAGGAACTGTTTCTGTCAAGTCAATAATTGTAGACTCGATCCCAATCCCTACTTGACCGCCATCTATAATCATAGGAATCCTTCCCTGCAAATCTTCGTATACATGCGCTGCGTTCGTAGGACTCGGTCTGCCTGATGTATTCGCGCTCGGCGCTGCAACAAACCCACCCCCAGCCCGTATGAGCGCAAGCGCAATTTCATTCGAAGGCATCCGCACAGCAACCGTATCCATACCTCCAGTTATTTCGTCAGGAACCTGCTTTTGTTTGCGCAAAATCATCGTCAATGGCCCTGGCCAAAAAGCTTTGGCTAAAAGCTTTGCCTCCTTTGGCACATATGCTGCAATCTGCTCAAGATCCTGCATGTAGCAGATATGAACAATCAGCGGATTATCTGACGGCCTTCCTTTTGCAGCATAAATTTTTTCAGCAGCTTTTGCGTTATATGCATCCGCTCCCAGCCCATATACAGTCTCTGTAGGAAATGCGACCAATCCGCCCTGGCGTATGATCTCCCCTGCCTGCATGATATTTTTAAAATCTATGTTATCTTCATCCATTTTTACTATTGTCGTCTTCATATGTATCATTATAGCACGATCTTACCAATTTGCACATACCTTTTCTGTGAAAGATTGCATTAAAATGTCTATTTCGTTCATAATAATAACTCTATTTACCAAGATACTGGAAAACACCATTTCGGATTGCAGTTACTAGCTGCTGCTGGTATGTTTCATCCGTAAGCTTTTGTGCTTCTTGCGGATTACTTAAAAACCCGCATTCTACAATCACAATTGGAGATTCTGTTTTTTTCAGCAAATAGTAGCTGTCATTTGCTTTCGCTTCTCTGTGATTCTCTGGATCTACTTGCCGGATTAATGTTTCTTGTATGATCTGCGCGAGTTTTTGGCTCTCCGTGGAATTTGCATAATAAAAAACTTGTGCACCTTTAATTTCCGGACTTGTGTAACTGTTTTGGTGGATACTGATTGTCAACAAAGGCTTTTCTTTATTAATTAAATCACATCTCTTTTGCAAATCTTGTACTTTTTTGTTGTTAGCATTTTCATCGTATAATCCCTCATCGTTTTCCCGTGTCATAATAACTGATATCCCGTCCGCTTTTAGTAGATCCTTTAACTTTAACGCCACCTGTAAGTTAATATCCTTTTCCAGCTCGCCATTGACCCCGACCTTTCCAGAATCAAATCCGCCATGCCCAACGTCTATGATGATGCAGTCCTGCTGTGCCTTTACCTGTTTCCCTGTTACATAAACTGCACTTTTTCTGGCTAATATGCAGGCGCAGATTAAAATCACAATAGACATGAAAAGCTCTACCCTTTGTTTCAAATTCTCTGCCTCCAGAGTTTTTATTACTATACATATGAAAAAAAGCATACGTTCAGCACTGCAAAAAAGAAATATTTTCTTTTTTCTAATCCAAAAAGCTTTGCCTGCTTTTCAGCCTGCAAAGCTTTTTTCAATTTTATGCTCATTTTCTGGTGTTTTTTATTCTTAATTTAATTAATGAATATACTTGATAATCGTATCCCACACAGAAGTGTTTTCAAGACTAAGTTTCCAAAATGATGCACCTGCAAATTTATGGGAATCCATTACTTTTAATTTTTCTTCAATGGATTTCACATCCTCAATCCAAATTTTATAAGTCACATTATTATTGGTATATTCTGTATAATACTGTCCGCAGTCTTCCATCCATGTTTTTTCTGCGCCATTGACTGTCATCCGGTTTTGCGCTTCATCCATTCCGACTGCTTCGCTGGATAATTCGTATGGTACATATTCCTCTGACGCAGATTCTACATCATCTCCATCTCCGTCTTTCGGCGTTTCTGCCCAAACTCTCGTGAAAAACGGCATTCCCAATACGACCTGCTCTGCTGGTACATTCTCTGCAAGAATATCGTCTGCGGCTTTTTGAACAAATCCAAGCGAAGCTACAGAACCTGCTTGTTCTGAGCCTGCATAATGCTCATCATAAGCCATCACAATCAGATAATCCGCAAATACAGCCTGCTCCTCTCTGTCGTAAAATTTTGTATACTCTGAGGATACATAGTTATCTACAGATAAAACAATGCCATTACCGTCACACTTTAAAGATAATTCACGAATAAACTGAATAAACCCTTCCCCAACTGCGCCTTCCAATCCTTCCAAATCGATATTAATGCCGTCTAGATCATACTGAATTGCTGCTGCCATAATCTGGTTTGCAAAATTTTCACGCTTCGATGTATGGGTAAGTACCTCTGTTGTATCTACCTCAAGATTTACCAGATTGCTTACAAGCCCCCAAACTTCTACATTATGGTCATGACAGTATTTTACATAATCAGCACTTGCCAGACTGCCGATATTGCCATCATTATCGTTTAAATAAAACCAGGTTGGAGAGATCACATTCAAACCCTTTGTTCTGCTCAATACATCTGCAATGGCGTAATTAGCATCCTGGACTGTCACTTGATGCCATGCCATATTAATTGCAAAATCCCGGACTTGATGTGTAAATTCTTCTTCTTCGAACGCATGGCTCTCTGTTTTTTGTGTTTCTTCTCCAAGGCGCTTATTTTGCACGTATCCAATCAGTCCGTCTTCTGTAGATACTTTGGTCCATTCCTGCATTGGTTCCATTTTTATGAGCGTATCGCCTTTTTTTAATTCCCGCAATATTTTGCTCTTAATGCCGCCTTTCACGCGCAGCTGCGTTTGCTTTTTCACTGCTACGTTTGTAATATCGCCCCATTCTGTCTGAATTAAGACACGGCTTGGATCTTCAAAAAACTGATATGTCAGATTCGTATATTCTTCCACAAAGTCAAGCGCCAGATACGTTTTATCTACATCTACCAGCACTATTTGATAATTCCTGCTGTTCTTTTTCTTTCCTATATAAAAGTCTTTGCTTTCAGCAGATACTTTAACCACATGATCAGCTGTTGTATAAAGCATCATATTTTCATTGGCATCCCAATAAAAGCGGTCATTTAAGTTATCATGTACATAATGATAATCCAGGTAGATTTCCCCATCCCTTTGGAATGCTTTTTCTTCTATGATACTGCGATTTAGTTCAATGGCAATTTCATCATCTGCTGTAAGCCCAAAATACGTTGTCAGATCCTCCTCCTCATTGCTGGGCATATATTGTTTGAGCTTCTTACTTGCTATTATAATGACCAGTATGATAAAAATCAAAATCAGCACAGTTAAAACCGGCATTATTTTTTTCTTCATCGTTTTTCCTCCTATGTTGTTCCAAGCAATTTTTCTGATAACGTACGATCTTTGTTTTTCCCATAATATATATCATTATAACTTGTTACTTCACATTTTACAAGGAACAATCAAAAATATAAGCGGACAGAACCGATATCCCCATATCTTATCTTCTGCCCACCTATACTTTTACAGCTATTCATAGAAAAATATAAATGAAATTTCCTTTTCGATATTTTTCTACTGCATGCTGTTTTCTATCATCTTATATTTTTCATACTGTCAGTATGTTTGTTATGTTACATTTACTGCCAGTCATTATACTTGATATATGACTGAAAGGCATTGAGGTTTCCTTTTCGATCAATATCTTTGTACTCTTATTTTAGAATCACATCGGATTAACGATTTTGTACTTTATCAAAATGCAGCTCCTTTAACACCCCCTCATCATATATGTAATCTCTCATGTACGTGGAATCCTCTCGGACACATAAGATATCAGAAACAGTTTGCGGCGTGCTTTTTTCTCCTTCCAGATAAATTGCAATCCCCTGCTCCTGTATTGTTTCTAGCTCTATGAACAAACGTTCTTTATCCATTTTTTCACCTATGCACTGGTAAGCCGTATCATACAGAATGTACAATTCCAGGTAAATCATGATATGACATTTTCGTGATATGACATTCCCCCATCTAGTTCCATACGCCTTATCAGATACTTCTTCCGTAAGTTATTTGAAACGTATGCATACTTCTGCTATCGTAAGTGTCATACGTCTTTTTCATTTATTTGTCATCTTAACTGGTACTTTCCTCCTATCTTTTCTCTTTTAATTCAAATATGGATTTTCCGTCTGCTTGCGCCTATATGTTGTATTTTGCAGTGTTTTTCCTTTTCTTCTTTATTTTCTTTCCTTTTCTTCTCTATTTTATGAGCAAACAAAACCATAGATTCCCTTAAGCTTTATTTGTATCAAAATATAAGCATCCGCAGGATCCATACGGTAAATCCATGTAACCTACTTCACCACCTTTCTTACTGCAGCAGCTGTTTGCTCTATTTTCTCCTTGTCAACAGAAAATAAATGGGTATGTTGCATATCCATGCCGCATATTGATTAAGAGATGCTGTTTGTTTTTTACTGGGTATTATGATAAGCGACGAACCTTTTTTCACCTGATAAAATTCCATTTATCAAACATACATTTAAAATATTTTTATACATTGACCTGTATAAAACTTTAGGTTTTAAAAACACTAGCTGTATCACGTATGTTTTAAACGCAATATCTGTTTGAGTGCTTGCATGAGAATTTCTACAGATGGATAACGGTTTTCTCTGGCATATGCAGTCGCTTTCCAGATGATTGGCTTAAGAATTTGAGACTCTTGTTTCGGCATCTTAGCTGCAATAAATTCCAATATTTTTCCAATGCCATAGATATCTGCTCTAATGTCGCATGGAATTCCCTGGTATTTTTCTGGTGCAGCATAGCCTTGTGTCCCAAAAGACTGGAACGCATTTCCTTTACTGGTAATATAAGACGAAATGCCAAAATCGATTAAAAAGATTTGTTTTTCATATAATATAATGTGTTCGGGCTTAAGGTCTTGATAAATAATCGCTTTGGGTTTATGCTCATGAAGGTATTTCAGAATATTGCAAACCTGCAATACAATATGAACCGCCTGCTCAGCGGAAATACGATCTTGATGAAGCATATATGCTCCTAAAGATTGTCCCTGGATATATTCCTCTATGATATAGTACGTAGTATCATCTTCTTCAACATCGTAAATGATGGGGATACCGGGATGTTTCAGATTTTTTAGAATATCTATTTCCAGAAGAAGCTGAGGCTGCATAGCATGTACTTTATTGATACATTTTACTGCACGATAAGCCTTAAGCTTCAGATGCTCGGCCAAATATACATCACAACTAGTTCCTTTTCCTATTTTGGAAATGATGTAATACTTGCCAAACAAAAGTGACTGATGAATATGATTGCTCCTTTCCGACTAAGAATGTAAGCATCTCTTGAAAATTGTTATACCATAAGTTCCCTGCTTTTGGCAAGTACTTTTTTGAAAAATTCTGTCTTTTTATAAATTTTTTTAAAAATTTACGTTAATGCGCTTGACTATCATATATATTTTTTATATACTTTGTTTACTTCAAAGATTGACACTCAGTAATTTTAAATAATAATATATAACATAAGACATATTAAGGGAGTGATGAAATGAAAATCGAAAAAGTAAGTGACACGCAGATTCGATGCACGCTGACCAAAGAAGATCTTGCAGATCGCCATTTAAAAATAAGCGAACTTGCATATGGTACTGAAAATGCTAAAAATCTGTTTCGTGACATGATGCAGCAGGCTTCCTATGAATTTGGATTTGAAGCAGATGATATTCCTTTGATGATTGAAGCAATCCCTATCTCATCAGATACCATTATTTTGCTCATTACCAAAGTCGAATATCCAGAAGAGTTGGATACGCGTTTTTCTAAATTCTCTGATACTGATCACGATGATAATCTTTCTGGCAATGCTTTTGATCAGGGTGAACCATATGAAGCTACAAGTGCAAACGATATTTTAGATTTATTCCAGAAAATGCAGCAGGAAGCAAAATCCAATCCCGAAAATACCAAAAAGAAAAAAAGCCGTGCGGAAGATTTTATACCATTAGAGCAGGCTGTTAAACGTAAATCCAAAGAAACTATCCCAAATGCTCCCGTGGCTGAAATTCCGGTTGATTTAACAAAGTTATTCCTGATTCAAAATTTAGATACAATGTCCAAAATTTCCGGCGTATTGGATGGATATTATCATGGAGAAAATACCCTATTTTGTGACACACAGACACATATGTTTTACCTTGTGCTCCATAAAAGCTCCCATACACCAGAGGAGTTCAATAAAGTGTGCAATATTCTGTCTGAATACTCAACACAATTAAATTTTTCAAAATCAATTGAAGCGTATTTTAATGAACATTTCAATTGTATCATTCGAAGCCAGGCTCTACAGCAATTCGCTTCTATTTAATAGGCAAATGAAATTGTCATCGCACTGCATAAAAACAGGGCTTGCTACACCATTGTGTGTATCAGCCCTGTTTCTTTTTCCATCATATGATAAATTTTATGAATCATGTTCTCACGCAACGCGCAGCCAGTGCGCGTTCCTAACCCATGAATCGTAACGATTCTTTCTACCACAGTTGTTAGAAAGCGGTCTGCTTATTTCTAGTTTGCATTTTCAGCTAAAAATTCGTTAATTTGTGCAACTAATGCGTCTGGTGCGATTCCATGTACCATAGCTGCTTCTTCAATTGTTTCCATCTGTGAAGATGGACATCCCAGACAATGCATACCAATATTTAATAATACTGGTGCAATATTTTCATTAATCTGGAGTAATTCCCCAATCATTGTACTTTTTGTAACCTGTTGTGCCATCGTTTTATCTCCTTTTCTGATTGCTGCAAGCTTATTTTCGTTACTGTTCACGTAACATGCAAAAATTCATTTAAAATTGCCTTCGGCAATAGAATTTTTGCACTCCTGAATCATGTTCTCATGGGGCTGTCGCAATAAGGATTGAGTATACAAGATATCGTATTGTTTTGGAATTAAATCCGACTAAATCTTGTATATGTTTTTCTTAGTGCGACAACCCCTGTGTAAACAGTAACTTATTTTCTTTATAATATACTATAGACCCTATTTAATGTCAAATAACTTTGTAAAAAAGAAAAACAAGCAGTGTATTAAAAATAAAACAAAATAGTTGTCTTCTGTTTTATTTTCCCACTTGTATAAATTGCAATTTTGTATTAGAATATTTTCAACGAACAAGCTTCGTATTTATTATTTTAAGGAGGATTAGAATTATGGCATACCAAATTACAGATTCTTGTGTTAACTGTGGCACATGTGAAGGAGAATGTCCAGTAGGTGCTATCGCTGCTGGAGATGGAAAGTATGAAATTGATGCTGCTTCTTGTGTAGATTGCGGTACATGTGCAGGCGCTTGTCCTACAGGTGCTATTGAGCAGGCTTAATCAATTATTTTCATTACAGTTTTTCCAAGGCTTTGTAAAGTCTGAGGAATTTTTCTATTGGTTTTCTTGAGCAGAAAGCCGCAGGTAGAACTGTAATCCTTATGCTCAACAAAACCGCCGGCAAACTGTCGGCGGTTTTTTATTGCAAAGGTTTATGTAGTTCCGTTTAAATCATTAAATCTGGTGCCATTTCGTTTTTTTCTTTTTGCATTTTGCGTTCCTTACGGCTTAAACGTTCTTTCTTTTGACGATGCCTGCCATGCTTTCCCAAACTACGAATTGCTTCGTCCAGCCTACGGTAACGTTCTTCTTCCTGTTCCTCTTGTGTCCGCATCAGGTAATTCATCTCTTTTATCACATGTTCTCCTACCTGGATGCCTACCTCTTGTCCTAATTCCTGGTTGTTTTCACTAATTGCTTTTCGGACAATTTCAGTCATCATATTTTGAAACTGCTCCATTCTTCTTTCACGCTGTACATCATCTGTCAATTGACTCGTTTTCTGTGTTACATGAATAACTTCGTTTTTTGTCATCGCTTTTCTCAAAACCTCCTCACCTATTCCTATACCATCCACTTTTTCAATCCGAATGGCAGGCTCCATCGCGCTTTCCTCTTTACGCTCCTTCTCATCCTGCAAAATCAGCTTAATGACTTTAAGCTGATAACCCTGTTCTTTTAGTTCCTTTATCCGTAAAAACTCTTGTATGTTTTCCTGTGTATAATAGCGGTGGCCCAGTTCGTTTCTTGGAATTGTTAATGCCAATTCATCCTCCCAGTACCGCAAAACATGTGATTCCACTGCCACAATATTTGCTGCATCCGAAATCATATAACGTACTTTTTCCACTTAGAAAACCTCCTTCTTCTAACGCATAGCAGGATAGGAAGCCATTTACAGCTTCTTTTTTTAAGTATATCTCACTGCTTGTCTAGGCACAATTTGATTTCATCGGGATAAATTGACAAAATAAAACAGATCGGCCGTTTTTTAACGGTCGATCTGGTAATATTTTGTCGTTTGCCATTGGAATAGTTTACTTTTTCGAACTTCATGCGGATAACTTTTTGTATGTTATCCTCCCACAATCAATTCTTCTGCAGATTAGCAAACTTCGTATACTGCGGCAGCCATACAAGGTTGATTGTCCCAATTGGCCCATTTCTTTGCTTTGCAGATCGGAAGAGCGTCGTGTAGGGAAAGAGTGTGACCTGAAGTGG
>CANDJR010000032.1 GCA_947385105.1 uncultured Eubacterium sp.
GATTTGAATCTGCGCCAGCTTACTAAGCTCGTCTGCTAATTCAAAATCCGTCTTTGCATCATATGCCGTGTCAATGGCACACATCACGCTTCTCGTAAATTTAAATGGGCTTGCGGTTGATACAATCACTGTTTGATGCGCATCGCCTGTCTGGGCTTTATATTTTTCATAGACACTGGCTGCGACGGCTGTATGCGGATCTATTACATAACCGTCTGTTTGATACAACTGCTGGATTGCTTGTGCTGTCTGCTGTGCATTCGCATAACCGCCATAAAAATCAGATAATCTTTCCTTCATCTGTTCAGATATCTCATAGATTCCTTCTGCAGATAACTGCTGCATCAATACAGCATTCTTTTGCGCATCATTTCCTGCAATGCGGTAAATCAACCGCTCTAAGTTGCTGGAAATTAAAATATCCATGGATGGAGATGACGTAAGGATAAATTCACGATTTTTATCGTATTTCCCAGTTTCAAAAAAGTCAAACAATACCTTATTTTCATTCGAAGCGCAAATGAGCTTTGCAATCGGCAGCCCCATTTGCTTTGCATAGTAGGCAGCTAAAATATTGCCAAAATTGCCTGTTGGAACGACAAAATTAATTTTCTCACCATCTGTAATTGTGCCATCTGCTAATAAACGCGCATATGCATACACATAGTATACTATCTGCGGTACTAAGCGCCCAATATTAATAGAGTTTGCAGAAGAAAATTGATACCCTTTTGCATGGAGCTCCTCTGCCAGCGCTTTATCTGCAAACATTTCTTTCACCCCAGTCTGTGCCTGGTCAAAGTTTCCATGAATGCCTACGACAAATGTATTATCACCTTTTTGCGTTACCATTTGCTTTTCCTGGATAGGACTGACTCCATTTTTTGGATAAAAGACAATAATCTTTGTGCCTTCCACATCTGCAAACCCGGCCAATGCTGCTTTTCCGGTATCTCCAGATGTCGCTGTGAGGATGACGATATCATTTTTTACCTTATTTTTACGTGCTGATGTAATTAATAGATGCGGCAGAATAGACAGTGCCATATCCTTAAATGCAATAGTTGCACCATGGAATAATTCTAAAAAGTGTACCCCATTGGCAGATGTTAAGCAAGTAATGTCATTGGTATCAAATTTACTGTCATATGCTGCCTGAATGCATCCTTTTAATTCATCCTCTGTAAAATCAGTCAAATACTGTTTCATGACTGCATATGCAGTTTCCTGGTAATTCATCTTTGCCAAGTCTTGTAAACTTGTTTCCAGTTTTGGGATTTCATCAGGCACAAACAGACCGCCGTCATCCGCCAATCCTTTTAAAATTGCCTGGGATGCAGTTACTTTGCAGTTTGCATCCCTTGTACTTGAATACATTAGATTCATCATTTTATCCTCTTTCATTTTTATTCTATGATTTTGTAAATTTGCTGGTTTTTCCGCTTTTGACAAGCCAGGCGATTCATATTATAATAAAGTGATTCTTTCGTAATCGCCGACACTATAAAATTAGAAAAGGAAGACCACTATGTTACCAGGTGTATTTTGTGCTAAAAGAAAGGACGGCAGTGTTTATTACCGTTCCAACATCACCTACCGCAGCAAACATATCAGCCTTGGCAGCTTTGCTGACGAAAAGAATGCTCATCAAGCTTATATAGAAGCAGGCATGCTGCTGCAAGACCGTTTCGTAACGATTGATAATGTTTCTTTTTCCCATTATCTGCTAAATTACGAAAAAATTGTGTCATTATTAAATTATCGGGATAATCAGCTGTACATTAAAAACCCGGTATATTTGTTTCGTACTTATTTTCACTATTATCTAACACCTTCTGAGGTCTATAAGTTTGATATTGACGACTTATTTTATTTTTCAGGACACAAGCTGTTAAAACGGGGCGGGCATCTGTACGTGAATGATTACGGCATGCAGGTAACTGTGCTCTCCCGCTATGGAATCCGTAATTATGCAGTTGCTGATAAAGATTATAAATTTGCAAACCAAGATCCTTATGACCTGCGTTATGAAAATATTATTAATATTAATCCCTTCCATGGCGTAAGACGTCACATCCAAAACGGTATTGTTTTTTATCAAACCTATATCCATATCCATGGCGATTACCTCATCGGCAAGTATCAGACATTACAAGATGCTGCGATTGCCTATAATAAAGCCGTAGATCTTGCACACCAGCATGGCGTACAAAAGAACTTTCCAACCAATTACCTGACAGAATTGTCCGCCAGGGAATACGCGCAGGCATATATTGAGGTAGCTGTTTCCGGGAAATACAAAAAATATTTAAAAAATATGCAAAAGCCGCAGGCATGATGATGGTCACTACCCGCCTGCGGCATATTGATTCAAATTTTATGCACCTGTAACGTGCGAAAAGTTTCCCTGTTACTGTCCCTGATTAATATAATTGACCAGTCCTTCTGCCGCAATAATTTTTTGCATAAACGCTGGGAATGCCTGTCCTTGATATTGTGTCCCTTTTGTATGATTGTAAATCATGCCGCTGTCAAAATCTACTTCTACTTCATCGCCGCTTTCGATTCCTTTTGCAGCCTGCGGGCATTCAATGATAGGCAATCCAATATTAATGGCATTGCGGTAAAAAATGCGGGCAAATGTCTCTGCAATGACACAGCTGACTCCGGATGCTTTAATTGCAAGCGGTGCATGCTCCCTGGAAGATCCGCAGCCAAAATTTTTGTCTGCTACAATCAGATCTCCTTTCTTTACATTTCCTACAAATTCTTGATCAATATCTTCCATACAATGCTGTGCAAGCTCCTGTGGATCAGAAGAATTCAGGTAGCGTGCCGGGATGATGACATCCGTATCTACATTGTCTCCATATTTAAATACACGGCCTTTTGCTTTCATCGATTTTTCCTCCTATTGCTCTGGTCCAGAAATTTTACCTGCAAGGGCGCTTGCAGCAGCTACTGCCGGACTTGCGAGATAAATTTCAGATTCAACATGCCCCATACGGCCTACGAAATTACGGTTGGTCGTAGATACACAGCGTTCTCCTTTTGCAAGAATTCCCATATATCCGCCAAGACACGGCCCGCAGGTAGGTGTACTAACAATTGCTCCAGCTTCAATAAAGATCTTTAATAAGCCTTCCTCCATGGCATCCAGATAGATTTGCTGGGTTGCCGGGATAATAATGGTACGTACGCCTTTGGCTACCTGTCTGCCTTTTAGAATTTCTGCTGCACAGCGTAAATCGTCTAACCGCCCGTTCGTGCAAGAGCCTATGACAACCTGATGAATCGGTATATCCCCTACTTCGTCGATTGTCTTTGTATTTTCCGGCAAATGAGGAAATGCTACGGTTGATTTTAATGTACTTAAATCAATGACAATTTCCTGTTCATAAACTGCATCCTCATCTGGTGTATAAATCTGATATGGACGCTTGGAATGTGATTCCATATACTGTTTTGCTAAATCGTCGACTGGGAAAATCCCATTTTTTGCCCCTGCTTCAATTGCCATATTTGCAATCGTAAACCGATCGTCCATGGTCAGGTTTGCGATTCCGTCTCCTGTAAATTCGAGTGATTGATATAATGCGCCATCTACTCCAATCTGGCCGATTAAATGCAAGATAACATCCTTGCCGCTGATATATTTGGCAGGTTTTCCTGTAACCGTTACTTTTATCGCTGACGGCACTTTAAACCAGGCTTTGCCTGTAGCCATCCCAGCTGCCATATCCGTGCTGCCTACGCCTGTGGAAAAAGCGCCAAGCGCGCCGTAAGTACATGTGTGAGAATCTGCGCCTATAATAACATCCCCAGCTACTGTAAGCCCTTTTTCCGGCAGCAGTGCGTGTTCAATACCCATTTGCCCTACGTCGTAGTAATTTGTAATTTCATGCTTGCAGGCAAATTCCCGGACGCATTTGCAGTGCTCTGCTGACTTAATGTCCTTATTTGGTACAAAGTGATCCATAACAAGTGCGATTTTGTCTTTGTGGAATACACCGTCTACTTTCATTTTTTCTATTTCATGTATTGCGACTGGAGACGTAATATCATTTCCTAATACAAGATCTAAATCTGCTTCAATCAGCTGGCCGGCTGTAACAGAAGAAAGGCCGGCATGTGCAGCTAAAATCTTTTGCGTCATTGTCATTCCCATGGGATCATTCCTCCTTTTATCATGTTATATGTATCTATGATTCATGCCCCAAACAGCGGCGTAGAAAAATACCGTTCCGCTGTATCCGGCAGAATCGTCACAACTGTTTTGCCTTTTCCTAATTTCTTTGCCAGCTGGATAGCGGCTGCTACATTTGTGCCGCTGGATATGCCGCACATAATTCCTTCCTTACTGGCAAGATCTTTGGAAGTCTGGATAGCCTCCTGATCGGTTACAATATAAATATCCTCATAAATGTTTTGATTCAAAATCTTTGGGATAACGCCATCGCCAATCCCCATCTGTATATGCGTACCAATCGAGCCGCCAGATAAAATAGCAGCACTCTCCGGCTCAACTGCCCATATCGTAATGGCAGGGTTTTGTGCCTTTAACACTTCGCCAATTCCAGTAATCGTCCCGCCTGTACCAATCCCAGAGCAAAATCCGTCAATCTGCCCTTCTACCTGTTCTAAAATTTCAACTCCTGTATGGTATTTATGTGCGATTGGGTTAGCTGGGTTTTCAAACTGCTGCGGCACAAATACATTAGGGTCTTCCTTAGCCATACGAAGCGCTGTCTTCATGCATTCTTCAATACAGACGCCAATATTGCCTGCATCATGGATTAAAATAAGCTCTGCCCCATAATGCTGTACCAGCTTTCTGCGTTCTTCGCTGACAGAATCCGGCATAATGATCCGTGTCCGGTATCCGTATACAGCACCAATCAGCGCAAGCCCGATTCCCTGGTTTCCGCTCGTTGGTTCTACAATGATCGTATCCTTATGTATCAGCCCTTCATTTTGTGCCCGTTTAATCATCTGATAGGCTGTCCGTGTCTTAATCGATCCTCCAACATTTAGCCCTTCAAATTTTACAAGCACCTGGGCACTGTCCTTATCTACCATCCGGTTTAAGCGGATCAAGGGCGTATGTCCCATTGCGTCTAAAATATTGTTATAAATCATCTGGCATTATCCTCTTTCTATTCCTAACTATTTTAAAACGATGTACTGCAACATATAGATTGCTTTTTTAGAACTTGTGAATTCCACCGCAACCTATCATATCATATTCTGCTTTTTTCGTAAATAGAAAAGAATTTTGATTAATTCTTATCTAGCCGGAACCTGCGTACAAGCTGTTCCATCATCTCAGACTGCTTACTAAGCGCTTCGCCAGATGATGCGCTTTCTTGTACAGTTTCTGCATTCTGCTGCGTGACTTGTGAAATTGTACGGATCTGCTTGCTGACATAAATAGAATTTTCCGCCTGCTTTTGGGAATCTGCGGCAATTTCTGTTACCAGCTTACGCGCAGCATCGTTTTTTTCTACAATAGATCGCAACGCTTCTCCCATATCTTCTGCCAGCTTTGTGCCTGTTTTAACAGCTGTCTGGCAGTTTAAAATCAGTTCCTGTGTATCCTCTGCAGAATGTCCTACCTTTTCTGCAAGGCTTCGTACTTCGTCTGCTACGACTGCAAATCCTTTTCCTGCCTCACCCGCACGTGATGCTTCTACAGACGCGTTTAATGCCAGCAGGTTTGTCTGTAAGGCGATATCATTAATGTTTCTTATAATCTTTTCAATACTATCAGAAGCATTTGAAATATCATGGGTCGCATTTAATAATGCAGCCATCTTTTCCATTCCCTGGTCAATATGCTGCTTGGTCTGGATCGCATAGCTCTTTGCCTGTTCTGCATGATCGGAATTTTTCTTTGCCTGGACAGAGATCCGTTCCATATGCTGGGAAATTTCTCCAATGCTGCTTGCCTGTTGGACAGTCGCTGCTGCCAGCTGCTGAGAATCATCTGATAAATGCCCGGCGCCTGCTGATACTTGCCCGGCTGCCCGGTGGATTTGGTGCAGCGTCTGATTCATAGATCGGATAATGGTTTCCATAGACTGCTGGATGGTCACAAATTCACCTGTATACGTTACCTGCGGCCTAACGGCGAAATTTCCATTTGACATCTCGCCCAGCATTCTGGATACATCTCTGATATAGGATTTTAGTTGTTCCTGCGCATCATCAAGCGTCTTTGCTGTCTGTCCGAATTCATTGTTCATTCTTATTTTGAGTGGCATCGAAAAATCACACTTGGAAAGGCGCATGGCAAAATCACGTATTTTCCGCAGCGGAATCGTAACAAACCTCGCATAAAAAATAGAAATAATAATCGCAAACAAAAGCATGCCGATCATGCACAAATTATTTATTTGCACCTGTCTAACCAGCTGTTCATTCATGCTTTTTTCATTCGCTTCATACACTTGTTTGATATCGTCGATATAGGTTCCTGTACTTAAAATCCATCCCCAAGGCTCAAAAAGCATGGAATATGCCCGCTTTGGAGCAACCGTCGCACCATCTGCCTTAGTATAATAAAATTCATTAAACCCACCGTCTTTGGATGCTTGTACTGTTTCTACAATTGTCTGAATAATTTTTACGCCGTTTTGATCCTCAAGCTCATAGCGGTTTTCTCCTTCCTGATCTTCTAACACCGGATGCGCCACAAGAATATAGTCCATATTATCAATCCAAAAATAGCCGCCATTATCCTCTCCGTAGCGGATCGCCTTTACATAATCAGCTGCCTGACGCTGCGCTTGCTTTTTTGATATCTCTCCAGCTGTCTGCCTCTCGTAAATGCGCTCCAGCAGTGCCATTACGCTTTGCATCTGGTTCTTAATGTTTGTATCATAGCTTTCATATAAGGTATCTTCATACAATTGCAAAGATTTTTTTATTTGGGTTTTCATCTGGCTTCTTGCGGTTAAGCCAATGGTAGCTGCTACAATAAACACAATTGAAATATTGATCAAAAGCAGCAATGTTTTTATGCTTTTCATTGATTTCCTCCTTGACACTCATTTTTTTCACACTACACAAGGTCTTCCATGTATTTTCATCGTGGCTACCTGTTTTTCTTATAGCCGCATTCTGGACAGACCGCACTGCCCTGATAGACGTACCCGCACCGATAACAGCAAATCGTTTCATGTGTTTCTTTTGCCAGGTAAGCCAGTTTCCGGGAGGCAGGTTTTTCCTGTAAGTATTGAATAAACGTATCCAGAATCTGCGCCCAGTCTGTCATTTCGTCTGTTTTTACTACATATGGCAGCTTGTGCTTTGCGCCGTTTGTTTCTTCCAATGTAATTTTACGGTTTAATAGGCCGGTCGTTGCCGTAATGGATGCAATGGAAGTAACTGGTATTTCATATGAACTCATTTTTGTACCGTAAAACAGATTTTCCGGCGTGAGCATCATACCCTCTCTGCCGCTGTTGTGCCGGGAAGTATCTGCGACTAAAATGGGATATTCAAACATGCTCCTGTCAGCAGCATAAGTGTTGCATGCTGTATGAATCGCATTGATTTCACTTGGTTGCGCTGTCTTTAGCATGACTTTCCTGGCAGGATAAAAATGATGTCTTTCATTGTAATGAATCTTACCCCTCATTTCGTCCTGCAATTTATGTACTAACAGCTCACATTCGTCTGTACGAATTTTCTGCAGCCGTTTTTGCAGCAACTCCATTGCATTATTTTTTAATTCTGGTAAAAAATTGCCTTGATCAATTTTTTCATAAGCATCTGCTGCCTGCCCAAAATCCATATCTTGCACATGGTCGCAAATCTCATCCAGTTTTTTGCTGTCTAATTCATAAAGCTTTTCTTTGATTTTTTCCATATAAGGAGACAGCGTTGCATCCAAAAAGCCCTGTCCTTCCAGACGCTGCATAAGAGAAACCAGATCCTGACGGCTTCTTTTACGCGCCCGCTTGACCATATTAGCTATTTCCTGCTTTTGGGCGGCATCTTGCTTTTGACGCAGCGTTTCCTGGTAAGGAGACAGATCCACTTTTTCATAGCTATGCAGCTTTTTTTCCAGCGCCTGGTAAGCCGCCCAGTCTAAACGCTCTGGGATCTTTTCAATCAGGTTTCGTACTTCTTGTTCTCCGCGCTGTAGCAGCATTTGATCCAGCTTGTCAAACAATTCCTTTTTTACTTCTGCTGGAAGCTCCTCTTTGTCAAGATCCTGTATTGCCTTTTGAATCTGTGCATAGTTTCGTTTTTCAAGACCATCTGCCTTTTTGAATGCAGCAGCTGTTTGTTCTTCTATGTACAATTGTTCGATTGGAGCAATCAATGCCTGCTTTTGACTAACATCCAATGCTGGATCATGGATAATCTGTCTTTTTAATTCTGTCCTTTGTCTGTCAGATAAACGCTTTAACACACCCAAACGGGCCTGGTATTTTTCGATTTCTGTTCCATTTCCAGTCTGTACGCTTGCTTGTGCCTGCGTGCCTGCTTGTGCCTGCCGAAATGCACTGCTGTTTTTGGTCATGCTTGCAGCTTTGCTGTCTTGGCTTACACCGGGCATTTTATAAGAACTTTTGGCAGAAACCCCTGCTTTTGGCATTACTTCTTTTGATATTACTTCTTTTGGTATTACTTCTTTTGATATTACTTCTTTTGACATTACTTCTATCTGCCCGTCATAGGCAGCTTTGCTTTTGCCTTTTGCATGCTTTTTCGCAGGTGTATTTTGCTCTAACAAAGCGCTTTTTGAACTGCCTGGCTGTTGCGATGTGTCTCCTTTGGAACGGTTTTTGCCTGTATTTTGTTCTGCTTTTTTGAACGCTTCGTCCTGGCGCTTTTGCTGTTGTACTTGGATTGCTTGTTCATGTCTTGCAACTGCTGCATCAGGATAAAATCCATCTTCGATCCGATAGGTAAAGCGCCGGAACACATCGTCTGGCATATGCTCAAAATTACTGACAAAAGATTCCAATTGTTTAAATGCTTCTGGTTCGTCCAATGCTTCTAGTTCATCCCATGATCCAGATACATTCCGCACACGGTCCGGCTGTTCATCTTGATGCAGCCTTTTTTTATAAAATGCTTCGTATTCACTATATTTAAAGTTTGCTGTACGGTCACCGTTTTGTCCTAAAAGCTCTAAATAGTCTTCATAAGCTTTTTCGTCGTCGTCAAAGCACATTTCATATACTTCTCCTTCTGCTAACAACCGATTCGGACACGGTGTATAAAAGGAATGGCAATGTCTGCATGTATAGGCACGCGCAATAAATACCCCTTTTTCGTTTGTATCGATTCGCTGCTCTTTGTTTGCAGGATAGACTACCATATGCATTTTTTGCCCGCATTTAGGGCACAGATAACCGACAAGATAAAAATTATTGCCAATGCGGTCATCCTGGCGCTCGGCAAGCGTAGTTTCTACCTTGCGAAATTCTCTGTGCTGCTTTTTCCAAATAAGCGTATGCCAAAGCCCCTGTGCTTCTGCCTGCGCCCAATCCTCTGGTTCTTCCTGGGGCCTTTCTTCAGACTCTAAGGCGATATCCAGTACTTCTTCGTAAGTGATGCGCACGCCTTCTTTATAAAAGCGCAGATTTTCCCTGCGAAACGACGGTTCAATATAATAAGGCCTTAGTACTCTTTCAAACAGCTGATTCAGCTGCGCATAGTCCTGCTCTACACGCAGTCCGCGCAATGTCCTCCATTTTCCAAAGGCATAGAGAATCATATTAATTAAATCCTGCAGCTTTGGATGCTTTTCGATATCAATCACTCTATTTTCATCCACTGCAAGATCAATCAGATCCACTAATACCATTTTTGTCTCAAATTGAAACACAAGGGATCGTACTTTTCCTTCTAAAATAAGCTGATCGCCGGTAATAAGAAACCGCCCTTCCCAGGCGACTCTTGCATCCATTGCCTGAATTACTTTTTGGTAAGTGCGTTCTAATTCCTGATTTGCTTGTAAAGCCAACATTTTTAATACTCCATTTCATTGCAGTATAAAATCACTATAGAATAAGTATAAATTTTTTTCTTTCAGAGTGCAATCCCCTATTTTGAAAAAGGCGGGTAAAACTTCTTCCATACGTTACTGTTCACTCCGTTCTCAGCAACATGCAAAAATTCATCTAAAATCGCCTTCAGCGATGGAATTGATGCTCACAGTAACTTCCATACAATTGTTTATTGACAGATACAACCTGCTATTATAAAATGACATAGACTGGCAATTACAATCTGTTTGCCATGTCTGAAATGGCTGATAAGCCATTGTTGCAATGAAACACCTAAGAGAGGAATGTGATAAAATGAAAAATCTATGGGAAAAGTGGACAAGCATTAGCCTTGTGAAACGAATTATTGCCGGATTAGTCATTGGCGCAATTTTAGCACTTGTTGTGCCAAAGGCTTCTGCCATTGAGATTTTAGGAAACGTATTTGTAGGTGCGTTAAAGGCGATCGCACCGCTGTTAGTATTCTTTCTTGTTATGAGTTCTTTAAGCAATGCAGGAAAGTCTCATGGCGGCACCATCCGCACAGTTATTATTTTGTACATGTTTAGTACAGTTCTTGCTTCTGTCATTGCTGTCTTTGCCAGCATGATTTTTCCGGTTGAAATGGTACTGCAAGAAGCTGCAGACACGGCAACCGGAGCACCGCAGGGAATTGCCGAGGTGTTAAGCACCCTATTGATGAATGTAGTAGCCAACCCGATTTCTGCTTTGACAAATGCAAACTATGTAGGCATTCTTTCCTGGGCAGTGCTTTTAGGCGTAGCTTTCCGCGGGGCAAAGGATACGACAAAAGCAATGCTTGGAGATATTTCTGAAAGTATTTCCAAAGTCGTTTCTACGATCATTAACTTAGCTCCATTTGGTATTTTGGGCTTAGTTTATTCCAGTGTCACAACAAGCGGTCTGGAAACATTTACTTTATACGGCAAGCTGCTTGCTTTACTGGTAGGATGTATGCTTGGTATTTATTTTGTTACAAATCCGCTGCTTGTATACTGGTGCATCCGCAAAAATCCATTTCCGCTTATTTTAAAATGCTTAAAGCAAAGTGCAATTACAGCCTTCTTTACAAGAAGTTCTGCGGCAAATATTCCGGTTAATATGAAAATTTGTGAAGAAATGGGACTGGATAAGGATACGTATTCTGTCACCATCCCACTGGGTGCTACCATTAACATGGACGGCGCAGCGATTACGATTACAGTTATGACAATGGCCACTGTGCACACCTTGGGAATCGCGGTCGATATCCCAACAGCGATTATTTTAAGCCTTTTATCTGCACTGGCTGCATGCGGCGCATCCGGCGTAGCAGGCGGTTCGCTGCTTTTAATTCCAATGGCGTGCTCCTTATTCGGTGTCTCAGATACAGTTTCTATGCAGGTTGTAGCTGTTGGTTTTATTATTGGTGTCATTCAAGATTCCGTAGAAACAGCGCTCAATTCATCTTCTGACTTACTGCTTTCAGCATCTGCAGAATTCCGCCAATGGCGGCTTGAAGGGAAAAAAATTCCATATTAAGACAGGCTCTAAACATACGTCTGCCGCGTCAAAGACTGTTGTTTACACAGCAATCTTTGGCGCGGCGGTTTTGATACATGTATTAGGACAAAAGCTCTTTTAAAATCTGATTCACCATTCCAGGGTTTGCTTTTCCTTTCATTGCCTTCATAGTCTGTCCCACTAAAAATCCAAGCGCTTTTTCCTTCCCGCCCTGATAGTCAGCTACAGACTGCGGGTTGTCTTTGACAATTTGTCCGATGACTGTACGCAGTGCCCCTTCGTCGTTTACGGATTTTAACCCCTTTTCTTGTACATATTGTACAGGATCTAGATTCTCAAAAAAGACTTTTTCAAACACCTCTTTTGCTACTGTATTCGTAACTGCGCCTGTATCCGCCAAATCTACCAGCTTTGCCAGATTTTGTGCAGAAAATGCTAAATCCTGCGGCTCCCTGCCGCTTTCGTTTAATAAGCGCATTGTCTCTCCCATAATCCAGTTTGATACTTTCTTTGGCCTGCCGCAAATTTCCACTGTCTCCTCAAATAAATCCGCCAGCCTTTTGGAAGCTGTCAGGACGTCTGCATCATAATCTGGCAGCCCATACTGTTTCTGATAACGTACCAGCTTTTGTTCCCGCATTTCCGGCTGGCTTTCTCGGATTTTTGAAATCCATTCTTTGCTTATCACAATGGGCGGCAGATCCGGTTCTGGAAAATAACGGTAATCTTTTGCATCCTCTTTGGAACGCATGACATAAGAGGTTTCCTTTGTATCGTCCCATCTCCTTGTCTCCTGTTCGATACATTCCCCTGCTGCAAGCAAATCAATCTGCCTGTTCTTTTCATGCTCAATAGCCCTTGCAATGGCTTTAAAGGAGTTTAAATTTTTCATCTCTGTACGTACTCCATACTCCTTTTGACCAATTTCCCGTACAGATAAATTCACATCAGCCCGCATAGATCCTTCCTGTAATTTGCAGTCCGAAGCCCCTAAATATTGTATGGTTGTCCGCAGCTTTTCCAGATAAGCAATGACCTCCTGTGCACTGCGCATGTCCGGTTCAGAGACAATTTCGATTAATGGCACGCCTGAGCGGTTATAATCGACATATGAGACTTCCTCCCATTCATCATGGATGAGCTTGCCAGCATCCTCCTCCATATGAATTTCATGAATGCCCACATATTTTTTACCAGTAGGTGTCTGGATTTCTACCTTTCCATTACGGCAAATCGGAAGATACAGCTGCGAAATCTGATAGTTTTGCGGGTTATCCGGATAAAAATAGTTTTTGCGGTCAAATTTGCTAACAGGCATCACCTCGCAGTTCGTTGCAATGCCTACAGCTGCTGCATATGCTACAACCTGTTTATTTAAAACCGGCAAAGATCCAGGCATACCTGTGCAGACCGGACACGTATGCGTATTTGGTTCCGCTCCAAACGCGGTAGAGCAGCCGCAAAATATCTTTGTTTTTGTTGCTAACTCTACATGGACTTCCAGCCCAATGACTGTTTCATATTGTTTCATCTTAGCCGCTCCTTTCTACTGCTTTGCATAAGGACAGCGGACATACGCCCTTGTCTGTTCAAATGCATAAGCTGCACGAATAATGTTTTTCTCCTGAAAATAGCCGCCAATCAGCTGCATACCAATTGGAAGTCCCAAATCATCCGTCCCTACTGGAATTGAGATTGCCGGAAGGCCAGCCAGGTTTACAGATACAGTATAGATATCGCCCAAATACATTTTCAGCGGATCAGATAACCCCTGCCCTATTTTCAGAGCTGTTGTCGGCGCAGCCGGCCCTAAAATACAGTCAAAGGAGGCAAAGGCAGTATCAAATGCCTGTTTGATCAATGCCTTTGTACGCAGCGCTTTTAAGTAATAAGCATCATAATAGCCAGCGCTTAACACAAAAGAGCCTAACATAATACGGCGTTTTACCTCTGCGCCAAATCCTTCGGAACGGGTTTTTTTATACATCATATGAAGTCCCTCATACGCATTTGCGCGATAGCCATATTTAATCCCGTCGAACCGCTCTAAGTTTGAGCTTGCTTCTGCACATGCAATGACGTAATAGGCAGGCACTGCATAGTCTGTCAGGCTTAGGTCAAACTCTTTTAATACTGCGCCCTTTTCCTTTAGCACATCTGCTGCTGCAAGCACAGCTGTCTTTACCTGCGGGTCCAGGCCATCTTTAAAATAGTCCCGCGGGATGCCGATTCGCATCCCCTTTATATCGTCTGACAACGCAGATGTAAAATCCGTATCTTTACGCTGCATGGAAGTGGCATCTTTTTTATCATATGCAGCAATAGCCTCCAACATCGCTGCACAGTCTGCAACGTCCTTGGCAATCGGCCCGATCTGGTCTAAAGACGAACCATAGGCAACCAGTCCGTAGCGGGATACTGTCCCATAAGTCGGCTTTAATCCAGTCACACCGCACCATGCGCCCGGCTGTCTAATCGATCCGCCCGTATCTGTACCTAACGCACAAACGCATTCTTCTGCTGCAACTGCCGCACAAGATCCGCCGGAAGATCCGCCTGGCACATAAGCAAGATTCCAAGGGTTTTTTGTCAGGCCAAAATAAGACGTCTCTGTCGTAGATCCCATTGCAAATTCATCCATATTTGTTTTTCCTAAAATGACTGCACCTGCCTGTTTTAAACTGTACACTGCTTGTGCTGTATACGAAGGCACAAAGTTTGACAGTATTTTCGAACCACAAGTCGTAAGAAGCCCTCTCGTACACAGATTATCCTTTACCGCAATGGGAACTCCTGCCAGCGGGCCACTGCATTCTCCTGCATCGATTGCTTTTTGAATTTCACGCGCCTGCCTGAGCGCACCATCTGCATCGACTGTGATAAAACAATGCAGATCCGCTTCTTTTTGCTGTATTTGCGTCAAAGAATCCCGTACCGCTTCTTCCACAGAAACTTCCCTTGCTTTTATTTTTTTTGCTAAAGCAACAGCCGTTAAGCTTGTAAGACTCATACATGTCCTCCCATCATTATGACTGAATCGTTTTTGGCACTACATAGCTTTTATTTTTTTGCCGTGGTGCGTTTGCAAGCGCCGCTTCCTGCCCGTTTTCATTTGTCACAATGTCCTCGCGAAAGACATTGGATGTGGAAAAGGCGTGCGACATAGGCGAAACACCCGTTGTATCCAGCTCATTTAATTTGTCAATATAAGCAAGCATACGCTCCATATCCTTTTTTGCATCTTCTATTTCTTGTTCGGTCAGCTCCAGCTTTGCAAGAATGCTTACATATTCAATCATATCATCTGTCATTACATCCGCCATAAAAGTTCCCCCCTTAATCCCGGATTTTAATATGCGCTTCACGCAATTGGTGTTGTGTTATCGTATTTGGCGCGCCGCACATAACATCTTGTGCATTTCCGTTCATTGGGTATGCGATCACCTCACGGATATTTTCTTCCCCGCACAACAGCATTATCATACGGTCAATTCCAGGCGCCATGCCTGCATGCGGCGGCGCGCCATATGCAAACGCATGGTACAAAGCCCCAAATTTTGTTTCCAGCATTTCTTCGCTGTATCCTGCAATTGCAAACGCTTTTTTCATAATCTGTAAATCGTGGTTTCTCACTGCCCCGGAAGATAATTCAACGCCATTACATACCAGATCGTACTGGTATGCTAAAATATCCAGCGGATCTTTTGTTTCGAATGCCGCAAGTCCGCCTTTTGGCATGGAAAATGGGTTATGTGTAAACCCGATTTTTTTTGTAGTTGTATCTTTTTCATACATCGGAAAGTCATTGACAAAGCAAAAACGAAATGCATGCTGTTCCAATAAGCCAAGCTTTTCCCCCAGTTCGTTTCGGATCATACCCGCATAATATGCCGCACGTTCCATTTGATCTGCGATGAAAAAGATGGTATCTCCTTTTGAAGCACATACAAGCGTATCCAGCTCCATTTTACAGCTGTCTGGAATAAATTTAGCAATCGGCCCTTTATACGTATTGTCCTGCATGACCTCCAAATAACCAAGCCCTCCCATACCAATACCTGTTGCAAATGCCAGCAGCTTTTCATGAAAGCCTTTTGACATCGGCTCTTGCACACGTATCGCGCGAACCGTCTTTCCAATAAACGGCGCAAACGTACATTTTTGGAAAAAAGCGGTAACATCCAAAATACGCAGTGGGTTGCGCAAATCAGGTTTATCCGTACCAAACTCAAGCATTGCCTGCCGATAACTGAAAATCGGAAACGGCGCTTTTGTAATCTCAAAATTCTTTGGTGCGAATTCCAAAAATGCGGCTGAAACAACTTCTTGTGCGACTGCAAACACATCTTCTTGTGTAGCAAAACTCATTTCAAAATCCAGTTGGTAAAATTCACCTGGCGAACGGTCTGCCCGTGCATCTTCATCCCGAAAGCATGGCGCAATCTGGAAATACTTATCAAATCCAGATACCATCAGCAGCTGCTTATATAGCTGCGGTGCCTGTGGAAGGGCATAAAACCTGCCTTTAAACTTTCTTGAAGGTACAAGATAATCTCTGGCACCTTCTGGTGAAGACGCCGATAAAATCGGCGTTTGGATTTCTAAAAAGCCAAGCTGTTCCATTTTTTGGCGTAAAAAGGAAATCACCTTGGAGCGGAAAATGATGTTATCCTGCACACTCCTGTTGCGTAAGTCTAAATAGCGATACTTTAGGCGGACATCTTCCCGAACCTCTCTGCTTGTTTGAATCTCAAATGGCAGCGGTTTTGAGACATCCCCTAAAATTTGTATCTCATATGCCTCCAGCTCAATGGTACCAGAAGGGATTTTTGGGTTATACGTATCTTCCCCGCGCTTTTTAACCATCCCTTTCATCGTAACGGCCTGCTCCTTACGAATTCCGTGAAGCAGTGTACTTTCTTTTAGTACAACCTGTATCACTGCATACATATCCCTGATATCAAGAAACGACACGCCGCCATGATCACGGATATTTTCTATCCATCCAGCTACCCGTAACTCTTGGCCGATTACTGCCTCTGTCACCTGTTCCAATGTCACATCTCTATAAATCCTGCTCATCCTAAGCCCTCCTCTTTTTCCCTGATGCTTTCATTTACAGACAACTATTCCGGTTTGTTATGATACAGGATACTTCTGCTTATCCGCCGTACGATCAGAAAAGCCCCGGAATACATATCCTGTATCCCGGGGCGAATAATCCTTTTGCTTATCCGCGGTACCACCCGCATTGAGTTATCAAAAAAATTCCAGATTAAAATCAAGAACGTTTCCGCAAACTCCACTCTTAATGCTTAACGCGCACAACGTATTGACCTACGTGCTGTCTTAGCCATTTCAACCAATCTGCTCCAGAGTGTTCCCTTATTTCCCTTTGCCAAACAATGCTCTCAGTCGGTGACATTGTATTCCTGTCGACATCTGAGAAACAGAGTCTCCTTCCCAGCATTTAACTAAAATATTTATTTCTCATGCCTTTCTCCAAATTCAATCAAAGACCCCGCTGCAAGCAACAGGGTATCAAACTTGCAGCGCTACAGAGCAGCGGGGTCTTTGACCCTCGCGGCAGTCGCCAAATGTCTGCAAGCAGCCACTTGGCTCGTTGCTCGCGGGAATAAAGCAGCTTGCAAAAAGCATGTTTCAAAAAATAAGCTCATTTTTCTTGGGCCTTATCTTAACACATACTATTTCTGAATGCAAGCATTAAATTTATATCTTTACACTTTTTTTCGAATCAAAAAATATCACTCTATATATGCTGTCTTTTTAAAGCCAGTGTGTTTCCTTATATCTCAGCCTCTAAATCTGAATGGGAAAGCTTTTCTTCGGCTGCACGGATGAGTTCGTATTTTGCCAAACGGAAACATTCAAGTATTTCATCGGAAAACACTCCGCATTCGCCTTCTTGGATCATACGGATGGCTTCTCTTACTGCAAATGGCTTTTTATACACACGCTCTGTTACCAGTGCATCAAAAACATCTGCAATTGACACAATCTGCGCCCAAATTGGAATCGCATCCCCTGCAAGTTTATCCGGATAGCCAGATCCATCATAACGCTCGTGGTGGTATCTGCAAATATCATAACAGTACCGGTAAAACTCTGTCTCTTCCTGTTTAAACTCATTTAACAGCTCACATCCATAAATGGTATGTTTTTTCATTTCTGCAAATTCTTCATCTGTCAGCCTGCCTGGTTTTAACAGAATACTGTCTGGAATTGCAATTTTACCAAGATCATGCAGTGCAGATGCATTGACAATGGAATCCGCCTGCTCCTGTGTAATGGCATATTTGGGAAAGTATTTCCTTAAATGCGTTAATAAGATTTTGGTCAAATACTGCACACGCTGGATATGTTCGCCAGATTCTAAACTGCGATACTCCACAACAGAGCTTAATGCATGAATTAAAAACTCATTGCTCTTTTCTAACTTTTCTTTGCTTTCACGCAGCTGTCTTGTCCGTTCCTCCAGCTGTGTCTCAATATCAATACGATGCGCAAATAACTCAATGATATTCATAGTACGGCGCATGACAACCTTTGGTGAAAATGGCTTATAAATAATATCCGAAACGCCGTATTCATAAGCTCTCTCGTCAGAGGCATCCGTAGATTCCCCAGTAATCATAATGACTGGAATGATATCCATATACCCTTTTTTGTACATATAATCAAGCACATCCATACCAGATTTTTTGGGCATAAGCAAATCAAGGAAAAATAAAATAATTTCCTGATTACGTTCTTCTAAGATAGAAATGGCTTGCGCACCGTCTGATGCCTCCAGAATCTGATATTGTTCCTCAAAAATTACTTTTAAGATTTCTCTGTTGATCTCTTGGTCATCTGCTACTAAAATGATGTTTCTTTCCATATCTTTGCTTACACTCCTACCTGCTTTACTCATATGTTTTGTTTATCAGTTTATGTTCATGATAACATAGACCCCTTTCCTTTCTCAAGTAATTCTTTCTAAAATTTACGTAATTTTGTCCAGTTATTTTTATTCGATATGCATACACTAATAACGAAAAATTACTTTTTGCTGAATCACTTTTCGAAAATGAATTCTTAATTTATATTACTTTCTTTCTACTTTGCATACCCTCTGTAGGCAAAGAAATCTTCAGCGGAATTAAATTTGACTTTTTAACCTATAGAACTTATAATATCAATCAAATAACTCTTTTTGACGCTTTTTTCAGAGAAAAATGAACGGCACAACCATGTAATGCACAAATAACGAAAGAACTGTGCAATAAAAAGAAAGAAAGGACAACCATGTATATCCACATCAACCGACAGATTTTATTTTATGAAAAAACAGGGCAAGGCAATCCCCTCCTCCTCCTGCACGGCAATGGAGAAGACCATACGATTTTTGACGCCCTCACGCCTTTGTTAGAAGAAACGCATACAGTCTATGCCATAGACAGCCGCGGCCACGGAGAAAGCAACCCAACAGAAGATTATCATTATGACGCAATGGCGGATGATATCGCGGAACTTATCACTTCTTTAGAAATTGAACGTCCTGCTATTTTTGGATTCAGCGACGGAGGTATTATCGGAATTTTACTCGCCCTGCATTATCCAAAGCTTGTTTCCAAGCTCATCGTAAGCGGTGTTAATTTAAATCCTCATGGTCTAAAGCAGACATGCCTTTTTAAAATCAAGCAGCATTACCGGAAAACAAACAGCCCGTTAGAGCGTATGATGCTGGAAGAACCGCAAATCGATCCGCTCTCACTTGCCAAAATACAAATCCCTGTACTTGTCACTGCTGGAAGTAAGGATATTGTCAAACCTGCCCATACAAAATTGATTGCAGATAAGCTGCCTTTTTCACAGCTTGAAATTCTCCAGGAAGAAGATCATGGCAGCTATATCATCCATAGCAGCAAGCTGTTCCCTTACATTCAACGTTTTCTCTCTTGAAAACAGTCTGACAGACTGCTATAATAAAAACGCTTTACTTAAAACTTTCTAAATGGAAAAGAGGAAACCTTTTATGAACAATTTTTCTGGTAATCATGTTGCAAACAACTTAATGATTCCTTCAAACTATCACTCACAATTAAGCCTGCATGATACACAGGTAGCAATTAAAACAGTCAAGGATTTCTTTCAAAACCTGCTGTCGCTCAACTTAAATCTGTCGCGCGTATCTGCACCGCTGTTTGTCACGCCGCAGTCTGGATTAAACGATAATTTAAATGGTGTCGAGCGTCCAGTTTCTTTTGATATCAAAGAACAAAATGGCCAGATCGCAGAAGTCGTCCATTCCCTTGCAAAATGGAAACGGTTTGCTCTGCACAAATACGGATTTCAGCCAGGAGAAGGTTTGTATACAGATATGAACGCCATCCGCCGCGACGAGGATACTGACAATATCCATTCTATCTTTGTAGACCAATGGGATTGGGAAAAAATTATGACAAAGGAACAGCGTACGCTTTCCTACTTACAAGATACTGTAAAAACTGTATATAAGGTACTGCGCAAAACAGAAAAATATATGTCTATTCAATACGACTATATCCATGAGATTTTGCCGCATGATATTTTCTTTTTGACCACGCAGGAGCTGGAAGACCTGTATCCGAATCAAACGCCAAAAGAACGTGAATATTTGATTGCAAAGGAAAAAGGCGCTGTCTGCCTGATGCAAATCGGAGATCTGCTTGCTTCTGGTAACAGACATGACGGCCGTGCGCCGGATTATGACGACTGGGCATTAAACGCAGACATTATTGTCTATTACCCAGTGCTTGATATTGCCTTAGAGCTTTCTTCGATGGGCATCCGTGTCGATGAAGTCTCTTTATTAGAGCAATTGGAAAAAGCTGGCTGCCCGGAACGCGCAAATCTGCCTTTCCAAAAAGCAATCCTGCAAAAAGAACTTCCATACACGATCGGAGGCGGTATTGGCCAGTCGCGTATTTGCATGTTTTTCCTGCGCAAAGCGCATATCGGCGAAGTACAGTGTTCGATTTGGCCAAAAGAACTGGAACTTGCATGTAAAAACAACAATATTGCACTCTTATAGTTTCAAATGCTGCGTGTGCATAAGGCTATGCATAAAAATGCCCTTAGCTGTGATACAACCACAGCCAAGAGCATTTTTTGTTACTGTTCACTCCGTTCTCAGTAACATGCAAAAATTCATCTAAAATTGCCTTCGGCAATGGAATTTTTGCACTCCTGAATCATTTTCTTACGGTTTTCATTTTGTCTCTTTCATAACAAATGCAACAAAGAAATATTATCAATTTTTATCTATTGAAAATTATTTGTCTGCAATCACATCTGACATATCATACATGCCCGCTGCTTTGCCTGCCAAAAATTTTGCAGCTTCGACTGCCCCTTTTGCAAAAACAGCTTTGGAATAAGCCGTATGCTGGAAGGTAATCACTTCGTCTGTCCCTGCAAAGATTACTTCATGTTCCCCTACAATGCTCCCGCCTCTGACAGATGCGATACCAATTTCATTGGCACTTCTTTTTTCACGCACCTGGCTGCGGTCATAGCGGTATGCATACGTTTGATCCAGCGCTTCGTTTAAGGCATCCGCCAAAGCTAACGCTGTGCCGCTTGGCGCATCCAGCTTTTGGTTATGGTGCTTTTCAACAATTTCCATATCAAAGCCTGCTGGCGCTAACACTCCAGCTGCCTTTTTCAGTAAGTTAAATAACGTATTGATTCCAAGTGACATATTCGCAGATTTCAGTACTGCTACCTTATCTGCTGTCTTTTGTACTTTAGACAGTTGTTCCTCTGACAAGCCAGTCGTACATAACACAACCGGCACCTCTTTTTGCACGCAGTATTCTAGCAATGCATCCACTGCCTTTGCCGTCGAAAAATCAATGACTACATCTGCTGAAATATTGCACTCTGCAGCACTTGTAAACACTGGATATTCATTTTTGATACCATCGTACGCATCAATGCCAGCTACAATTTCTATTTGTGCATCTTTCTCACAAATCCCAGTAAGGACCCGGCCCATGTTTCCATTGCAGCCATGTAAGATTACTCTCGTCATGTTCTTTGCCTCCATCTTATGTAACGATATCATTGTAAATTAAAGAAGCCCGTATGCCTGCATTACAGTTTCTAACTTCTTTGCATTCTCCTGTGTCATTTCACATAGCGGCGCACGCAAAGAACCTACATCCTTGCCCATCAGGTTTAACGCTTTTTTCACTGGGATTGGATTTACTTCGCTAAACAAAGCGTCGATTAAAGGCAATCCTTTTCTCTGCAGCTTGCGCGCTGTTTGAAGATCCCCATCAAAAAAGCTCTGGCACAAAAGATGCACATCTGTTGGTGCAACATTTGACCATACTGAAATTACACCAATCGCACCAATTGCCAGCAGCGGAAGTACAATCCCATCCTCCCCGGAATACATATCCAGCATACCGTCTGTCAGATCCATCGTTTTAGACGCCTGTGCGATATTTCCAGTCGCTTCTTTTAAGCCTACG